>JBOHCT010000134.1:0-12112 GCA_050699055.1 Streptosporangiaceae bacterium | reverse complement strand
ACACACCCTAGTGTCGCGTGTCGGAGGTCCTTTGCCAGTGGCGGCGGTCCAGGCGGATGGATCGCCAGGCGGAGGAAGGAGGCGCGGTGGGCCCTGCGTCGACTGACGACAGCGAAGCGAGGCGCCGCCTGGGCACCGCCAGGGTGAAGAAGACTTCCGACACGCGACACTAGTGTCCTGCGCCAGAAATCCTGTAGATAAGTGGTTATCGTTGATGGTATGGGTGGTAGGGCTGCCAGCCTGACGCTGGCCGAGGAGGACCGTGAGCGGCTTGTCGCCTGGTCGCGCGAGCCGGGTCGGTGTGGGTGGCGGGCGCGGATCGTGTTGGCGTGCGCGGAGCCGGGTGGGGTGAACGAGCGGGTCGCGGCCGATCTGGGTGTGACGGTGGTGATGGTGGGCAAGT
Source organism: Streptosporangiaceae bacterium (assembly GCA_050699055.1). Taxonomy (GTDB): domain Bacteria; phylum Actinomycetota; class Actinomycetes; order Streptosporangiales; family JBOHCT01; genus JBOHCT01. The sequence continues at coordinate 11,709 of JBOHCT010000134.1, read as the reverse complement.
GGCGTCGCCGGTTCTGCGAGGCGGGGCTGGCGGGGTTGACCGACGGCGAGCGGCTCGGGCGGCCGAAGGCCGGGCTGGAGCTTTCCGATGCTGAGCGGGACCAGCTCACTCGGTGGGCGCGGCGGGCCACGTCCGCGCAGGCTGTGGCGCTGCGGGCGCGGATCGTGCTGGCGTGCGCGCGGGGGCTGAGCAACAAGCAGGCCGCGGCCGAGCTGCGGGTCAGTGAGGGAACGGTGGGCCGGTGGCGGCGCCGGTTCATCGCCGGGCGCCTGGACGGGTTGAGTGACGAGCCGCGGCCGGGCCGGCCGCCGTCGATCCTGCTGGACCAGGTCGAAGACGTCGTGACGGCGACCCTGGAGGAGACTCCCGCCGACGCCACGCACTGGTCGCGGGCCTCGATGGCGGCCCGTAGCGGCCTGTCGAAGTCCACGATCGGGCGGATCTGGAAGAAGTTCGACCTCAAGCCGCACATCAGCGACGGGTTCAAGCTGCCCGCGGACCCGCTGTTCGTGGAGAAGGTCGTCGACGTCGTCGGCCTCTACCACGACCCGCCGGACAAGGCGGTGGTGCTGTGCGTGGACGAGAAGTCCGGGACACAGGCCCTCGACAGGTCTCAGCCGGTGCTGCCGATGATGCCCGGCATGCCCGAGCGCCGCAGCCACGACTACGCCCGCCACGGGACCACCAGCCTCTTCGCCGCATTCAACATCGAAGACGGCACCGTCATCAGCTCGCTGCACCGCCGCCACCGCGCCGTGGAGTTCAAGAAGTTCTTGGCCAGGATCGACAAGAACGTGCCAGCAGACCTGGACATCCACCTCGTCTGCGACAACCTCGCCACCCACAAGACCCCCGCCATCCAGCAGTGGCTGGCCAGGCACCCCCGCTTCCACCTGCACTTCACGCCGACCGGCTCGTCGTGGATCAACCAGGTAGAACGATGGTTCGGGTTCCTCACCGACCAGATGATCCGCCGCGGAGTCCACAAGAGCGTGCAGGCGCCGGAAGCCGACATCCGTACCTGGATCGAAAACTGGAACGACAACCCACGACCGTTCGTGTGGACCAAGACCGCTGAAGAGATTCTGGACTCACTCGCTAAATATGTCGCCAAGATTTCTGGCGCAGGACACTAGTGCTGGGTGCTGGGAACGGCCGCGGCGAGCGAGCTCTCGGCGTTCGGCTGGCTGACCGAGGTTGGGGAGGGCCTGAGCGGCAGTACCGTCATGCGGCGGCTGGCACGATCTCCGACGGAGATCATCCGTGCGCCATACACGACACTCCCGTCAAGAGGCGTGACGATCGCGCCGAACGTCCCCGAGGTGTGCGGAGGGCGGGTGAGAGTGGTCGAGTCCGTGCGGCTGCCCGGCACCTTGACGATCGTGGACTTGCCATTGGTGCCGTCGCGGCCGATCGTGGTGACCCGCACGCGCGCTTTGTCCCGCGGCGCAGACAACAGGAGGGTGCTGGTAGCACCGTTCCCCGAGCGGTTGCCGCTCACCACCGCGCTCTGGTCGAGTGGCGGAGCCGCGGGGACGTAGGCGAGGTCCTTTCCGTCCGATAGGGTCACCGCCGCCGTCACGGGTACGGACGACGAGATCCTGACGGCGGCCGCCCGACCGTTCAGCTCGTCGCCGAGACTGACGCTCTCGACCGAGTCCGCAGGCACGTCCACCCCCCGCTGGCTGCGGGGCGCGTAGGTGCCCTCGCCCGTCACCAGCCGGATCTTCGCGGTCGCGTCGACATCCCCCGGCGCGACGATGAGCAGCCGGCGATCACCGTGGCCTTTGGGTAGACCCGGTATCACCTGCTCTCGCGCGGGCGGCTGGGTGGGTGGCAGCCAGTCGGTGCCCGACCAGTCGCCCCCGCTCGACCGGGTGTGGATCGCCGCGGCCACCCGCCCCATCGTGGTGGAAACGTGGATGGCAGCCACCCGCGTGTCGCCGGCGAACGTGTCGAGCCCGATGACCTTCTGGCGGTGCGGCTGCACCGTGATGCCCCGACTGCCCATGGCGGTGATGAGTCCTTGCTGGCCATACACATCCACGTTCACAGACGCCGCCGTGTCGTCGACGTCGGTAAGGGACAGCTTGGTCGTCCGCCCGAAGTCCACGGCGTCGCCGAGGAACCAGGAGCCTGTCGTGGGAGACACGCACCGCACGCCGGACACGCCGCCCGAGGTGACGCTCGTCTGCTCTACCTCCAAGCCGGCCGCGAGATCCCCTGACGCGCGTACGACGAGGGGCTCCGCCTTGTCCCCGAAGTCGTGTACCCACACCTGACCGCGCTTCTGCACGCGATCGACCCGGTCACGGCCCAGCGTCTCGATCTCGGCACTGTCTCCTGCACTGTCTCCCTCGGTGTCTCCTCCGCTGTCTCCGGGCGGGGTGGCAAGCGACACTCGGGCGAGCGACGGTTCGGGGCAGACCTTGAGCGCGGACTCGACCGGCGCCCGGGTCATCTCGGGACCGGCGGCGTGGGCATGCTCGTCCGGTCGGGTGATCTGTGCGACGCCGAGGACCAGCACCAGCGCGGCCAGAATCGTGGCGAGCGGCGCGACGGGGTTGTCGAGGAAGCGGGTCATCGACTCGCTCCCCTGGCATGCGAGCCCGTGGGCGAGGGTGTCGGTTTCGTCGCCCGATGCCCCCGCGCGCGGCGCGGCCCCCTGCGCGCACGGCGACGCTCACGGCGCGAGGGTGGTTCCTCCTCGTCCTCCTGCCGTCCGCCGGGCAGGGCAAGCACGAGCACGACGAAGGTCAGCAACCCCTCGATCGCCACCCACCGGTGGCGGCCGCTCGCGTCGTAGCTGAGCTGGAGATCCCCGCCGCCCGCGGGCAACGCGAATCCCTGCTCCCAGCCGTCTACGACCAGCGGCCGCAGGGGCCGACCGTTCAGGCTGGCCTGCCAGCCGCTGTCGGTCGGTTCGGCGAGGACGAGCTTCCGACCAGCGTCCTCACCAGAACTGTTACCAGCACTGCCGCCAGGGATCCTCGCGTCGGCGCCCACCACACCCGAGCGCAGCGGAGTGGTCTGCGTCCCATCCTGAATGCGCAGCCGCGCGGCGGGCCGCGTGATCCGCCACAAGGCGGCCTCGTCGGTCACGCTGATCCGACTGATACCGGGCACGGAGTCGAGCTTGCGCAGCAGTGAGCCATCCGCCGACATCGGCACGATCACATAACCGACGCCGTACGACGCGAGCTCCGACGCCTCGCGGCCGCCGTGCCCAGACGCGAGCCCTGCGACGACGCCATCGAGGTGTCGCCTCGCCCGCGGCGGCGCCTGCGTCTCCGCTTCGCCGAGCAGCGGGCCCTCGCCGCGGAGCACGGCGTACGTCACAGACCCGTCACCGGATCGGCGCAGTACGAGGGTCCGCGCACGGAAGTGACTCGTGCCCTGAGCGGCGACGAAGGCGGGGACCACAGAGGGGTTGTCGCGATCGAAGGGGCCGGTCACGGAGCTGTAGGACCATATGCCTGCGGCGAGCAGCGGGGTGGAGCAGGCCACGGCGGTGAGGGCGGCCGCGCCCGAGCGCTTCCCCGGACGGCTCCAGCGGCCAAAGCCCGCGACCACGGCGACGACGAGCCCAGCCCCGGCGATGGCCATCGGCAGGCCAGGCCACGCGGGCAGCCCCTCGCCGCCCGACGTGGTCAGCCTGCTCTCCAGGACGCTCACCGCCAGGCCGAACAACGTGAGGCACCAGCCCGCGACCACGAGCCCGCGGCGCCTCCCGAGGACGAGCGCGACCAGGGCGACCAGAACGAGCCCCACCGAGACCCACAGGGGGGGCATGCCGGGACCGCCGGGGTGCAGGGCCAGTATCGAGAGCGGGCCAAGGGCGGGCTGGACGAGGTCGGGCCTGGCCAGACCGGCCTCCTGTACGAAGGCGGACGGGTGCTCGAACAGCCATGCCGTCCAGGGCAGCATCAAGACCAGCGGTGTGGCCAGGACGATGAGGACTCGGCGTCCGAGCCCTCGCCGAGCGCCCCGTCGCCACCCGTACGCCCCGACGCCGACCACCAGGGCCAGCAGCCACACGAGGGGGACGAACGCGCTCATCACAGCGAGCAACAGCCCGGCCCCCCACGCGGCGCGCATCGCTCGCCGAGGCGCCTCACGCACCGTGGCAACGCCGACGACGGCGAGCAACGGAAGCAGGATGAACGCGACCGCTGTACCGATGCGGCCCGCGGCGACGACGCCGGTCGCGACGGGGAGCAGGGCGTACGTCACACTCGCCCAGAGGCGCACGGGGATGCTTCCCGTGAGACGGGCCGCGGCGACGTAAGCGGCCGCGCCGGCGAGCGGCACACAACCCAGCAGGATCACCTGGACGGCGAGCCACGTCTTGCCGAGTAGGACAGTGGCGAGCACGGCGATGACCGCGACCCAGGGAGGGGCGGACGCGGGGCTGCCGAGCCCGACAGCGTGCCAGCCGCTCGCGTATTCCGCCCACAGGTCGCTGGCCCCGCCCCAGACGGGCAGCAGCGCACCGCCGCCCAGCCGGCCGGCACCGAACAGACCGCGTTCCGCGATCAGCGCGACGAGCAGCAACGCCAGCGTGACGAGGACGCCGGGTTTCGAAAGGACCCGGCGCACGATCCCCGCCTCAACGGGGATCGGCTCCGCCTGCTCGACGATCGGTCCCGCGGCATGGTGGCTGCCCGCGGAGTCGACCGGGCCCTCGCCCGACGCGAAGCCGACGAGCATGTCGTACATCCGACGCAGCTGGTGCCATCGCGGCGGCATGAGCTTGCGCAGCGTGTGATACGCGCGGCGCCGTGATCGCCGACGGGTGCGGCGGGCCTTGGCCAGCCGCCACGGTCGGCATACCACCGAGGCATAAGCGAGCAGCTCGTCCCACGCATCACCGGGCTGCTTGGCGAGCAGGAAGACCGCCGCGCGGAGCCAGGCGCCGAAGAAGTTGCGGACGATCCCCAACAACATCGCGGCCGGGGGGACGTTGGCGAGCACCACGAACAGCGCGTTGCGCCGGTCAAGACGTCGCGGCGGCTCACTCGCCACCGCGATGCGCCGCCGCCGCCTGGCCGAGGCCTCGGCGTGGAACATCACCGCGTCGGGCACGACGATCACCCGGTGCCCGGCCGCGTTGGCCCGCCAGCCGAGGTCGACGTCGTCGCGGAACAGCGGCAAAGCGGGATCAAGGCCCCCGAGGGCGTCCCAGACGTCGCGGCGCACGAGCATACCGGCCGTACTCACGGCGAGGACCTCGCGCGTGCTGTCGTGCTGGCCCTGGTCGACCTCGCGGGGTTCGAGCCCCGTCTCGCGCCGCCCGGCGCCGTCGATGGTGACGCCCACCTCGACCAACCGTCGGCGGTGCAGCCAGTCGCGCTGTTTGGGCCCGAGGATGCCGGCGAAGCGGTTGTCGTCGGCCGCGGCCAGCATCCGCTCGAGCACGCCCGCGGCGGGGGCGGAGTCGTCGTGGACGAGCCAGACCCACTCGATCGTCGCGACGCCCCACTGGACGGGAATGGCGGCGGTCGGGTGGCGCAGCGCCTCGGCGACCGCCGCGCCGTACGCGGTCTTCCTGGGCAGCGTCAACACGCTGTCGGCCCCGAGCGCGTCCACGAGCATGGCCGTGCTGCGGTCGCGGCTGCCGTTGTCCACGGCGATGACCCGATCGACCGGGCGGGTCTGCTCCTGCAAGGCGCTCAGCGTGTCAGGCAGCCAGCGCGCGCCGTCGTGCGCCACGAGCACCGCTGTGACGACGTGGCGGGCGGATGGGACATCAGGCGTCAAGGCGTTGTCTGCGGGGTGAGACGGATGGATGGGTGGAATGTGTCAGGATCGACACGGCTGACTACCATACGCGAACCCGCATGGCCCTTCCGGCGGACGCGAGAATTGGGCCTGGCCAGGTACGGCACCCCGAATCACCGCGCATAACACACGGCAAGCACCCGATGGCGAGAGGATGGGATGGTCTGGTCGCCACCCCCGCGTCAACGGCCGCTCAGCCCGCCTCTCGTCTGAGCCGACGGCGCTCCCGCTCGGACATGCCGCCCCAGATGCCGAACCGCTCGTCATTGGCCAGCGCGTACTCCAGACACTCCCCCTGAACCTCACACGCTCTGCAGACCTTCTTGGCCTCTCTCGTCGAGCCGCCCTTCTCCGGGAAGAACGCCTCCGGATCGGTCTGCGCGCACAGGGCGCGCTCCTGCCAGTACAGGTCTTCGGCAAACCTGTGCGCTAGCGGGAAGACCTCGCTCACAGCGCACCTCCCTCGACCTTGATCCCCCTTTGTCTGTCGCTCCCGGATCGTGTTCAGACCGGGAACAACATGGTTGAAATTACACGCGCGTGCTCCCCCTCGCGTCAAGTCCGCAGATGTTAGCGGTGTGTACTACCGAACGCGAGCGCGCCACGCCGGGCGGTGAACATACCGCCCGCACCGGTCACCCGCGGGCCCGGCTGCCAGACTGGAACGATGCGGATCGTGGCCTTGGCCGGGGGTGTCGGGGGCGCGCGTTTCCTGCGTGGGCTCCGGCGCGCCGCCCCTGACGTCGACATCACCGTGATCGGTAACACCGGCGACGACATCACGCTGTACGGCCTGCGCGTCTGTCCCGATCTCGACACCGTGATGTACACGCTCGGCGGGGGCATCCACGAGGGGCAGGGCTGGGGCAGGGCCGACGAGACGTTCTCGGTCGCGGACGAGCTCGCCGCCTACGACGTGCGGCCGCGGTGGTTCACGCTCGGCGACCGCGACATCGCGACCCACGTCGTTCGCACCCACATGCTCGACAGCGGATATCCGCTGTCGGCCGTGACCGAGGCCCTGTGTGAGCGTTGGCGACCGCGCGTACGCCTACTGCCGATGACCGACGACCGCGTGGAGACCCACGTCGTGATCGCGGACGACAATGCCGTCGACGGCAGCGGGGGTCGGCGGGCGATCCACTTCCAGGAGTGGTGGGTCCGGCTGCATGCCGACGTGCCCGCGAAGGAGATCGTCGCGGTCGGCGCCGAGGACGCCAAGCCCGCGCCCGACGTCCTGGAGGCGATCGATGCGGCCGATGCCGTCCTGCTCCCACCCTCGAACCCGGTCGTGAGCATCGGCACGATCCTCGCGGTACCGGGCATCCGCGCCGCCGTCGAGGACAAGACCGTCGTGGGGGTCTCTCCGATCATCGGCGGCGCCCCCGTACGTGGCATGGCCGACGCCTGTCTCACCGCGATCGGTGTCGAGACCAGCGCCCGAGCGGTGGCTGCGTTGTACGGTCCGCGCCTCCTCGACGGCTGGCTCGTCGACGAAAGCGACGCCGGCGACACACCCGGGGCCAGTCTCGGTAACAGTATCGAGGGGATCACCATACGCGCGCTCCCGCTGTACATGCGCGATGTCGAGAGCGCGGCCGCGATCGCGCGTGCGGCCCTCGACCTGGCCGACGAGCTCCGAGAGCGATGACCGCGGCGCGGCTGGAACTCTGGGGGGTCGCGGGCCTTCCCGAGGTGGCCCCCGGCGATGATCTCGCCATGCTCCTCGCCGATCGCGAACCCCGGCTTCGTGACGGCGACATCCTGGTCGTGACCTCGAAGATCGTGAGCAAGGCCGAGGGTCGGGTCGTGCACGGCGACCGCGAGACCGCGATCGACTCGGAGAGCGTACGCCTCGTCGCCCGCCGCGGCCGTACGCGCATCGTGCAGACTCGGCACGGCTTCGTCCTCGCGGCGGCAGGTGTCGACGGCTCCAACACGGAGCAGGGAACGATCGTCCTGCTGCCCTTGGATCCTGACCTCTCGGCCCGGCGGATCCGCGCCGGCCTGCGAGACCGCCTCCGGGTGCAGGTGGGGGTGATCGTGTCTGACACGTTCGGGCGGCCTTGGCGTGAGGGGCTCACCGACGTCGCCGTCGGGGCCGCGGGGGTGCGGGCACTCCAGGACTACCGAGGAAGGCGCGATCCGTACGGCAATCCGCTCGAGGTGACCGTGACCGCCGCCGCCGATGAGCTGGCTGGGGCGGCCGACCTGGCCAAAGGCAAGCTCGGCGGGCTGCCCGCCGCCGTCGTACGTGGGCTCGGCGATCTCGTCTCCGAGGCCGACGGCGGGGGAGTCCGGCCGCTCGTACGCCCGGCCGGCGACGACATGTTCAGGTACGGCTCCGGCGACGTCCTGCTGGCGCGACACACGGTCGTGGAGTTCTCCCGTGAGCCTGTCCACCCAGCGGCGGTCCGCCGGGCCGTCGCGGCCGCGCTGACCGCGCCCCACGTGCCCGACCCCAGGCCGTGGCGGTTCGTCCTCGTTGAGTCGGCAGCGGCACGCGCCCGCCTGCGCGAGGCGACGGGCCGGGCCCCGGACACGGCTCCCACGATCGTCGTCGCGTGCGTCGTGGACGCTGGTACAGGTAAGGCACGCGACACGTCCCTCCTTGCCATGGGTGCGGCCGTGGAGAACCTCCTCGTGGCACTCACCGTCGAGGGTCTCGGTTCTGCATGGCTCGCCGCACCCTCGGGCGGCGCGGACGTCATCCGTCGGGCTCTCGACCTCCCCGCCGAATGGGAGCCCCTCGCCACGATCGTGGTCGGCCACCCGCTCGGCCCGCTGGACCCACAGCCCGCGCCCGACCCGAGCGGAGCGATCGTCACCCGCTGACCAACGGCTCGAGAGCCGAGGGCGGAAGCGATGCGACACGACCGCTCCTCCTGCGCCAAGCGCCTCAGGTCCATGGCATCTCCGATCAGCGCCCGCGGATCGTTGCCCACGATGCGACCCGGGTGCTCTGCTCCTGGCGCCCCAGTCCGTGAGGTGTATTCCTCCCCCGCCGCGAGATGGCGCACGAGCTCCTGACCCCAGATCACGTGCCCGGCGACGTCGCGCACCGTCCAGTGTTCGCATGCCGAGGGCGTATCCCACCGGTCGGGCGAGACCGCCGCGAGCACCGCGTCGAAGTCGTCCCGCGCTCGCCGGTAGGCATCCACGGTGCTGTCGGTTCGCTCGTCGCGGGCCCAGCCTGTCACGTCCATGACGGGTGTCCTCTCTCGATCGTGGCCTGCGGGGGTGGGGTGGCAGAGCGTTAGCTCTTGCCGGTCGCAGAGTTGGTGGCAAGCTCGGCGAAGCGGGTCAGGATGCCCGCCCAGCCTTCGGGCGAGTCGAACACCGAGCGCATGCCCTCGGCCGCCTCGCCGTAGCGTTCCAGGTGTCGGTGGGCCAGATCGAGACGGGTACGTCCGGGGCCGTCATCGGTGAAGCGCAATTCGACCTCGGTCTCGAAGTCGGGGTGCATCCTCCAGTCGACGCCGATCTGCCACAGCAGGATGACCAGCCCGGGGGGTTCCCACACCGAGACTCGGCCCCAGTCGCACTCCGAGCCGTCGACGCCGCGTTCAAACCAGCGGCCTCCGACCCGCGGTTCGATCACGACGTCGGCGATGGCGGCCGCCCGTTGGCCCATCACGGCCTTGACGTGGGCGAGCATGTGGTTGAACGCGAACCTCGCCGCACCCGCATGCGCGGCCAGCTCACGTCCCTGAGTCGGGGTGGGGTCGAGCGCGAACTTGTACGCCTGCGCCACCCAACCCTCGGGCACCTCAAACCTGCGCATCGACCCGCTCCTCGGCCGCGTCTGGCTTGGTGGCGGTGACTGCCCGCATCGCGCGGTTACGGGCTCCGCGCCACCCGTACAGGCCGGCGCACATGCCGGTGAGTACGTCGATCATGTCCCGCACCAGATCATTGGTCGTCTCGCCCGGAGCAGCGACCACGACCCGGCGTCCCTGCGCGGACAGCGCCGCTTCCAGGTGCTCGACCCCGAACCGGGCGAGCCGGTCCCGGTGCTCCACGACGATCACCGTGGCAGACGCGTCCGACAGGATGCGCCGCAACTTGGGCCTCTTGCCGTTCAGCCCGGACCCGACCTCGGTCACTACCTGCCCCACCGTGTGGCCCTGAGTAGTGGCCCACTGGCTCAGCCGCGCCACCTGCCGGTCCCGGTCGGCGCGCTGGTCGTGTCAGGACACCCGCGCGTACACCACCACCAGGCCGGAGACGGTGTCCTCGCGGGGAACGTCCACCAAGATCGTGCCCGTCTCGGTCTGACGCGCAGGGACCGGCAGTGTCCCGTCGCGCCACCAGCGCCACGCCGTCTGGTAATGCACGCCCTCCCGCGCCGCCCACTCACGAAGCCTCACGGGGCAATACGAACACACACTCGCTGATAGACGCCGACGACACGCCCAACAGTTCACCACCCCCTCGGTGGCATGGATCGAAGGCTGGCATCAGATGGAGTCGGGGCGGTCGAGCGCGCCTTCAGCTTCGGTGACTGCGTCGGCCGCGGCCTGCTGCTCGCCCAGCACCGCGAAGTTGTCCAGGGCGGTGCCCCAGAACCGGTCGAGGTAGTCGTGTACGGCCCGCAGGCCTGAGCGATTGATGCGGTAGAGGTGGCGTGTGCCAGCGACCGCCTCGCTGACAAGCTCGGCCTCTTTGAGCACACGCAGGTGCTGCGACACCGCGGGCCGGGAGATCGGTAGTTGTTCAGCCAGGACACCGACAGGCTGCGGCCCGAGCGTCAGCCGTTCAAGGATCGAGCGCCGGGTCGGGTCACCAAGCGCGTCGAGCACTGCGGCAGCATCAGGCATAAGCGTAAGCTACCACTAACGGTAAGCGGAACACAACGGATACCGCGGAACTGTTCTCCGCAGCAGACGCTTGCCCTGGCAGGACGGCACGTCGCCAGGCGGATTCGACGGCCGCCATACGCCGGTCAGATGGCGCGGTAGTCGCGGGGGGCCATCCGAGGGCCACGGCGGGGCACGCGCACCCCGGAGAGCTCGACCAGGCGGGTCGCGCGATGGCGCTGTCCGGCGTACGGCGCCAGAAGGTCGAGCATACCGTCGTCGTCGACCGGCCGCCCGGCGAGCGCCATGCCGACCAATCCCGGCAGGTGGTAGTCACCCACCGACACAGCGTCGGTATCGCCGTGGGCACGCTGCCGCACCTCGGCGGCCGTCCACTCCCCGACCCCTGGAAGCGCCCGAAGTCGCCGTCGCGCGTCCTCCGGCGCCATCGTCAGGGTCTCTTCCAGCCGGCCCACGGCTCGGGCGGCGGCCACCACCGTACGGGCGCGCCGGCCATCCACTCCGGCCCGATGCCAGTCCCACGTGGGAATCGCCGCCCATGTCCTGGCCGCCGGCACGACCCGCATCCGCTCCGGCGCGGGGCCTGGGGCGGGGTCGCCGTACCAGCGCAGCAGTGTCCGCCAGGCCCGTCGCGCCTCGGTGCCAGTCACCTTCTGCTCCAAGGCGGCAGGGACAAGCGCCTCGAGGACCCTCCCCGTCCTGCCGATGCGCAGTCCCGGGAGCCTCGCGGCGGTACGGCGGAGCAGGGCATGGCACGGCGCGAAGCCGCCCGCGTCGTCGTCGGCGCCGAGGAGCGCGGGCAAGGACTCGAGCACATGCGACGCCCCCGGTCCCCACGCTCGGCCCTCGACGGAGCCTTCGGCCGGGCACGTCGCGAGTCGCAGGGTGCCAGGACCGTCCGGGGTACGGCAGGTACGCCAGTAGGCTCCATCCGGAGTGACCTGGTGCGTAGGGTCGCCGCGACCGCGCCAGTGAGGGGCGAGAACCAGAGCAACGCTCACCGGCCGCCGCGGGCGCCAGACGCGTACGAGCACGTCCCCATCATCGCCTTCGGGTGCGGCTCCTAGGGAGGTACCCAATATGGGGTTGCTGGGCATATAGGGAGTGT
>JBOHCT010000133.1:0-12374 GCA_050699055.1 Streptosporangiaceae bacterium | reverse complement strand
CTCCCGCCGCGATCGCGAACGCGGTGACGGACGCGCTCCGCCCGTTCGGCGTCGCGATCACGTTCACGCCGATCACCCCGGCGCGGGTGTGGCGGGCGCTCGACGCTGCGGCCCGCGCACCCGAACACGAACGGGTGGCCTCATGAAGCCGGCGCCGTTCGGGTACGCGGCGCCGGAGACCGTCGACCAGGTGCTTGGGGTACTCGACGAGCACGGCGACGAGGCCAAGATCCTCGCCGGTGGGCAGAGCCTCCTCCCGCTGATGGCCCTGCGGCTGGCGGTGCCCGAGGTGCTCGTGGACGTCGGCCGTGTCGCGGGCTTGGGAGCGAGTGAGGAGGACTCCGGGGGCTGCCGCTATGCAGCGGGTGTCGTCCACAGCGCTGTCGAGGACGGCCGTACGCCCGATCTGACGGGTGGCCTGATGCCTGCCGTCGCGGCCGGGATCGGCTACCGCGCGATCCGCAACCGCGGGACACTCGGCGGCAGCCTCGCACACGCGGACCCGTCCGCCGAGTGGCCGGTCGTGATGGCGGCGCTGGGCGCGACGTTCACGGCCCGCTCACTCTCCGGCGGTACGCGGGAGATCCCGGCGCGGTCGTTCGCCGAGGGCTTCTTCATGAACGCTCTCGGCGACACGGAGTTCCTGACGTCGGTGTACGTGCCGAGGCCCCCACCCGGTACCCGATGGGGCTACCACAAGACATGCAGGAAGCCGGGCGAGTTCAGCGACTCCCTCGCGGTCGCGCTCGTCTCGTTCGAGGGGGGTCGGGTTTCCCGGGCGGATATCTGGCTCGGCGCCGCCGCGGACGTCCCCACGTCGGTGACCGCCGTGACCGACGCCCTGCGCGGCCGGGCATTGGCGGAGGTGGCGAAGGATGAGGTGCTGGACGGCGTCGCGGCCTCGCTCGTTCCGGCGCGCTCCGCCGACGAGCGGTACGCCGTCCGTCGCCACGGGATCACGGTCTGGCGAGCCCTGGGACAGATTCAGGGAGGCACCACATGAACGAGGTCCAGACGACCCTGTCCGTCAACGGTACTGAGCATCAGGTCACCGCCCCCGCCCGGACGTCGCTCGCCGACCTGCTGCGCGAACGGATGGACCTGACCGGCACCCACCTCGGGTGCGAGCACGGTGTCTGTGGGGCGTGCACGGTACTCGTGGACGGGGAGCCGGTGCGCTCCTGCATCACCCTCGCGGCATCGTGTGCGGGGCGGGATGTCGTTACAGTGGAGGGCTTGCGGGGGCCTGTCATCGACGCGGTACGGGAGGCCTTCTCCGAACAGCACGGGCTGCAGTGCGGGTTCTGCACCTCAGGAATGCTGATCTCGGTGCTCGACATCCTGCGCCGGCATCCTGACGTCGACGCCGAGCAGGCAGCCTACGAGCTTGCCGGCAACATCTGCCGCTGCACCGGCTACATCGGCATCGTCCGCGCTATTTGCCGTGCGGCGGAGACCATACGGGCCAGGGAAAGCGATCGGAGTGGTAGTCATGTCTAGTGGTGGGTCTAGTGGTGGGCCTAGTGGTGGGCCTAGTGGTGGGCCTAGTGGTGGGTCTAGGGGCGGAATTGTGGGTGCGGCCGCGGTCCCGCACGCGCCACAGTTTTTTACGCTTCCTGATACCGAGGATCATGAGCAGGTCGCCCGTATCGAGGCGACGATGCGGGGGATCGGTGATGAGCTTCGGGCGTTGGAGCCGGACGCTGTTGTGATCATCGCCAATGATCATCTGCAGAATTTCCTGCTGCACTGTGTCCCGTCGTTCACGGTGCACCGGGGCCCGAGGGTGGCGGGGAGTTTCGCGGGGCGGGATTTCGCGTGGCCGGTGGCGAGCGAGACCTCGACCGGGCTGGTGCGTCAGTTGCAGCGGCAGGGTTTCGATCCGGCGGTGTCTCTCAACGCTCCGATCGGGTACGAGTTCGGCATTCCTTTGACGTTTCTCGGGTTTGGCGACGACACGCCGCTGATCCCGATCTATGTCAACAGCTATGTGCCGCCGCAGCCGAGCGGCGACCGCTGCTACGCCTTCGGCCGGGCGTTGGCGGCAGCGGCGGAGCTGGAGGGCATCCGGTTGTGTGTGATCGCGAGCGGCGGCCTGTCGCACTATCCGGGGACCGAGCGGTACGGGAACCCGGACCTGCACACCGACGAGTATCTGCTGCAGCACATGAACGCGGGGAACCTGCGGGTGCTGCTGGAGCTCGACGACGGTGCGCTGGACCGTACGGGCAACGTGGAGGCCAGGTCCTGGCTGATCCTGGCGGGGGCGCTGGCGGAGAGGGCGCCGAACCTCGCGCGGCTGGAACCGTCGTGGCACCACAACTACGCGATCGTCGCGTGGTCGGACGGGTCGGTTCCGGTCGAGGAGGAGCCGCACTATCCGGTGCCGCGGGCGGATCAGCTGGCGTTGTACGAGGCGCTGTACGCGCTGCGCTCCAGCCACGACGCGGGCGTGGACTTCCTGCGCGACCGTGAGGGGTTTGCCGACAGGTTCCCGCTGGCGCCGTCGGAGCGGGCGGCGTTGGTGGCGCTCGACGAGGCGGCGTTGCGTGAGCTTGGTGTGCATCCGCTGCTCAGCTTCCTGGCGAGGCTGGAGGTCAACCTCGTGAAAGCGGCCGGCGACGGGGCGCGGCAGGAGAAGACCGCCGATGCCTGAGCGCTATGGGCTGTGGATCGCGGGAGTGGAGGAGTTCGACGACGGTCGGGAGACCGCTGCGGTCGTCGACCCGTACGCCGGCAAGGCGGTAGCGGAGGTGGAGCAGGCGCGGCCGGCCGACGTGGACCGCGTCGTCGCGTCGGCCGTAGAGGCGTTCCACGCCGCCCGGGACGAGCCGGGTCACGTACGCGCGGGGCGGCTGCGGGCCGTGGCGGGGGTGATCGAGGAACACGCGGCGGAGCTCGCCGACACGCTGGTCCGCACGATCGGTAAGCCGCGCCCCGCGGCGCTGGCCGAGGCCCGCCGGGGGGCGGCGGTGGCGCGGCTGTGCGCGGAGGAGATCGTCCGTTTCGGCGGCGAGACGCTGCCCGTCGATGGGCTGCCGGGCGGCGAGGGCCGGTGGAGCCTGACGTTCCGCGAGCCGTACGGGGTCGCCGCGGTGGTCACGCCGTTCAACGCGCCGATCAACCTGCTGGTGCAAAAGCTCGCGCCGGCCCTCGCCGTCGGCGACGCGGTGGTGGTCAAGCCGTCCCCCGAGGGGGCGCCGCTGACGAACCAACTCGCCCGCCTGCTTGCCGACCGCGTGCCTGCGGGCCTGGTGAACGTCGTGCACGGCGGCCCGGACGTGGTCGGTCACCTGGTCGCACACCCGGACGCGGCGGTGGTGAGCCTGACCGGCGGGGTGGAGGCAGGACGGTCGGTGCTGGCCCGGGCGGGGGTCAAGCCGGTGTTCCTCGAGCTCGGCTCCAACTCACCGAACATCGTCCTCGCCGACGCGGACCTGGACGACGCGGCGACCCGCATCGCCGCCGCCGCGTTCAAAGCCGGCGGGCAGCAGTGCATCTCCGCCCAGCGGATCTTCGTGCACGCCGACGTGGTGCACGAGTTCACCGACAGGATCGTGGCCGCCGCGCGGCGGCTGGTGGTCGGCGATCCCTCCGAGGAGGCGACGGACCTGGGCCCGGTGGTGCACGACCGGGCGGCGACACGCGTGCGGGACATGATCTCCGACGCGGAGGAGCGGGGCGCCAAGGTGCTGCTGGACGGGCGCGGCAGAGACAGCAGTAACCTGCGGCTGTTGGGACCCACCCTGCTGGCCGACGTACCGGACGGCGCGGCGCTGCTGCGCGACGAGGTGTTCGGGCCGGTGGCGATCCTCCAGCGGGTCGAAGGCCTCGACGCCGCGATCGCCGACGCCAACCGCGTCGAGGGGATCCTCCAGGCGTCCTGCTTCACCCGGAGCTTGGGGGACGCC
This sequence comes from Streptosporangiaceae bacterium, assembly GCA_050699055.1. GTDB lineage: Bacteria > Actinomycetota > Actinomycetes > Streptosporangiales > JBOHCT01 > JBOHCT01. The sequence goes on along the minus strand of JBOHCT010000133.1, from coordinate 8,463 downwards.
ACCCGCGCGGCCCGCGAGCTGCACGCCGGCTCGGTGTGGATCAACGAACCGACCAGGTTCCGCCTCGACGTCTACCCCTTCGGCGGCTACGGCCAGAGCGGCGTGGGACGCGAAGGCATCCGGTACGCGATGGAGGCGTTCTCCCAGGTCAAACACGTCGGCATACGAGCGCTCTGAGTGAGCCACACGGTCCCGCCGCTTGCCTCCGGGGTGGCGGAGAAGTGCACGAGCCGGGGCACGAGGGGGGTCGTCTCAGCGACGGCCCCCGAGGCCGCATGGGTGGGGCGGGACGCATTCCTTGCCGGCGGAAACGCCTTCGACGCCGCGCTCGCCGCCGCTCTGGCCGAGACGGTGCTGCTGCCACCGAAGTGCGGGCTTGCGGGTGACCTCGTCGCGCTGTGCCTGCGGCCAGGCCATCCGCCGCGGGCCCTGGTGGCTGTCGGCCCGGCGCCGGCGGCGCTGGGGGATACCGTGCGGCGGCAAGGGGCGCTGCCGACCACCGGAGGACTGGCCGTCGGGGTTCCTGGCGCGCCGGCCGGATACACCGCGTTGGCGCGGCTGGGCGCGCTCGGGCTGGCCCGGGCGGCTCGACCCTCCGCCGACCTCGCGAACCGAGGTTTCTCCTGGTCGCCGGTGAACGACAGGTACCTCCGCCGTTCCCGCGAGCTGCTGGAACAGCAGAACCCGAACGGCACCGCCTACCTTCCGCGGGGCCGCCCGATCCCCGTCGGCTCCCGCGTCACCGTGCCGGGACTCGCGCACGTGCTCGACGAGTTCGTCCGGAGAGAGGCCGACCTGTTCGCCGGCCCGATCGGCGACGCCCTTGTCGCCGCCGTCCACGCCCGCGGGGGTGTCATCACCGCCGAGGACCTGTCACGCGCCGAGGCCAGGTGGGAAGAGCCGATCCGCGCCACGGTGGCAGGCCGTCGCCTGTGCGCGACCCCCGCCCCTACACACGGGCCCTCCCTGCTGGGTGCGTTGGCGGAGGCGGGAGCCGCGGCGGACGCCGTCACGTTGTGGAAGGCCGTCGAGGGTGCCGTCGCCGCCCGTGACCGTGATGTGGGGGACATCCACGGCGACGCGGGAACGTCTGTCATCACGGCCGCGGACGCCGACGGCAACGCCGTCGTGGTCGTCCACTCGAACTCCCACCCCACCTTCGGCAGCGGCATCGTCCTCGAACCGCACGCGCTCGTCCTCGCGAACCGGGCCGGCCGAGGCTTCTCGTCGGAGCCGGGGCACCCGAACTTCCCCCACCTCCGACGCCGTCCCGTCACCACCCTGCACGCCTGGTCCCTCGGCCCGGCCGACGGCCGGCCCGCCCTGATGGGCGCCACGCCCGGGGGAGAGAGCCAGATGCCCTGGAACGCTCAGGTCGTCCAGCGGCTCCTCCGCGGTGCGTCGCCGGCGGACGCGATCCTCGCTCCCCGGTGGGCTCGCGGGTCAGGCGGTGCCCTGGAGATCGAGGAAGGATTCCCCGCCGCTGACCGTGCCGCACTCGCGAACGCAGTCGCGACCAGCGACGTTCCACTGTGGAGCCTCTGGTCAGGCATGCAAGTGGTCACCGTCGGCGATTCCTCGGAGCCGCTCACCGTCGCGGCGGACATTCGCAGCACCGGCGGGACCGCAGCGTACTGACTCCCAGCACATTTCCAAGATCCGTTTTGGACGCACGGACGGTGCCACGAATGGCCGTCCCAGCTCACCTGAAAGGGATCATGGCCTAGGTGGGGGTCTACTCGAGGCGGCGGTGTGCGCGTTCGCAGCTTGCTCTCAGATGGTGGCGGATCAGTCCGGTGAGCCCGGCGACGTCGCGTTGGTCGAGTAGCTCGATGAGCTGACCGTGTTCGCGATGGGCGCTTTCCGCTCGTTCCGGGTCGGGCATCGACGCCGCGAGGAACCGCTCACAGGCGTGCCAGAGCATGCGCAGATGCCGAAGCAAGATGCCCTCGCCGACCGTCTCGAACATCGCGAAGTGAAACGACCGATGAGCGACCAGCATCTCCTCCGAGCGCGGGAGGTCGACCAGGCGGTCCATCTCGTCAGCCCAGTACCGCATGGTGCCGAGCACCTCCGGCGTGGCGCTCTTCACCGCGCGCTGCGCGGCTAGGAGTTCCACCGACTCGAGGAGTTCGTAGGCGTCGTCGATGTCCTGCGCGTGCACCTCCGTCACGATGACGCCACGCCTGGGGATGCTGACGACCAGGCCTTCGGCCTCCAGGCGGCGGACAGCCTCGCGGACAGGGATTCGGCTGCTCCCGAGATCCTCCGCCAGCTTGTCGACCTCGATGCGTGCGCCCGGCTCCAGCCGTCCGAGGACGATGCGTTGCCGGATCTCGTCGAGGACGAACTCGGCGAGCGTGAGGTGGCGCGGGCGGGGTATTGACGGCGCTCTTGGCGCGCGGCCTCGCGCCCCCTCATTGCTTGCCATTTAGGCGGAACCCCTCCGACAGATTGGGTATCTAGTATCCCAACGAGTATAGGCCGGCTCAGCTCACGTCTCCGCCGCGGCCCACCGCGGGGCATGCCGCGCCATCGGGGCGAACGCGACGGTCTCGATGATCCGCATGACGACGATGAAGATCAGCGCGTACGCGATCATGTCGGCGGGACGCAGCAAGCGGAACGCGCGGTAGATGTACGCCCCGATGCCCTGGTCGGCGGTCAGGGCCTCCATAAGAACCACGAGCTTCCACGAGAACGCGAATGCTGTCCTGACCGCCGCCACGATCGCGGGGGTGATCTGCCATACCAGGACCTGCCGCAGATAGTCGATCCACCCGAACCCGTACGTGAAGGCCATCTCGTCCAGACCGCGGTCGCGGCCCTGCACCGCGCTCAGCACGACGTTGGCGACGAGTGGGGTGATGGCGACGATCACGGCCGCCATACCCGAGAACCTGCTCACGCCGAGGATCAGGATGCCCATGATGATGTAGACGGGGTCGGGGATCGCGAGGCCGGTGACGAGGAGGGGGCGTACGAAGCTCTCGGCCCTTTCGCTCAGGCCGGCCACGAGCCCGATCAGGAAGCCGAGGATCGTCGACGCCGCCAGGATGATGGCGACGCGGCGCAGGGTGACGAGGGCGTCGGCGTAGAAGGCGTGCTGGTGGAGCGCGGCGTTCGCGCTCGAGACGACCTCGCCCAGAGAGGGTACCCAGCCACCCGACGAGCTGCTGATGGCCTGCCACAGCGCGGTGCCGATCACCAGGGCCGTGACGACAGCGAGCGGGCGCCGCACCGTGGGGTGGAGCGAGAGACGCGAGCGACCCGTCCCTCCGGCGCCTGCCGCGCGGCTCACCGGTGCGCTCATGCGGGACCACCGGCGCGCCCGTCGCTGTCTCGACCGGGCCCCTCGAGGCCCCACTCCTCGATGACCTCCGACACCACGGCGGACTCCAGCTTGGCCAGCTCAGGGTCTTCGTACACCCGCGGCCTCGGCAGCTCGACCGGAAACTCACGCAGCAGCCGGGCGGGTCCGCGGCTGAGCACCACCACTCGATCGGCCAGGAACAGAGCCTCGCGGATCGAATGCGTGACAAAGACGATGGGGACCTTGGTGTCCTGCCAGAGGCGTACCAGTCCCTGGCGCAGCGTTCGGCCCGTGACCTCGTCCAGGCCGCTGAACGGCTCGTCCATGAGGATCAGGGCGGGGTCGATGGCGAGCGCCCGTGCGATCGAAACCCGCTGGCGCTGGCCGCCGGACAGCTTGAGCGGCCAGGAGTCCCGGTAGTTCGACACCTCGAGCATGGAGAGGTACCGGTCGATCCTGTCGTTCCACTCCGACCGCGGCACCCCGGCGTTCTTCATCGCGAGGACGATGTTCTGCGCCACCGTGCGCCACGGCAGCAGGCGGTGGTCCTGGAAGACGTAGCCGATCCTGATCTCGGTGGCGAGGGCGCCGGTCACCCGCCGGCCGGACAGGTGGACCGAACCCCCAAGCGGGCGCTGCAAGCCGGCGAGCAGGTGCAACAGGGTCGACTTGCCGCACCCGCTCGGCCCGATGATGGCGACGAACTCACCGTCGCCGACCGCCAGGCTCAGATCCTGGACGGCGACGTGGTCCCCGTAACCGAGCGAGACCGAGTCGACTTTGACGAACGGCTCTTCGGTCGGTGACACTGTCGGGACTTCCCGGGGTGACGCTTGCATGAGAGCTCCAGAACTCGAGGTCACTGTCGACGCCAGCGGAGCGCGTACCTCTCGAGGGGTCGGATGATGAGGTACTCGCTGCCGAGCAGGATCGCCATGAAGACGAGCAGCCACAGGACGACTTGCGTCAGCAGGAAGTGGTCGAAGGCCAGGTTGAACTGCCAGCCCATGCCGGTGTTCACCGCGAAGAGCTCGGCGATCACGACGACCTTCCAGGCGTGCGCGTACTCGTTGCGTAGGGCGGCGAAGAAGAAGGGCGTGAGCTGCGGCAGCACCAGGTGCCGCAGCCGTTCGCGCCTGTTCAGGCGGTAGACGGTCCCCATCTCCTCGACCGCGCCGTCCAGCTGCCGCAGGCCCTGGCTCAGGATCATCGCGATGAAGGGGAACGTGATGAAGGCGACGACGACATAAACGCTCACCGGCGAGCGCCGGAAGATGTACAGAGCGAGCAGCGCGGCGATCGTGCTGGGAAAACCCGTGCCGAAGTTCACGAACGAGCCCACGACCCGTCCCCAGAACCCCTCGCCGCGCATCGCGAGAGCCGCGGCCAGCCCGACGGCGGAGGCGATGAGCAACGACCCGATCACCCGGATCGTCGTGGCCGCGATCGCCGCGTGCACCTTCGGCTCGGCGAGGAAGTGCGGCAGCGCGGCGAGGACGTGGCCGATCGGCGGGACGAACGTTGTCCACGCCCCCGCCACCCACCAGAGCAGCAAGAGGAGCGCGATGCTGGACACCGACACCGCCAGGCGGCTGCCCCGTCCGGTGCCCCGGGAGGAACTCCTCGGGCCACCGGGCCGCAGCGCCGCGATACCGGCCATGGCGCCTCCCCCTTTCGGCTTCGGTAGCGGGCGAGCCTACCCGGAGTGCTGCTCGAGGTAGTCGTTCAGCCGGACGACGGACGGCTGGCCCGGCATCTTCTTCAGAATGCTCTTGCTCTTCACCATGAGCTTCAGGTAGCGCTGCTGTTTCTGCAAGTCCTCCTTGCTCCATTCATTGGAGTAGCAGGGGAGTTTCTTGCAGTAGTCGATGAGCGCGTCGAGCTCCTTCTCGCCCTTCAAGTTGAGGAACGAGCGATAAGGCTGTTTCTTGAAGATCGAGTAGTCGGAGTCGATGACCTTCTGCGTCGCTTCCTTCCAGGCCTTCACGACCTTGCGTGCGAGCCGTGGGTTCTGCTGCAGCCACTCGCCCTTCGCGGTCAGCATCGCGATCGGCGGCGACCAGTCCCACTTCTTCTGCCAGACGTCGGTGACCTTCAACAGGTACCGTCCGGGGGTGATCTGGATCGCCCGGAGCGGGAACGGTTCGAAGTCGAAGATCGCGGACACCTGATTGCTCGCAAGGAGCTGCGGAAGGGCCGCGGGCCCAGTCTTTACGAGGTGGTAGCTCTTCAGCGGGTTGACGTGGTAGAAGACGCGCAAGGCGAGCGCGATGGACTGCGTCGTCCCCGAGTCGTCGCCGAAGTGTCCGACCTTCTTGCCCGCGAGGTCCTTGGGCGTCTGGTAGGGGCTGTCCTTCGGGACGACGATGGCCGCCGTATTGTTCAGCGCGGGGTAGAAGCTGACGACGTCGTGGCCCTGGTTCCTGGCGATCGCGGCGCTGACCGCGTTCTGGTCGACGGCGATGTCGCTCTTACCGACCAGGAAGGTCTGCGTCGAGGCTTCCGCCTCCACCTTGAGGAGCTTCGCGTGGAAGCCGTACTTCTTGTCGATCCCCTGCTTTTTCATGACCAGCACGGGGATCGGTGCCGGGTCCTGAAGGGCCGAGAAGACGACGGTGGGGGTCTTGCCTTCCTCCTTCGCCGAGGATCCCGCCGCGCCGCAGGCGCTTGTGAGCAAGGTGGCCGCGACCACGATGATCAGCCCGCGTCGGCCCAGGCGACGTCGCATGGCCTTCCCCTCCCTGAGATACAATATACGCGGCACGCTAGAGGGCCATCACCTGGAGTGTCAAGAGCTGGGGGGAGCCGGTGCGCGTCGGCGGTTACCAGGTCTCGGCGTGGTAGACGGCGTCCCAGAAGCGCGCCTCGAAACGGGCGACGCGGCGGAACGCCCGCAGCGCGTCCGGGGTCGGACCATTGGGGAGGCTACGGTCCACCAGTCCGGCCAGGTCGGCGACCCAGCGGCCGAAGCGCGGCGAGGACCAGTTGTCGATGAACGGCCAGTAGGGGGAGCTGTCGGCCGCCTGTGCCCGTACGGCGGACCAGGCGTCGTAGTAGGCCTTCTCGATGCCGTAGAAGGCGGTGAGCGCGACGGGGTACCCGTCGTAGAGGACGGCCTGGGTGTAGGCGGTATAGCCGACGGTGGTGGGTCCGGGCTCGGCGTCGAGGTCGATTCCCCGGCGGGTCGCGTGCCCGCGGAAGAGATCGAGCTCGGCCTGGACGGCGGGCAGGCTGGCGGTGAGGACCTCGCGTTGCCCTTCGTCGGGGGCGAGGGCGATCAGGCCGGCGACCAGGCGTCGGCAGCCGATGACGTAGACGTAGTCGGCGGCGATCCAGCGGTCGAAGGCCGCGGGGTCGAGGCTCCCGTCGCCCGCGGCCAGGACGAAGGGGTGCCCGGTGACCTCCGGCCACATCGCGGCGGCGTCGTCCGCCAGCATGCGAGCGGCGGACGCGACCGGCTGCGGCGCGGCGCCCGCGGGCCGCCCCGGTCCTCGCCTGCCTTCAGAGGACTGCACGCGGACTACTCTCTCACGTGACCGCGACTGAGCGTCACCGCTCACGATGCCACCGTGCCCACTTTGTGCCACCCCTGGGCGCGGCCTGGTCAAGTGCTGGGGATGATCAAGCTTACTGCCGTGATCATGCCCTGCCCTTGATCCCGCGCTACAATGTAATGCATGAGTTCTCGTCCGCTGTCCATCAGGTTTGACCAGACGCTTCTGGAGCGGCTACGACGGCGAGCGTCCGGGCATGACACGACGCCGTCCGGCCTGGCCCAACGTCTGGTCGATGAGGGGCTGCGGTCGCAGGAGCATCCGGGCATCACCTTTCGTGACGGCCCCTCTGGCCGCCGCGCCGCACTGGTCGCGGGGCCGGATGTGTGGGAGGTCGTGGCCGCACTGCGGTATTCATCGAGCCGAGGCGAAACGGCGGTCAGGTCAGCCGCCGACGACATGAACCTGTCCGCGGGGCAGGTCAAGACCGCCTTGGACTATTACGGCAGCTATCCCGATGAGATCGACCGGCAGGTCGCGGAGAACGAGCAAGCGGCCGAGGAAGCCCAGGCTGCCTGGCGCGCTCAACAACGGCTGCTGGCGTGACAATTCGGCTGCTCCTCGACGAACACTACGGGGCCGAGATCGCCCAATGCCTCCGCGATGACGGGCATGATGTCGTGGCCGTAGTGGAAGACGCCGAGCTTCGCGCGCAGTCCGATGCCGAGCTCTTCCGGCGCGCCGCTGGGGAGGGACGTCGGATCGTCACCGAGAACATCAAAGACTTCCGGCCCTTGCTCGTCAGCGCGTACCACACCGGCGACCCCGTCGCCCAACTCCTGCTCGTCAGCCCAAAGCGCTTCCCACGAGGCTCCGGGAATCGTACGAGCGCCATTATCGGGGCCTTGAGGACCTGGCTCAAACAGCCAGACGCCATCGACCGGCCGGACGAGGACTGGCTGACCTAGCCAGCGGAGCAAATGGAGCGGCTCGCCACCGGGGTGGTGCCCCGCCTGCGCTGATCACGTACCGTTGCACACCTGGAATGCCATGGGTGCGCACGCCCGTCAGCCGGCGGTCAGCCACCCAACATCGCCGGCACGCCTTGGACGCCGCCACCGCCGACGAGCACCTGTGCACGCACGTGCACGGCACGCGGCAGATCCTCGAGCGGTTCGCCTCCATCACTAAGGTGATCCAGGTCGCGAGCGCGACAGGCCCCGAGGTCGCCGCGCTATGGCGGTACGACCAGGACCCGCCCTTCGTCGTCCGGTCGGCCGCCGCCAAGGCGCTGGTCGCCAAGCCGGGGGCCCGCGAGGAGGTGTCCGCGGAATACGCCGCCGATCTGTTGTACGCAGTGCTCAGCCCGGAGCTGTACCTGGTCTTCGTCAGGGATCGCGGCTGGTCGCCGCGGGCATGGGAGGAGTGGGCGTACCGGACCCTTCGCGGCCAGCTATGCGCTTCGTGGCCTGCCGCTCGCGACGGCCAGGATTAGGAGACAGCTACGCGGGGCCGCCCTGCGGGCGGCCGTCGTGAACAGACAAAATGTGACCCGGGCTGGGCCAGGCGACGCCGATGGGTCTTGGTGCCGTAGAGCCCGTTTGACAGCTTGGTGCGGGGGCCGTGGGGTTGTGAGCCCGTGAAATGTTGCCGGTG
>JBOHCT010000132.1:0-12408 GCA_050699055.1 Streptosporangiaceae bacterium | reverse complement strand
CCCCGGCGATGAACGTCGTGGCCGCGGAGCTGGTCCGCGACGACGGGCCCGGGGTGGTGTTCGCCGGGCAGCGGCTGCCGGTCCCGCAGGCCTCACTCGCCGCCCACCCGGGGTTGGAGGACTACTTCGGCCGGCAGGTGATCGTGGGCGTGCGGCCCTCGGACTTCGAGGACGCCACCGTCTCCGACCACGGCTGGCCGACCATGCCCGCCCGCGCCGACGTCACCGAGGAACTCGGCAGCGAGGTCAACATCATCTTCATGATCGACGCCCCGCCGGTGGTCCACAAGGACACCAGCGACCTCGCCCACGACACCGACGAGGAAACCGAGACCGCGATCCCGCTCGCCGGCGACCAGTCCATGTGGACCGCCCGGGTCAACGCCCGCTCCCGCGTCCGCCCCGGCCAAACCGTCACCCTCGCCGTCGACACCGGCCACCTCCACTACTTCGACCCCGACAGCGGCCTCGCCATCGGCCACCCCCAAGCCCACACCCTCACCACCACCCCCTCCCCCGCCCAAGCCACCCCCTGAGCCCGGACAGACGACAGGTACACCTCATCGTTGGAGTTCTCGGATGTTAATCGGCAGAGCCCACGAAGCACCATTCGATCGCGGCGCTCGTCCGCGCCATCGCGGCTTTCTGTTCGCGGTCGCAGCCGCGCTGTCGCTGCTGGCCGTCGCCATAGGTGCTCCCTCCGCGAGTGCACACGAGAGGAGCTATCCGTACCCGCGTCGGGTCACCGGAGACACCGTGGTCCACGATCCCTCGATGACACTGGCCGCGAACGGGAGCTCCTCGGCCATCGGGTTCGCGACCAGCCCGACAGGCGAGCCGGTCAGCTGGCACGACAAAGGCATGGTCTACGGATCCCGGCCATCGGACACCTTCAACGCCCTCGACCCGGCGTTGGTCGTTGATGCTGACGGTCGCTGGTGGCTGTCGTTCGGCTCCTTCTGGAGCGGCATCAAGATGATCGAGATCAACCCGGCGACAGGCAAGCAGGCACCATGGAACACGACCCGTTACTCGCTGGCCCAGCGACCCCCGCCGGACGCGATCGAAAACTCCTACGTCGTCCGGCACGGCGGCGACTATTATCTCTTCGCGTCATTTGGGTTCTGCTGTCGCGGCACGGACAGCACCTACCGCGTCATGGTCGGACGATCCCGCCACATTACCGGGCCCTACTACGACCGTCAGGGAACCCCGATGCTACAAGGCGGGGGACGCAGGTCCTCGCCACGCATGACTGGGTCATCGGACCCGGTGGGCAGAGTGTGTTCCGTTCCGCGGAGGCGCAGGGAAGCAAGGACCTTCTCGTTTACCACTACTACGACGGCAATGACGCAGGCGTGCCCAAGCTCGGACTCAACCGGCTGTGGTGGGACGACGGAGGCTGGCCGCACCTGACGTGCCGTCGGCCCGCCCACGCGACATGTCGCCGCGCGGGCCACTGAACCGGCACCGGCCCTTCACGTAAGGGTGGCGGAGCCGGCACGGGGCAGCCAGACCCGCATGGCGGCCGGACCGCGGTTGGCCCAGGCGAAGTACGGGATGGCGACGAGGGAGGCCGGCCTGCCCGACGCGGTCCCGTCGCGGCGAAGGTCCGCGTACAGTGAGCTGCCGCCGTCCCGTACATAGCCGCCGATCCGAAGGCCGACCATCTTCTCGGGGAGCCCTCGCACCGTTGTCTCGGCGAGGGTGGCGGCCTCGTCGAGCTCGGCCTCCAAGGCCCGCACGTCCGCCGGCTGGTCGGTCTGCTCGACGCAGTAGACGAGCGGGCCCCGCTGGACCGCCGCGCTCCCGCGGGCGGCGTCGACCCGGGGGTGAGCCCGGATCAGACGCGGTCGCATGGGCAGCTCCAGCCGCACTCGATCGCCGGCGCGCCAGCGCCTGCGGAACCACACGTAACCCCGTTCCGTCGAGTCCGGGAGCGTCTCTCCGCCAAGTGCGGCGCGCGCGCCCGACGCCCACGCCGGTACGCGCAGTCCCAGGCTCCATGCCCGCTCGGGGGATGCCAGGACGTCGATCCGCACGTCGCCGCCCCACGGGTAGTCGGTATCGACCCGCAGATGGGCCCCTGCCCCTTCGCCCTCGGGTACCCGAAGCTCCATGCTCGTGTACTGGTGGATCTGGACCCCGTGCGCGTCGTGGCTGGCGAGGTAGTGCTGGATGGAGGCGAGGAGGCGGGTGACGTTGGGCGGGCAGCAGGCGACGTCGAACCACGACGCGCGCTCGGCACGCTTGCGGTCGAGCGACGGCGCCTCCCCGGTGCTGCTCAGCGGGTTGGCGTAGAAGAACCGGTCGCCGCGCAGCGAGACGCCGCAGAGGACGGCGTTGTACAGCGTGTGCTCGATGAGGTCGGCGTACCCGCCGTCCGCGGTCGCCAGCAGCATCCGCCAGTTCCAGAAGACGCTGCCGATCGCGGCGCAGGTCTCCGCGTAGGCGCGGGCGTTCGGCAGCTCATAGGGTTCACCGAAGGCTTCCCCTTCGTGCTCGGCGCCCAGCCCACCCGTCACGTAAGTCTTGCGGCTCACCAGGTCGCGCCACTGGCGCTCAGCGGCCGCGAGGAGGTCCTGCTCGCCGGTCTCCAGGTAGCGATCGACGACCCCGGCGAGCAGGTAGACCTGCCGTACGGCGTGGCCTTCGACCGTATGTGCCTCGCGCACGGGCACGTGGTCTTGAAAATAGGCCGGGCCGCCGTGCTGACCCGGCCCGAGGAGACCGTGGCCCCGCTGGTCGATGAGGAACCCCGCGAGCTCGAGCGCGGCCCGGTCTCCGGTCTCCCGCCACAGTTCCACCAGGGCCCCCTCGATCTCGGGATGCCCTGGGGTGCCGCACTGCCGACCGGTACCGAAGACGGACCCCACGTGGTCCGCGGCGCGACACGCGACGTCGAGAAGCCGCTGCCGTCCGGTGACCCGACGGTGTGCCACGCCCGCCTGGACAAGATGCCCGACGCAGTACATCTCGTGGCCGTAGGCTAGGTCGGTGAACCGATACTGCCGGCCGCGCGCCTGCCAATAGGTGTTGATGTAGCCGTCGCTGTCCTGGGCGGCGGCTATCAGCTCCACGGCGTCCTCGACGAGCTTCTCGAGCTGTCCGTCCGGCCTGGACACGAGCTGCCAGCACGCGCCCTCGACCCACTTGTAGAGGTCGGAGTCGCTGAAGAGCGGTCCGTCATGCTCACGCTCACCGCGTGCGGCGCGCGCGAAGTTACGCAACGTGCCTCGCGCTCCGAGCTGCTCGTACGCGTGCGCGAGGGTCACCTCGGCGTTCCGGGTGACCCGGCGCGACCAGAACCCGGCGCGCAGCGTGATCGCGTCCAACGGCAGCGGCCGCCACCGGGCGGCGGAGAAGGTCGTGAAACGTACGGGACCGTGCCTTGCTGCCTTCCCCCGTCCGGCACCGCGTGCTGTCTCGGGTGCGAGCATCCCTGCCCTCGACGTTCGAGATCTCGGCTTAGGAACGAAATATTGGATCACCGTGCCCGACTCGGTCAAGAGGCCGCGTGGCTCGCGACGGTGCTTTCGGTCGCCGGATCGGGTCACGCCCTTCGCGGGGGCAGCCGCCGCGCGGGGGCGGGAGCGTGCGTCTGACGCGCCTGAGCGTGTCGGCGGCGGCGTTACGTCGCCGTGGCCCGCGATGCGGGCCGCATCTGCAGCATCCTGCGGCCGGCCAGGATGACGCCTACAGCGGCGGCCAGCCAGGCCAGCGGGTAGCCGGTGTCGGTGACGAGCACCCCGAACGCCAGCGGGCCGGCACAGGCGCCGGCGCTGGCTCCCGCCTGCGTGACGCCGGTGGCCTTACCAGGTTGGCCTGGGTGCGTGCGTACGACCGCGTAGTTGGCCAACCCAGCCCATCCCCAGCCGATCCCGTAGCCGGTCACGGTCGCCAGCACGAACGCCGAGGCCGTCCCGGTGGCGAGCAGCGCGACCCCAAGGGCGCCGATCCTACTCATCGCGGCCACCACTCCCAGTCCAGTGCCCGTCCACCGGTCGGCGAGGAAGCCGACACCGATCCGTACCATGATGCTCGTGAGCGAACCGGCGACAGCCAGCAGCGCGGCCGTCACCGGGGAGAAGCCGGCGTGCGCCGCGCCGAGGACGAAGAAGGCGCCGAGGGCGTTCGCCCCCATGGAGGCCTGTCCCCATCCCATCGCGAGGACGATCAGTGGGCGGCGGGACAGGGGAGGACGGCGTCTCGGATCGATGGTTCGCGAATCGCGGCGCGCGCCCGCGGGCGCCCGGACGGTCAGGGCGACGGCGATGGCCAAGGCGGCGGCACCGGCATACACGCCGAGGCCGAGGCGGCTGGCGGTGACGTCGACGTCATGGTGAAGCTGCGGCGTCAGAGCGGAGGTGACGAACACTCCGAGGAGTCCACAGGTGGTCGCGGCGACCGCCAGCGCGGTGGCTCGACGCGGTCCTGGATCGACCCCTGGACGACTCGTTCTGTCCGTTCGTCCAGGAATCGCGCGCACTGTCCCAGATTACGAACAGGCGTCTCCTATGCTGACACGGGCCTGGGGCCCGCTGGCTTGCAAGATCCGTTCTTGCGGTCTAGAAGAACAAGTCTTCTACCCCTGCGGACCTCAAACGCGAGTCTCGGGTCGGGACGCGACCCCCGGGCATACGGAAGGCGCCCCCCTTCCCGCCGGGAGGGCGCCCTCCGCGAGTGTGCGCTAGGCCGGGTCCCAGGGCACCTGGGGCGAGTGGTAGTAGTTCACCCCCATGACGTCCCAGCGCGGTCCCTGGGTGGCCAGCCGTGCCTTGTACTCGTCCCACGAACGTCCCTGCGCCGGGGACCAGCCGATCTCCGCGAGTCCAGGCAACCTCGGGAACGCCATGAACTCGATGTCGTCCGACTTCTCCAGCGTCTCGCTCCACAGCGGGCCCTCGACGCCGAGCACGTCGTGCTCGGTGACGCCGTCGATCAGCGTCGCCGGATCCCACTGGTAGGAGTCACGGACTGAGGTGTAGCCGGCCCAGTGCAGCCCCAGCTTGGTGTCCTCGTTGTACTTCATGTCGAGGTACGCGTGGTTGGCGGGCGACATCACCAGCTTCATGCCCTGCCCGACCGCGGTGCGGGCGATGTCGGTCCCCGGCTCGGAGCCCGAGGCGGTGCCCCAGTACTGCGAGACGGAGCTCGACGACAGGTCACCCCTGGCGATCGCCTGCCAGCCGATGACCTTCTTGCCGTGGTCGTGGATGATCCGCTCGGCACGCTGGACGAACTTCACGTAGTCGTCGTGGGTGGTGCTGTGCGCCTCGTCGCCGCCCATGTGGATGTACGGTCCCGGCGTCATCGCCGCGAGCTCGCGCATGACGTCGTCGTAGAACTCGTACGTGATGGGCTTGTCGACGCACAGCGAGCTGAACCCGACGCTGGTGCCGGTGTACAGCGGCGGGGCCGTCCCGTCGCAGTTCAGCTTCGCGTACGAGGCCAGGGCGGCGTTGACGTGGCCCGGGCCGTCGATCTCCGGTACCACGGTGATGAAGTGATCCGCCGCGTACTCGACGATCTCGGCGTACTCCTGCTTGGTGTAGTAGCCGCCGGGGCCGCCGCCGACCTTCGTGCTACCGCCGTAAGTCGCGAGCCGCGGCCAGCTGTCGATCATGATCCGCCAGCCCTGGTCGTCGCTCAGGTGCAGGTGCAGGGTGTTGATCTTGTACATGGAGATCAGGTCGATGTAGTGCTCGACCTGCGCGACCGTGAAGAAGTGCCGGGAAACGTCGAGCATCGCTCCGCGCCAGGAGAAGCGGGGGTGGTCCACGACATGGACGCCCCGCACCGTCCACGGGCCGGACTGGACCGTGTCGCTCTCCACGCGCGGCGGCAGCAGCTGCCGGAGCGTCTGGACGCCGTTGTAGAGCCCTTCGGGGGTGTTCGCCCGTAGGCGTACGCCCCCGTGGGTGACGTCGAGCCGGTACCCCTCCTGACCGAGCCTGTCCGTCCCCGACAGTCGGAGAACGATGCTGTGCGGCACCGACTCTGCCTGGGGCACGACGGGCAGCGGATAACCGGTGGAGGGGCGGAGGAGGGCGGCGAGGTCCTGCCCTACCTGGCGGACCTCCGGCGACGTCGAGCGGATGACGATCCGCGTGTCCGGCGTCAGACGGAACGCCTGACCGGGGACGGTCCGCATCGAGACGGGTTTCGGGATGACCTTCGGGGTGGTCCTGGCGGGGACGGTCGCATCCTCGCTGGCGTTCGCGATGCCTGGCGCTCCAGTCATGAGCACAGCCGCGACGCCGAGAGCCGCCGAAGCGCGGACCAGAAGGCGGGAACGCCGCGGCAGATGTCTCGTGCGCGGTCCCTCGCCTGTCCTCGTCGCAATTAAGAGCCCGTTCCTCATACGCGTAAGCAAGCACCGGCAGTGCCACTGTGTCAATAGGTCTAGGCCACCTTGTTACTGCCGCCGGGCTGCTGAGGTTACGGCACCGCGCCGTGCTCCCCGCCGCCGCTGTCGTCCGGTACGGCGTGGAGCCGGACGGTTGACGAGACCTCGTCCGCGCGGACGCCGGCCGAAGCGAGGACCCCGGCGAAGCCGTTCCAGATCAGCGCGGTGAGGTACTCGGTGAGGCTCTCGCGGCTCATGGCCGGATGGTCCAGCCACCAGTCGCCAGCGGCCTGGACGAGGCCGACGAGCCCGTGTCCCCAGGGCTCGGCGGCGCCGGAGTCGAGCCCGAGCGCGCGCATCCGGTCACCGATGGTGCGGGTGAGTTGGGTCGCGATCAAGGTCCCGTAGTCGGTGACGACATCGTGCTCGACGGGTCGGTCGAGGAAGGCGCGCCGGACCACGAAACGGTACAGCTCCGGTTTCTCCTCGATCGTGCGCAGGTAGGTGTCCACGACGGCGGCCACGAGCGCGCGAGGCTCGCGTTCTCGGTCGAGTTCGGCGGTGATGTCGGCGAGCAGGTCCTCGGCGAGGTTCCGTCCGACGGCGAGATACAGATCCGCCTGGTCCGTGAAGTACCGGTAGAGCACCGGCTTGCTCACGCCGGCCTCGGCCGCGATGTCGTCCATGCCCACGCTCGGGCCGTGTCCGCGGATCGCCCGGATCGCGGCCCCGACCATCGCGGCTCGCCGCGCGCGCCGATGGGCCGCCCAGCGCCGCCGGCGCCCGTCCTCTCGCTTCCCGGACTTGACATCGTCCTCGCTTGGGTTCACGTTATTAGTAGTAACAGCTACCATCGGTAAGCGCAAGCGGAGTGGACATGTCAGCAGGGACACAGGATGGCCTGAAGGGGAGGCGCGCGCTCGTGACCGGGGCGGGCGGCGCTCTGGGCGGCGCCACGCTGCGCGTCCTCAGGAGGGCCGGCGTCTCGGCCCTGGGGCTCGACCTGCGCGCGGCCGACGGTGTGCTCGCCTGCGACGTGACCGACGACGACCAGGTCAAGCGGGTCGTCGAGGAGGCCGTCGACCAACTCGGTGGGCTCGACATCCTTGTCCACTTCGCCGGCGTCGGCATACCCGTCGACATCGGCGCACCGCCGGACCAGGTCGTGCGCCGCACGCTCGACGTGAACCTCCTCGGCACGTGGCGGGTTACCGCCCACGCTCTTCCCGCACTCGTGCGGGCAAAGGGCCGTGTGGTCATCGTGGCCTCCGGGCTCGCGTACGTCACCCTCCCGCTCTCCGGCGCGTACACCGTGTCCAAGCGCGCCCTCACCGCGTACGCCGACACGCTGCGCGCGGAGTACGGCACCCACGTGAGCGTGACGACGATCTACCCCGGCTTCGTCGACACCCCGATCCACGAGCCCTCGCGCGATGTGGGGGTCTCGCTCGACGGCACCTTCCCGCCGGAGGGCGTCGACGACGTCGTGCGCACCGTGATGCGCGCCCTGACCGCCCGGCGCCCGCCCAGGGACCGGGCCACGACCCCGCTTGGGCGCGCCGGCGTGACCCTCGCCCGGCACCTCCCCGCCCTGGCCGACGCGGGAATCAAGCGGCAGCTCACCCGCCAGCTTCGCTCCGGCCGGTTCGCCGACGCCCCGCTCGCCTCCGGCCTGCGACAGCGCTTTCTCGAGGGCTTTCTCGAGGGTTCTCCCGGCGCCCCTCCAAGGAGACAGGCATGACTACCCCAGTGCAGACCACCAAGCCCCCCCGATGTCCCGGCGGCGACCACACGTACGCGCTCTCGGACCGCGAGAGGGTCGCAGAGCGGCTGTTGACCGCGTCGGAGCGCCACTCGTTCGACCCGCGCGTCGATGTGCGCTGGGACCTCCCCGCCGACCCCGACCTGTTCTACTTCCCTCCGACCGCGGTGTCGCTGTACGAGACGTCGCTGTGGGACCGGATGACCCACCGTGAGCGGGTCGAGCTGTCCAGGCACGAGTCCGCGAGTGTCGCGTACATGGGCATCTGGTTCGAGGTCATCCTCATGCAGCTGCTCACCCGGCACATCTACGATCTCGACCTCACCAGCAGGCACGTCGCGTACGGGCTGACGGAGATCGGCGACGAGTGCCGGCACTCGACGATGTTCGGCCGGCTGATCGACACGCTCGACACCCCGCGCTACCACCCGAGCCCCTCGGTCCAGCGACGCGGCCGGCTGCTGAAGACAGTGGTCGGCCCGGGGGCGGCGTTCGGCGCCGTGCTGATCGTCGAGGAGCTCCTCGACGCGATCCAGCGGGTGACGTTCCCCGACGAGGACGTCCAGCCGTTTGTCCGCGACGTCACACGCATCCACGTGATCGAGGAGGCCCGGCACGTCAAGTACGCGCGGGAGGAGCTGAAGCGACAGGTGGCCCGGTGCAACGCCGCCCAGCTCGAGGCGATCAGGTGGGTGCTCGCGGAGACCGCGTACACGGTGGCGCGCAACCTCGTCCACCTCCGCTGCTACGCCGAGGCCGGCCTCGACCCGCGCACGGCGCGAAGGGTCGCGTCCGAGAGCCCGCACCGTCGGGCCACGATCGCCTGGGCGGGCCGCAGGATGATCCGGTTCTTCGACTCCCTCGGGCTGGTCCGCGGACCGAGCACAACCCTGTGGCGCTCAGGAGGGTTCCTCCCATGACCGATCCGGCGACAGTGCCGCACGTCCGGGTCGCGATCGTCGGCGCCGGGTTCGCCGGCATCGGCACGGCGATCCGCCTCAAGCAAGACGGCGTCCGCGACTTCGTCGTGCTGGAACGCGCGGACGACGTCGGGGGCACCTGGCGCGACAACACCTACCCGGGCTGCGCCTGCGACGTGCCCTCGCACCTGTACTCCTTCTCGTTCGCGCCGAACCCGGAATGGGGCCGCACCTACTCCCCGCAGCCGGAGATCTGGGACTACCTGCGGCGCTGCGCCAAGGACCGCGGCGTCATGGAACATGTACGGCTGGGTCACGAGCTGCTCCGCGCCGACTGGGACGAGCAGCGCGGGCTGTGGTCCATCGAGACGGGCGCCGGACGGCTCACCGCCAACGTCCTTGTCTCTGGGGTGGGAGCGCTGAGCGAGCCCAAGGTCCCGTCGATCCCGGGACTCGACCGGTTCCGGGGCACGATGTTCCACTCCGCGCGGTGGGACCACACCCACGACCTGTCCGGTGAGCGGGTCGCCGTCGTCGGGACCGGCGCCTCGGCCATCCAGCTCGTTCCGCAGGTCCAACCGAGGGTGGCGCGGCTGCGCCTGTTCCAACGCACGCCCGCGTGGGTCCTTCCACACACGAGCCGGCCGCTGACGGCGTTCGAGCACCGTGTGTACCGCCAGTTCCCGGCGCTGCAACGGCTCTCCCGCGCGGCGATCTACTGGGCCCGGGAGACGATGGTGCTCGGTTTCACGGTCGACCCCCGGCTGATGAAGCTGGTCGAGCGCCTCGCCCGACGACACCTGCGCGAGCAGGTGTCCGACCCTGAGCTGCGCGCCAAGCTGACACCCGACTACAGGCTCGGCTGCAAGCGGATCCTGCCGTCGAACGACTACTATCCGGCCCTCACCAAGCCGAACGTCGCGGTGGTGACCGAGGGGATCCGTGAGGTGCGGCCGCACGCGGTCGTCACCCGCGACGGCGTCGAGCACCCGGTCGACACGATCATCTTCGGTACCGGTTTCCACGTGACCGACATGCCGGTGGCCCAGCGGATACGGGGGTCAGGCGGCCTGCTGCTGGAGGACGCGTGGCGGGACGCCGGCCAGCAGGCGTACAAGGGCACCACGATCGCGGGATTCCCGAACCTGTTCATGCTCGTCGGGCCCAACACCGGCCTCGGGCACAGCTCGATGGTCCTCATAATCGAGTCGCAGCTCCGCTACGTCATGGGTTGCCTGCGGTACATGGACGAGCACGGCGTGCGGGTCGTCGACGTACGTCCCGAGGCGCAGGCGGGATTCAACGTGCGGCTGCGGCGGCGGATGCGGCGTACGGTCTGGGTGGTGGGCGGCTGCGTGAGCTGGTACCTCGACATCAAAGGCAGGAACACGACGCTGTGGCCGGCCTCGACCTGGCGCTTCCGCCGTCTCACCCGTCGCTTCGACCCCGCGAGGTACGTCACTGAGTAGGGGGTTGCCCGGCCTTGCGAGCGTGCCGGGCGCCGTGGTAGACACCTCGTCATGCCACGTGGAATGTGTTCCAGATAATGGAATCTGCGGTCAGCAAGGTCGCCGTGCTGGACAAGGCCGTGGCGATCCTCCGCGCGTATCGGGACGGTGAGACCCTCCTCCAGCCCCGCGTGGTCGCCGAGCGCACCGGCATCTCGCTGCCGACCGCATATCGCCTCATGCGGGCGCTGGCCGTGCACGGCCTGCTGGAGAGGGAGGGGTCCGACTATCGCCTCGGCATCACGCTGCTGCGCCTCGGGGGGAGGGTGGCCGCGTCCATGGAGCTGCGCCGGGTCGTGATGCCGCACCTGTCGTGGCTGAACGCCCAGACGGGCGAGAACGCCGAACTGCACGTCCTCCGGCAGGAGGCGCGCGTCCCTGTCGAGGTGGTGTTGAGTTCACAGAACCTGCGACCCTTCGTACAGGTAGGGGAGCCGCTGCCGGTTCATGTGGGGGCGAGCGGCAAGGTGCTGCTGGCCTGGCTTCCCGGGCCGCGGGCGGCCGAGCTCGCCGACGCGAGCGCGCGAAGGTTCGGGGATCCGGCGTTCGAGCCGGCCGCCCTGCGTACGAGCCTCGATCGCGTGCGGCGGCAGGGCTGGTCCGGCAGCGACGGCGAGCGCAGCCCCGGGGTGGCCGCGGTGTCCGCGCCGGTCCGAGACGCGAGCGGCCGGGTCGTCGGTGCCGTCGTCGCGAGTGGACCGTCCGTGCGTCTCACGGCGAAGGCTCGCCGGAGCCTCGTGCCGCTGGTCCTGCGCGCCGCGACAGAGGCCTCTCGCGGCGCCGGCTACGTCGACGAACGCCCCGTTGACAGGCCCGATGACAGCACTGTCGCGAGCGGTGAGAGGCCCCGGTGAGCGACGACGCGCGCGCAGCCGCGCGCCGCCACGGGCCGCTGGCGGGACTCAGGGTGCTGGACATCGCCACGGTCTACGCGGCACCGTTCGCCGCTTCCGTACTCGCCGACCTCGGCGCCGACGTCGTCAAGGTCGAGCTGCCCGGTTCCGGCGACCCGCTGCGCGCGCTCCAGCCCTTCGACGGCGAGGAGTCGCTCACCTGGGCAGCCGTGACACGCAACAAGCGCTGCGTCACGCTCGACCTGCATAAGGACGAAGGGCAGACGCTGTTGCTGCGCCTGCTCGAAGGTCATGACGTGCTGTTCGAGAACTTCCGGCCGGGCACGCTCGACCGCTGGGGACTCGGCATCGACAGGCTGCGCACGGCCAACCCCGACCTCGTCGTCGTGCGGGTCAGCGGGTACGGGCAGACCGGACCGTACCGCGACAAGGCGGGTTTCGGCACCCCGGCGACGGCCTTCTCGGGCTACGCCTACATCAGCGGCCACCCGGACCGCCCGCCCGTGCTCCCGCCGGTCTCCCTGGCCGACTACGTCGCGGGCCTGTTCGCCGCGATCGGGGCGCTGGCGGCGCTGTACCAACGCGATGTCGCCGGCGGTCCGGCCGAGGAGGTCGACGTCGCGTTGTACGAGGCGATGTTCCGCCTGTTGGAGACCGTCGTCGTCGACTACGACAGGAGCGGTGTCGTGCGGGAGCGCGCGGGCGACCAGCTCGGGGCGTCGGCCCCCACCGGGATCTTCCAGGCCGGTGACGGGACCTGGATGGTGCTCACGACCAGCACCGAGCGCACGTTCCGCCGTCTCGCTCCGGTGATCGGCCGCGCCGACATGCTCGACGACCCGCGCTACGCCACGAACCGTGCGCGGGTCGAGCACCGCGCGCAGGTGGGCGCGATCGTCGGCGAATGGTTCGCCCGGCACGACGCCGCGGAGATCCAGCGGATCTGTGACGGGGCCGGCGTGCCGGTCTCGCCGATCCTCGACATCGCCGGGATCTTTCGGGAGCCTCAGTACGC
>JBOHCT010000131.1:0-12635 GCA_050699055.1 Streptosporangiaceae bacterium | reverse complement strand
TCCTCAGACGCCCCGCAGGGGACGGCGGAGGTGGCCGAACGAACGCGCCACCCGAGACGCGACCCCTCAGACACGGGGAACGGCCATCCGCCAAGGGTCAGCCGACGCGCCCCTCGCGGAGGATGTACCGGCGGAGCTTGCCGGTCGGTGTCCTCGGCAGCGCGTCGACGAACGCGACAGACCGTGGCACCTTGTACGCCGCGAGGTGGTGCCGGGCCAGATCGGTCAGCTCGCGTTCGAGGTCAGGACGCGACGACCGGCCGGGCCCTGCCGAGGCGAGCCCTGTCGAGGCCGGCACCACGAAGGCCCGCAGCCTGCTCGCGCCGCCCGCGTCGCGCACCACCGCGACCGCGATCTCCGACACCGCGTCGTGGGTCGCCAGCAGCCTCTCGACCTCCAGCGGCGACATCGTGATCCCGCCGACCATCTCCATGTCGTCGGCCCTGCCGTGATGGTGGACGAAGCCGTCCGCGTCGAGGCTCGCGAGGTCGCCGCTGCGCAGCCACCCGCCGACCAGCACCTCCGCGGTCGCCTCCGGCTTGTTCAGGTAGCCGAGCAGTACCGACGGGCCGCGGATGTGCAGCACACCCTCCTCCCCCGGCCGCACCGGGGCCCCGTCCCCGTCTCGCGCCTCGGCTTCGTACGGCGGCAGCACGACCCCGATCGTTCCCGGCCGGCGGCGCTCGAGGGTGTTGGAGATGAACGTCTGCCCCACCTCTGTCGAGCCAAGCCCGTCGAGGACGGGACAGCCGAGCCAGGACTCCGCGCGTTCCTGGAACGCGGGGAGCAACGCCTCCCCCGCCGACACCCCGGCCCGCACCCCCGCGAACGCCGCAGGATCCCCGTCGGCCACCAGCCCGGCGTAGAAGGTCGGAACGCCGTAGAACACCGTCGGCCGGTACCTCGCCGCCGCCTCGACCACCCCCGGCACCGACGGCTTGTCCGCGAACAGCACCGCCGACGACCCGGAGAACAGCGGGAAGAACACGGTGTTGCCGAGGCCGTAGGCGAAGTACGCCTTCGACACCGACAGCGACACGTCCTCCGGCCGCAGCCCCAGCGCGTGCACACCCATCGCCTCGAAGTACGCCGCGGCGTCCGCGTGGCGGTGCAGGGCGCCCTTGGGCTGGCCCGTCGTGCCGGACGTGTACTGCGCGTACGCGGGCGTGTCCGCGGTGATCTCGGCGGCGGGCGCCGGCTCAGCCTTCGCCAGACGGTCCCCGAGCTCCTCGGCGGCGAGCACCCGCGCCGAACCGAAGCGGGGAGCCAGGTCCGCGGTGCAGACGACGACGGCCGGGCCCGCGTCGGCCAGCATGTACGCGTGCTCGTCCGGCGCGAGCATCGGGTTGACAGGAACCGCGACGGCACCCAGCCGCACGGCGCCGAGGAACGCCCACACGAACTCGATCTGGTCCGGCAGCGCGATCAGCACCCGGTCGCCGGGCCGCGCCCCCACCTCGCGCAACAGCCCGGCCGCGCGCGCGACATCCTCGTGGACCTCGCCGTGGATATGAACGCGGTCGCCGCTCCAGAACGCGGGCCGCCCCTCGAAGCCACCTTCCGCCGCCCGCCGCGCGAGCATCTCCGTGAGGTTGGTCGCGCGGGCGGGCGGCCTCACCTCAGCCACGGGAGAGCTGCTCGGACATCTGAGTCACATGTTCCTCGATGTGGTCGACGAGGAACTCCCTGGCAAGCTCCTTGACCGTCATGACGCCCTTCTTCTCATGGCGCCCGGTCAGTTCCCACTGCTCCGCGGTCAGCCCCTGAAGCTCCCGCGCGGCCGCGTCCATCTCGGCGTCGATCCGGTCGAGCAGGGCGGCTGGATCCTCGCGGCGTCCGGCCTCGATGCGGTCGATCCGCGAGGGTGTCGTCTTCACCCGGCCGAACGGCGTCTCGCGCCCGCCGCCGTCGACGACCTTACGTACCTCCCCCGTCCAGTACGGCAGCATCTCGGCCACGTGCGAGAGGACCTGCCCCTGGTCCCACTGCTCCCCGGTGCCGGGGTCGGGTGAGGTCTGGTGCCCGGCGAACGCCGGCGTCATCTCCCTGACGCGCGCCGCCGCCGCACGCATGCGCGACACCGACTCGTTCGCGAAATCAGCCACGCCACTCCTCCAAGGACGCTCTGCACACTGTCTCATTGGTCGGCCCTCAGCCCGCAAGTCCCGTGATCATGAACACTTTCCCTGCTCTATAACGCGGAAAAGTGTTCGTGATCACCTATTGCCGGGCGCTCTTATCCTGCACCCTCGCCGTGAAGGCCGCCATGTCGATCACGAAACGTTCGTGGACGCCCTGGCCGACTCGCTCCCGCTCGTCATCGGCCTCCACCCGGAAGACCAGCCGCCGGCCGTCGGTCTCGATCAGCGTCGCGCGGAAGGTGACGCGCATGCCCACCGGCGTCGCGGCGAGATGCCGTATGTCGACCCGCGAGCCGACCGTCCCCTGGCCGTCCGCCAGTTTCGACATGACGAGGGCATGGCAGGCGAACTCGAAGTAGTTCACGAGCATGGGTGTGGCGAGTACCCGCACGCCCGCGTTGCCGAGAGCCTCGGCGGTCATCGACTCGTCGACCACGATCGCGAGCTCGCGCGCCAGGCCAGGCTCGAGTCGCGTCACCGCCGCCCACCCCGGGTGATCTCGGCCCAGCGGGCCTGCGCCCCGTCGTGCCACGCCTTGTGCTTGTCGTGGAACAGGTCGCTGGCCCGGCTGCCGCTCCAGCCGGGCGGGAGCAGCCGCGTCGGCAGCCCCGGGTCGAGGAACGGGAACCGACGCCAGGCGTGTACGAGCCTGATCTGGGCGAGCAGGACGGCGTCGCCGGCCTCAGGCGCCTGGCCAGCGAACTCCACGATGAAGTCCTCGTACCGAGCGCTGAGGTCGCCGAGGTCCCAGGCCTGGTCGACGATCGTGCGCTGCTCGCCGATGTCGGCGAAGCCGGCTATGAACGACATGGCGGTGCCGGCGAGCCCCAGCTCCTCCACGATCTCCCGGGCCTCGGCCTCCCTGGATGCCTGCGGGCTCACCCAGAGCCGCGGAGCGGGCGAGCCGAAGCCGGCCCAGCGCAGCCGCGTACGCAGCTGATGACGCCGCCGGCGCGCGGACTCGGCGACCGACACCACGAGCAGCAGCCACCGCCCGTCCCATGACTGCTGGGCGGCCTGGAAGGAGTAGATGCGCTCCGCCCCCTCGCTGAGCAGCCGACGGCCGGACGGGGTGAGCGACCACCGCGCGCGGCGGCCGATCCTTTCCGCGGCGAGCCAGCCCTCCGACGCGCCGCGCGTGAGCGCCTGCCGGGCGGACTTCTCCTCGACCCCGAGCCGGCCGAGCACCTCGACGAACGCCGACGTCCAGACCGGCTCGCCGTACGGGAGGACGAGCTCGCCCAACACGGTGAGCAGCAGAGAGCGCGCGCTCGTGTTGCTGAGGGCATGGCGGCGCCCGAAGGCAACCCCCTCAACACCCCCGCGGCCAATATCCATCGCGCCCCGATCGTCGGCGGTATCCCGGTACACCCCAAACGCCACATGCGGCCCCGGGCGGGAATCATGCTACATCCTCTTGACGCCAGTACAGGCGACCGTAGAGTGATGGCTATCAGAAGGGTGCTGGCATGTCCGTATCGAGCACGACCGCCCCGTCCGAGGCAGCGCCCGCCCCGGACACCGAGCCGGCTCAGGTGTCGTTCGAAACCCACCCCGACCGGTACCGGCACTGGCGGCTCCACGTCGGCGGGGAACACGGCGAGGTCGCCTGGCTAGTGCTGGACGTCGACGAGCGGGGCGGGCTCGCTTCCGGCTACGACCTCAAGCTGAACTCCTACGACCTCGGCGTCGACATCGAGCTGTACGACGCGGTCCAGCGGCTGCGCTTCGAGCACCCTGGGGTCGGGGCGGTGGTGATCGCGTCGGGCAAGGACAAGGTGTTCTGCGCGGGAGCGAACATCCGGATGCTCGCCGGCTCGCCGCATCCGTGGAAGGTGAACTTCTGCAAGTTCACCAACGAGACCCGGTGCGCCATCGAGGACGCCTCCGAGCATTCCGGGCAGGCCTACCTCGCCGCGGTCGCCGGCACGGCGTCCGGCGGCGGGTACGAGCTGGCGCTCGCCTGCGACACGATCCTGCTGGTCGACGACAGGTCCGCGGCCGTCTCGCTGCCCGAGGTGCCGCTGCTCGGCGTGCTTCCCGGCACCGGCGGCCTCACCCGGGTCGTCGACAAGCGGCACGTGCGCAGGGACCTCGCCGACCTGTTCGCGACCAAGCCCGAGGGCGTCAAGGGCCAGACGGCCGTCGAGTGGGGGCTGGTCGACGAGGCCGTGCCGCGCAGCGCCTTCGACGACACCGTGCGGGCACGCGCGCGGGCGGCGGCCGCCCGGTCCGCTCGCCCCGCCGACGCCCAGGGGATCACGCTCACACCGCTGCGTCGTACGGTCACCGCCGACCGCATCGCGTACGAACACGTGGAGGCCGACCTCGACCGCGGGACGGGGGTCGCCGTGGTCACCGTGCACGGTCCCCGGGAGGAGGCACCCGGAAGCCCGGCGGAGATCCACGACCGGGGCGCGGGCTTCTGGCCGTTGGCGGTGACCCGCGAGCTCGACGACCTGGTCCTGTGGCTGCGCACGAACGAGTTCGACCTCGGCACCTGGGTGATCAAGACCCGCGGCGACGTCGAGCGGATC
Source organism: Streptosporangiaceae bacterium (assembly GCA_050699055.1). Lineage (GTDB taxonomy): Bacteria > Actinomycetota > Actinomycetes > Streptosporangiales > JBOHCT01 > JBOHCT01. The sequence goes on along the minus strand of JBOHCT010000131.1, from coordinate 7,957 downwards.
CTGGCGTACGAGCGGACGCTCGCCGAGGATAGTGGAGACCCGAGTACGAGCGACTGGCTCGTGAACGAGATCAAGCACTACTGCAAGCGCGTTCTCAAGCGCCTGGACGTCACCAGCCGCAGCCTGGTCGCGCTGATCGAGCCCGGCAGCTGCTTCGCGGGCGCGTTGCTCGAGCTGGCGCTGGCCTGCGACCGGCAGTACATGCTCGACGGCACGTTCGAAGACGATGACGCTGACCCCCCTGGCGACGCTGCCGGCGAGCCGGCCCGGATCGTGCTGACCCAGAGCAACCTCGGGGCGTTCCCGATGGCGAACGGGCTGACCCGGCTGGCCTCCCGGTTCGGCGGCGACGACGCGAAGCTCGCGGAGCTGCGCGGCGAGATCTGCCGGGGCATCCTCGCCGACGAGGCCGAGTCGCTGGGGCTGGTCACGTTCGCCTACGACGACATCGACTGGCACGACGAGGTCAGGATCGCGCTGGAGGAGCGCGCCTCCCTGAGCCCGGACGCGCTCACCGGCATGGAGGCCAACTACCGGTTCGCCGGCCCGGAGACGGTCGAGTCCAAGATCTTCGGCCGGCTGTCGGCCTGGCAGAACTGGATCTTCACCCGCCCGAACGCCGCAGGACCCGACGGCGCGCTGCGCAGGTTCGGTACCGGCAGGCGGGCGGACTTCGACAGGAAGCGAGCGTGAACAGCTTATGACCAGGGCTGACTACTCCGAGCGGATACCGAACAACGTCGGCCTGGCCGAGGACCGCCGGCTGCAGCGGGCGCTCGAGGCCTGGCAGCCGAGGTTCAAGCAGTGGTGGGTCGACATGGGGCCCACGCTGCCGACCGAGGACGTGTACCTGCGTACGGCGGTCAACGTCGGCCGCGAGGGCTGGGCACACTTCGGCCACGTCGTGGTCAACGAGTACCGCTGGGGCGTCTTCCTCGCCGAGCACGACGCGGACCGGCGGATCCCGTTCGGCGACCACAAGGGCGAGCCGGTGTGGCAGAAGGTTCCCGGCGAGTACCGCGCGGACCTGCAGCGGCTGATCGTCGTGCAGGGCGACACCGAGCCGGCCTCGGTCGAGCAGCAGCGGCGTCTCGGCTACATCGCCCCGAGCCTGTACGACCTGCGCAACCTCTTCCAGGTCAACGTCGAGGAGGGCCGGCACCTGTGGGCGATGGTCTACCTGCTGCACGCGTACTTCGGCCGCGAGGGCCGGCAGGAGGCGGCCGCGCTGCTGCAGCGCAACTCCGGCAGCGAGGACTCCCCCCGCATCCTCGGGGCGTTCAACGAGGAGACGCCGGACTGGCTGTCGTTCTTCATGTTCACCTACTTCACCGACCGCGACGGCAAGTACCAGCTCGCGACGCTGAAGGAGAGCGGCTTCGACCCGCTGTCGCGGACATGTGAGTTCATGCTCAAGGAGGAGGCCCACCACATGTTCGTCGGCACGACGGGCATCGACCGGGTGGTGGAGCGAACGGCCCAGCTCATGGTGGAGAACGACACCGACGACGCCGGGCCGCACGGCGGCATCCCGCTGAGCGTGATCCAGAAGTACCTCAACTTCCACTACACGGTCTCGCTCGACCTGTTCGGCGGCGAGACCTCGACCAACGTCGCCAACTACTTCTCCGCCGGGCTCAAGGGCCGCTGGCAGGAGGAACGCCGCAAGGACGACCACCGGCTCACCGACGACGGAGCGCGGGTCGACGCGGTGGACGACGGCGACCTGACCGAGGTCGAGGTGCCGGCGCTGACCGCGCTCAACCAGGACCTGCGCGACGCCTACATCGCGGACTGCGAGACTGGGCTGCGGCGGTGGAACCGCATCCTCGAGGGCGCGGGGCTGCCGCACCGGATGTACCTGCCGCACCGGGCGTTCAACCGCAAGGTGGGCGCGTTCGCCGGGCTGCGCGTCTCGCCGAAGGGCGATCTGCTGAGCGAGCGGGACTGGGAGCAGGCGCGGCGCGCGTGGCTGCCCACGACGCGGGACAAGACGCTGGTGGCGTCGCTGATGCGGCCGGTCTACGAGCGTGGCAAGATCGCGAGCTGGCTGGCGCCGCCCCGTAACGGCATCGACGGCAAGCCGTTCGACTACGAGTACGTCCACCTCACCTGATCGGAGGCGCGGGATGGCAGGGGTTTCCAACGCGGTGTTCAACGCCTGCGAGTACCTGCTCGATCGGCGCGTCGAGGCGGGCGACGGCGACCGTGTCGCGGTCACCGGACCGCGCGGGACCCACACCTACGCCGGCCTGCTCGACCTCGTACGCCGCGCCGCGGCCGGACTGCGCGACCTCGGGGTGCGGCCCGAGGAGCGGGTGCTGATCTTCATGGTCGACTGCCCGACCATGCTGGGCGTCATCCTCGGGGCGATGCGGATGGGCGCGGTCCCCGTCCCAGTGTCGACGATGCTGAACGGCGACGACCTCGCGGCGCTGCTGCGCGACTCCCGCGCCCGCGTGTTGGTCGCGAGCGAGGAGTTCGCCCCCGTGGTCGAGAAAGTGGTCGAGCAGGCGGTGCGGGGGGCACCCGACCTGGCGGTCCTCGTCGTCGACGGCCAGCCGCCGGCGTCGGCGCCGCCCGGAGTGGCCGGGCACGACCTCGACACCGTGCTCGCCCAGCCGGGCGGCGGCGACCCGTACGACACGAGCCCCGACGCGTCCGCCCTCTGGCTGTACACGTCGGGCACGACCGGCAGGCCCAAGGCCGCGATGCACCGGCACGCCAACATCCGCCACGTCGCCGAGCTGTACGGCCAGGGCGTCCTCGGCATCACGCCCAACGACCTCTGCTACTCCGTGGCCAAGCTGTTCTTCGCCTACGGCATCGGCAACTCATGCTTCTTCCCGTTGTCCGTCGGCGCCGCCACGCTGCTCGACCCGGCGCCGCCGACGCCCGACGGGGTCGTCCAGCGGGTCGCCGAGCACCGCCCGACGTTGTTCTTCGGCGTGCCGACGTTCTACGCGGCGCTGCTCGCCGCGGACCTCTCCCCCGACGCGTTCTCGACGGTGCGCCAGGCGGCCTCGGCGGGCGAGCCGCTGCCCCCGGGCCTGTACCAGCGGTTCCTCGACAGGTTCGGGGTGGAGATCCTCGACGGCATCGGCTCCACCGAGGCGCTGCACATCTTCCTCTCCAACCACCCGGGGAAGGTGCGGGCCGGCACGACGGGGACCGTCGTCCCCGGGTACGAGCTGAAGATCCTCGACGACAAGGACGAGGCGGCGGCCCCCGGCGAGCCCGGCGCGCTGTACGTACGCGGGCCCTCGATCGCCACTGGGTACTGGTGCCGCACCGACACCACCCGGCAGGTGTTCCAGGGCGAGTGGCTGCGTACCGGCGACACCTACGTCGCGGACGCCGACGGCTACCACACCTGCCTCGGCCGCACCGACGACATGATCAAGCCGGGCGGCATCTGGGTGTCCCCGTCCGAGGTCGAGGGGCGGCTGGCCGAGCATCCCGAGGTCCAGGCGGCCGCGGTCGTCGCCGTCCCCGACGCCGACGGTCTCGACAAGCCGGTCGCCTGCGTGGTCGCCAGGCCCGACGCGCAGGTCACCGCCGACGAGCTCGTCGCCTTCTGCCGGGACCGGCTCGCCGCGTTCAAACGGCCCCGCCACGTGCTCTTCCTCGACGCGCTGCCCACGACCGCCACGGGCAAGATCCAGCGTTTCGTGGTGCGCCGGCTTGCGGCCGACCGTCTCGGCGCCCAGCCTGGTGAGACGTCCACGCCGGCCGCGGCCGGCACGCCAGCCTGAGGAGGAGCACCTTGATCGACGGTCACCTGCTGGTCGACGCCCACCTGCACCCCGTACGCCTGCCGACGCTCAAGGGGGCATGGGTGCGGTGGGTCCAGGACTTCGGCGGCTACCAGGCCTTCGACCAGGTCCACGACGCCGACGGCACGATCGTCCCCGAACGGTTCGACGCCTACCTCGAGGAGCAGGGCGTCGACGTCGCGCTGCTGTTCTGCGAGTACAGCCCGCGGGTGACAGGGATCCAGCCGATCGAGGACCTGCTGCCGATACAGAAGTACAACCCCGACCGCTTCCGCGTCCTCGCGAACCTCAACCCGCACCTGCATCACCCGCTCGTGGACGAGCTGGAGCGCCAGCTCGGCCTCGGCGCGATCGCGCTGAAGATCCACCCCGTGCACGGCGGCTTCTCCCCCGACGAGCCCGAGCTGTTCCCGGTCTACCAGACCTGCCTCGAACGAGACCTGCCGGTCGTGCTGCACTGCGGGACCAGCGTGTTCCCCGGCGCCGTCAACAGGTACGCCGACCCGGTGCTGCTCGACCGGGTGCTGACGACGTTCCCCGGGCTGACGCTCGTGCTCGCCCACGGCGGGCGTGGCTGGTGGTACGACGCGGCCGCGTTCCTCGCCCTCACCTACGACAACGTGTGGATCGACATCGCCGGGCTGCCGCCGAAGCGGCTGTCCACCTACTACAACCGGTACGACCTGAGCCGGCTCGCCGGGAAGTTCATCTTCGGCACCGACTGGCCGGGGGTGCCCGGCATCGCGCGCAACGCCCGCGCCGTCGCCGACCTCGGCCTCGACGAGGAAACCGTCGGGCTGATCCTCGGCGGCAACGCCCGCCGCGTCTACCTCCGATCAGAGACGCCCTGACCTCCACACCTTTTCCCGGGGATTGCGAGGAACGGGACCCACGAGAGGCGTGTTGCGAAGGATCGCGGATGGCGGTCGGCGAGAAATTACTTCCACGTCATTCGGATCACGATATATCGCGTGTCTCCCCACACGCATTGTGGCGTATCGGTAACAATTCGTCATCAACATGGGGTACGGGGATTCTCTCGCGGACGCCGCGTCCCTAGCATCACGGTCAGTTCCCACGCCCGGGTCGATGGCGATCTGTGACGCGTGCGGAGGAGAGGACGGGCACGATGGTCGCACATCGCACGCGCCGGCTCGGTCTGGCCGCGGCCGTACTCGCGGGCGTCACGACGCTCGCCGCCTGCGGCGGTGGTGGTGGCGGCGGGGGGAACAACGCGAAAGGCGCGCAGGGCAAGGCGGTCAAGGGCGGCACCATCACGTTCGCGGAGTACGCCGGGGCCAAGCCCAACTGGATCTTGCCGATCACGCCGAGCGGCAAGTACAGCGTCTACACGCTGGGCGAGTTCCAGACCCTGATGTACCGGCCGCTCTACTACACGCCGAAGGCCTACCACCCGGTCATCGACTGGGAGCTGAGCCTGGCGAACAAGCCGACATACTCCCACGACAACAAAGTCGTGACGATCGACATGAAGCACAACTACAAGTGGTCGAACGGCAAGCCGGTCACCGCCCGCAACGTCGTCTTCAACCTCAACCTGATGAAGGCGGCGGTGAAGGAGGGCGCCGACAACTTCGGCAACTACACGCCCGGCCAGTACCCCGACAACATCAAGAGCGCCAAGGCGACGGGCGAGTACCAGCTCACGCTGCACGTCACCAAGAGCTACAACCCGAAGTGGTTCACCAGCAACCAGCTCGTCTACCTCACTCCGTTCCCGATGGCATGGGACAAGACGTCGGCGGACGGCGAGACCGGCGACTACGACATGACGCCGAAGGGCGCGAAGAAGGTCTACGACTTCCTCGTCGAGCAATCGAAGAAGCTGTCGACCTACGACAGCAACCCGCTGTGGCAGATCGTCAACGGTCCGTGGAAGCTGAAGGAATACTCCACCACCGGCAAGGCCGTCTTCAAGCCCAACGAGAACTACAGCGGGCCGTACAAGCCGAAGATCGACAAGTTCGTCGAGCTGCCATTCACGTCACTATCGGCGGAGTTCAACCAGATCAAGGCCGGCAAGATCGACGTCGGCTATGTCCCGTCGACCGACTTCCCGCAGATCCCGCAGATCAAGCGGCAGGGCTACAACGTCTTCCCTGTCCCGCAGTTCTCGATCAACTACACCGCGATCAACTTCAACAACCCCGACATGGGCGCGGTGTTCAGGCAGCTCTACTTCCGCCAGGCGATGCAGCACCTCGTCGACCAGAAGGGCTACATCCGGGCGATCTACCACGGCTACGCGATCCGGGCCTACGGGCCTGTGCCGGTGGGGCCGTCCAACCCCTACGCGAGCGACCTGGAGAAGAACGGCACCTACACCTTCAACGTGCAGGCCGCCAGGAAGCTGCTGACGTCGCACGGCTGGTCGGTCAAGCCGGGGGGCGCCTCCGTCTGCACGAACCCGGGGACGGACGCCAACCAGTGCGGCAAGGGGATCGAGAAGGGCAAGAAGCTGTCGATCGACTACCTGTCCAGCACGTCGAACCCGGCGATCGGGCAGATGAGCAGCACGCTCAAGTCCAACGCCTCGAAGGTCGGCATCGAGCTCAAGGTCAAGAAGCAGCCCTTCAACACGCTCATCTCGATCGCGACGGCCTGCAAGCCGAAGAGCGGTCACTGCGACTGGCAGCTGGTCGACTGGGGTGGCATCTCGTTCAGCACCTACCCCACGGGTGCCGTCGTCTTCAAGACCGGGGGCGCACTCAACGTCGGGAGCTGGAGCGACCCCAAGGCCGACAAGCTGATCAACGCCACGCTGTTCAGCGACGACCCGAACGCGCTGACCGAGTACCAGAACTACGTCGCCAAGCAGGTCCCGATCATCTGGAACCCCGACACGAAATACGTCTCGGTCGCGAAGGACGGGCTGGGCGCCGACGGCGAGACGTTCAAGGCGCTCGGGCAGTACAACCTGCAGCCCGAGCGGTGGTACCACACCAAGTAAGGAGGGCCACGGGACTCAGGATGTCGCGCCATCCGCGCGCTCCCAGGCGAAGCCGGGCCGGGGCGTTCCACCGTGGAAGGCCCCGGCTCCGGATGCTGCGAGGCAAGCCGGGGAAGCGAGGACGTGAGGCGGGGACATGACCGGTTACATCGTGCGGCGCATCGGGCAGTCCATCGTCGTCGTGTTCGGCGTGTCCGTCATCGTCTTCGCGATCACCCGCATGCTGCCGGGCGGGCCGGCCAAGGCGCTGCTCGGCGTGCGTGCCACCCCGCAGGCCGTCGCCGCCTTCGCCAAGGCCCACGGCTACGACGACCCGATCTACCTCCAATACATCCACTACATCGGCCGAATTTTCCATGGCGACTTCGGCTACTCGATCGCGCAGAACCAGAGCGTCGCCGCGCTGCTCGTCCAGAACGTCCCGAAGAGTGCGTACCTCGCCGTCCTCGCGCTCGGGGTCGCGATCATCGTCGGGGTGCCCCTCGGCGTCGCCCAGGCGGTGCGGCGCAACGGCCTCGTCGACTACACCGTGACCGCGGGAGCCTTCCTCGGATACTCGATGCCGATCTTCTGGCTCGGGCTGCTGCTCATCTCGTGGTTCGCGATCAGGCTCCCGCTGCTGCCTCCGCAGGGGCCGCAGACGGCGACAGTCTGGGGCGCGATCGCCGACCCGGCGGGCATGGTGCTGCCGGTCGCCACGCTCGCCATCATCTCGATCGCCGCCTTCAGCAGGTTCATGCGGTCGTCGGCCATCGAGAACCTCGCCCAGGACTACATCCGCACCGCGCGGGCCAAGGGGATCGGGGAGAAGACCATCCTGGTCCGGCACATGCTGCGCAATGCGCTACTGCCGGTCATCACGCTCATCGGCCTCACCATTCCAGTACTCGTCACCGGCAGCGTGGTCGTTGAGCAGGTCTTCAACTATCCGGGGGTCGGCCTGCTGTTCTTCGTCTCCGCGCAGAAGCGCGACTACCCCGTCGAGCTGGCGATCACCCTGCTCGGTGCCGTGCTCGTCGTCGTCTGCAACCTCATCGCCGACATCGCCTACGCCGCCACCGACCCGAGGGTGCGGTACTCATGACCAAATTCCCCGGCGTCCTCCTCCGCTCCGCTGCTGCACCCCACGAAAACGCTCGGCAGGCCTCACGTTTCCGCGGGGACCCCGCTCCTCGCTCGCTGCTGCTCACTGCGATGCTCAGCAGCGAAG
>JBOHCT010000130.1:0-12642 GCA_050699055.1 Streptosporangiaceae bacterium | reverse complement strand
GGCCTGGGCCGATGACCCTACCGTCGCGCACGACCGGGCCCGCGCGGTCATCCACGCCCAGCTCGCCCCCACCGCCATCGAGGTCGACCGCCAGGAGCCCGGGGGACCGGTGCGGGTCGCGGTCCTCGTCGAGGGCGTGGCGCCGGCCGTGCGGGACCGCGCGGACGCCACCGCCCGGCTGCTGGGCGGCGAGGCCGGGATCTCTGACGCACCCCCGCCGTGGTGGGGCGCCTACCCCCCGGGTCACACGCTCGTGAAGGTCACCAGCGAGATCGCCGGACTGCCGCGCGTCATCGACGCCCTCGACCGCGGCGCGTCCGACGCGGGCATCGCCGCTCACGTGCGCGGGTCGGCGGGCACCGGCGTCCTGCACGTGGGGCTCGACGCCACCGACACCCCCGCCGCCACGGCCGCCTACGTCGAAACGGCACGGCGCGTGGCCGCGCGCCACGGTGGCACCGCCGTCGTGCTGCACGCGCCGCGAGACGTACGCGCGGCCGCCGACCCATGGGGGCCGACCAAGGGGCTCGCACTGATGCGGCGCGTGAAGGACCAGTTCGACCCCGAGCACCGCCTCGCCCCGGGACGCTTTGTCGGAGGGATCTAGCCAGATGACCGCGCAGGAGCCCGCGCTGCCCGCGTTCGATAGCCACCACCCACCGGAGCGGGAGCTCATCGACGACTGCGTCCACTGCGGGTTCTGCCTGCCCACCTGCCCGACGTACCTGCTGTGGGGCGAGGAGATGGACTCGCCGCGCGGGCGCATCTACCTCATGGAGGAGGGGCTCGACGGCGAGGCGCTCACCGACGCGATGGTGTCGCACTTCGACGCCTGCCTGGGCTGCATGGCCTGCGTCACCGCGTGCCCGTCGGGTGTCCAGTACGACCGGCTGATCGAGGCGACGCGGGCGCAGGTCGAGCGGCGCCATCCTCGCTCTCGTACGGAGCGGCTGCTCCGCGAGGTGGTCTTCGCGACGTTCCCGTACCAGCGTCGGCTGCGCGTGCTCCGCGGGCCGCTGCGGGCGTACCAGCGGGGCGGGCTCGCCCGCCTCGTGCGCCGCACCGGGTTGCTCGACCGCCTCTCCCCCAGCCTCGCCGCGATGGAGTCGCTCGCGCCCGACCTCGGACCCGCTCCCCGCCTGCCCGAACGGGTGACCGCGCGCGGGCCGCGCCGGGCCACCGTCGGGATGCTCACCGGCTGCGTGCAGGGCGCGTTCTTCCCCGAGGTCAACACCGCGACCGCGCGCGTACTCGCGCTGGAGGGCTGCGACGTCGTCATCCCCCGTACGCAGGGCTGCTGCGGTGCCCTGTCGCTGCACGCCGGCCGGGAGCAGGAGGCGGCAGGCTTCGCCCGGCGGGCCGTCGAGACGTTCGAACGGGCGGGCGTCGACACGGTGATCGTCAACGCGGCGGGCTGCGGCTCGGCCATGAAGGAGTACGCGAACCTGCTCCGCGACGACCCCACGTGGGGCCCCAGGGCCGACGAGTTGGCGGGCAGGGTCCGCGACCTCGCCGAGTTCCTGCACGAGCTCGGCCCGGCCGCGGAGCGGTACCCGCTGCCGATGACCGTCGCCTACCACGACGCCTGCCATCTCGCGCACGCGCAAGGCATCCGGGCCCAGCCGCGCTCTCTGCTCGGCGACATCCCCGAGCTCACCGTCCGCGAGATCGCGGAGCCCGACATCTGCTGCGGCTCGGCGGGGGTCTACAACATCCTCCAACCCGAGCCCGCCCGCGAGCTGGGCGACCGCAAGACGGCGAACGTGCTCGCCACCGGCGCGGACCTCCTCACCACCGCGAACCCGGGCTGCCTCATGCAGATCGCGTCCACAGCCAAACGGCGAGGCAAGCCGGTCGCGACGGCGCACATCGCACAGGTGCTCGACGCGTCCCTGCGCGGCCTGCCGGCCAACGTCCTGACGGGGCCCTGATGCGGGATGGCCGTGAGCTGTCTGAACGTGCGCGCTCTCCCCAACTCTCGCTCTCCCCAACTCGGTCCGTCAGACGCCCGACCGCCGCACGGCCGCCGACGACTCGCGGACGACGAACCTCGTCTCGAGCGTGGCCACGGTCGCCGTCCCCGGACCTGTGTCCGCGGCACGCTGCAACAGAATGTCGATGGCGGTCCGGCCCGCGGCGGCGGTCGGCATGGCGACGGTGGTCAACTTGGGCCTGGTCAGCCGGCTCGCGCCGATGTCGTCCACCCCGACGACGCTCACGTCGTCGGGCACCCGAGCACCGAGGCGATCGAGGTCCTCGACGAGTCCGATGGCCATCAGGTCGTTGTACGCGAGCACCCCCGTGGCCCCCGTACGCAGTATCTCGCCTGCCGCGGAGGCGCCACCCGCCTCGGTTGGCGAGCTCGGTCCGAAGACTGTGATGGTCACGTCCCGCGCGCGGGCCGCCGCGTTCGCGCCCCGGCGCATTTCGCTGCTGAGCCACGAGCCAGTGGGACCGACCAGGAGTGCCAGACGGGTGTGCCCAAGCGCCGCCAGATGCTCGACAGCGGTCCTTGAGCCGGCTCTCAGATCCATGAGCACCGCCGGCACACCCTTTACCCGTCGATTGACGACGACGAGCGGTACGTTCTCGGCGAGTTCGCGGACGCGACGGTTGCTCATCCGTGGACTGCCCAGGAGGACGCCATCGACCTGCTTGGTGAGGGCATACACGAGCTCCTCCTCCACCAGTGGGTCCTCGTCGGTGTCGGCGACAAAGACGTGATAGTCCCGCGCCGCCGCCTGAGCCTGTGCGGCCTTTATCAGGGGTGGGAAATAAGGGTTCCCGATGTCGGCGACCACGAGCCCAACGTTTTGCGTACGGCCGGTCGCGAGTGAACGGGCGGCGCGGTTCGGTCGGTACCCAAGCTCCTCGGCGACCGCGATGACCCGCCGCCGCGTCTCCGCCCGCACCAGGTGAGGGGCGGAGAACGTGCGAGATACGGTCGAAATGTGCACCCCAGCCGCGCGCGCGACATCCTGAATCCCTATCGCCATGTGCCCCCTCCGCTGCGACCGTAGGCGGTCCCCCCTGCCTGCTCACGAACGCCAACCGGCCTACCGGCAGGCTGGCGAGACCGACCCTTTCCGCGGCTCAGTCAGTCCATCCAGTAGGCCGCCGTTGACGTCCATGACCTCAGGTGATGAAGGCCGCCGCCGGTCACCAGGGCCACCGCGCCGGTCAGTGCCAGGGTCATGTTCGCTTCACTCCTTCGTCGCGCCCGAGGCCATGCCCGCGACCAGGTACCGCTGCAGCCACGTGTACAGCACCAGACAGGGGACCACCGCGATCACGGAACCGGCCATCAACTGTGGCCACACGGTCCGAAACTGGGTCACCAGCCGGGTCAGGCCGAGCGTCAGCGTCGACATGTCCTTCCCGGTGGTAAGGACCAGGACCCAGAGCAGATCTCCCCAGGCCAGCAGGAACGAGAACGCGAGGGCGGCAACGGCTCCCGGAGCGGTGAGGGGCAGCACCACCCGTAGGTACGCCCGCAACGGGGTGCATCCGTCCACGGCGGCGGCCTGGTCGATCTCCCTGGGCACGCTGTCGGTGTAGCCCTTCATCATCCATGCGCTGAAAGGGAGGGTGATCGTCGTGAAGGCGAGAATCACCCCGACGTAGGTGTTGTAGAGCCCAACCCTGCTGAGCACCTCGAAGTAGGGACCGACGAGGAGGACGCCGGGGAGCATCTGGCTGGCGAGGATCGCGGCGAGCAGAACGGCGCGGCCGCGGAAGGCGAACCGGGAGAAACCGTACCCGGCCAGCGACCCGAGGGCAGCGGAGACGATCGCCGTACCCAGCGCGATGACCAGGCTGTTCAGGAAGTACCGGACGAAGTCCGCGTACACGAGGATCTGCGTGTACGCACGGAAGGTCACGTCCTCGGGAAACAGGGTCGGCGGGATCCTTACCGCCTCGGAGCCGGTCTTCAACGAGGTGAGGACCATCCAGGCGAAAGGAGTGATGTTGTAGAGCAGGACCAGTGCGAGGAACACGGTCGCGATCGCCGCGCCGATCCGCCGGCCCCGCCGTCGCCGCGTACCTCTGAACATGCGTGTCATCGCTCTCTCCGTACGACGCTGAAGACGTAGGGGATGCTGAGTGCGAGCATGATGACGGCCAGCGTGACGGCGACGGCGGACGCGTACTCGTAGTTGAAGAACTTGAAGTAGTTCTTGTAGATGAACAGCGACAGAATCTCCGTCGCGTCACCCGGCCCGCCGCCGGTCATGTTGTACACCAGCCCGAAGCGCCGGAACTGCCAGATGGTGTCCAACGCCACCGCGACCAGGATGACCTTACGCAGCTGTGGGAGCGTCACCCGCCACAGCTCCTGCCACCACCGGGCGCCGTCCACACGCGCGGCCTCCGACAGCTCCCGCGATGTGCTTTGTAGCCCGGCGAGAATGATGAGCATGACGAACGGATAGCCGCGCCACGCGTCCGCGAAAATCACGGAGGCGAGTGCCAGCGTGGAGCTACCCAACCATTCGATGTAACCGTGGATGATGCCCACCTGTCGGAGCAACGCGTTGATGATCCCGGCTGTGGGGTCGTACATGAACTTCCAGACCAGGCCGGAGATCACGTCCGGCATTGTCCACGGCAGGATCATCAGCACGCGCCACAGCCGGCGACCCCGGATCTCGGCGTTGAGCGCGAACGCGACGGCGCCGCCGAGCAGCAGGTGCAGGACGACGGTCGCGAACACGAAGACGAACGTGACGGTGAGCGACCCGAGGAAGGCGGTGCTCCGGGCCAGCCTCGCGTAGTTCCCCGCGGTCAGCCCGCCGTGGGGAGAGGTGAAGCTCGTCCCAACCGCCACCACGATCGGGAACGCGAGGACGAGCAGCAGCATGATCGTCGCTGGAAGGACGAACCCGTACCCCCGACGATCCTCCGCGGACAGCGGGAGAAGGCGACGCCGACCGACGCCGCGGCCCCGCCCAGAGGGTGCGGCCGCCGCGTCGGGTGACCGTCCCTCGTCTCGCGCTGACGCGCCGCGAGCCATGGACCGTCCTAGAAGGCGGGGCAGTCGCTGCCGCCGAGCAGCTGGTTGAGCTGCTCATGGGCGCTGCGCAGCGCCTCCATCGGAGCCGCCTCGCCGGTATAGGCGCGCTGCGTCTGGGTGTTGATGATCTCGAGAGCCTGCGACAGCTCAGGGATCTTCGGCAGGAACCTCGCGTTCGGTATCTGGCTCGCGATGACCTTGTCGAACTTGTCGGTCACCAGCGGCTTGTAACCCTTCGGCCCGCCCCCGTCCCGCGCGCCCGACACGTCGATGCGCGAGGAGAGCACCCGGTTGTCCTCGAAGAACTCCTGCTGGGTCCGCTGGCTCGTGATGAACCGCATCACCTCCCACGCCTGTTTCTGATGCTCGGTGTTGGGGTTCATCGCCCACCACGACAGCCATGCGGTCGTCGGCTTCTCCGGGTCGGCCCGCGGGTCCACCGGGACCGGGGCGGTGACGAGCGTGTCGAACGCGTCCAGGTCCGGGTTGAGGGCGTCCACGATCGGCGGGGTCCAGCCGGCCCCGAACGCCATCGCGATCTGCTTGTTCGCCATCTGCTCACGGACCTTGCCCGCGTCCTTCGAGGTCACACCGGGAGGCACGTAGCCGTCCCGTACCAGGCCGACGAGGAAGGTGAAGGCCTTGCGGGCCTCGGATGTGTTCAGCGCCGAGCAGGTGCCGTCCTCGTTGAAGAACCGCGCCCCGTGGCTGAGGAACACCGGCGCTACCCGAAGCACGAAACCGGGCGTGATGGAGCCGATCGTGCCGAAGGCCCACTGCCCCTGGTCCGGCCTGTTGAGGGCCTTGGCGTACTCCCTCCACTCCGCCCACGTGTCGGGGAGGTCCGTCGCGGACAGCCCCGCCTCCTTGAGCATCCGCTTGTTGTAGAACATGGTCATCGCCATGAAGTCGCCCGGCAGCGCGTAGAGCGTGCCGTCAACCTGGAGCTGCTCGATGACCTTCGGGTACCACTGCCCGACGAAGCTGTCGCCTCCGGACGAGGCCACCCGCTTGTCCAGGGGCTGGAGATACTCCCTGCTGGCGAATGGCACGATAGATCCGTGCAGGTGGAAGACGTCCGGTCCCTTCCCCGCCTTGATCTGGGTGGAGTAGCGGGTCTCCGCATCCGCGTACGACACAACGCTGGGCTTGATGTTGATGTCCGGGTGCTGCTCTTCGAATCTTGCAAACGCTTGCTTCAGCGATTTGCCCCATACCTCCTCTGAGAGGTGCCAGTCGGCGACGGTGATCGTCACCTTCCCCGGACTGCTCTCGTCTTGGCCACGCTGCTGTTCTGCGGCCCCTGTACAGGCGCTGGCCAGTGCCGTCAGTGACACGATGAGTGCAACAAACGATCTTCGTCGGACTCGACTCGGCATGATCTTCCCACTCCCAGCGCCGCTGCCACAAGTAAAGCGTCCCTCCGCCGATACGCCTCGGTCATTGACGATCCGACGGGATCGGCGTCCAATGCAAGCGCTTGTATTTGCCGCATGTTAGGCAGATGCGCCCAGCCCGTCAAGGGGCCCACCCGCGGCCGCGCGGGCGTCAACCCGCGCACGAGGCCCCACCTCCTCGACGGGCTCCCGTCAACTGATCCCTTCCTATGGTCCGGAAGCCCACTACCCCGCCTGTCGCGACCGCAGGCCCGGGTCATGGTGGGCTCCAACCGACGACCGGGTCGAGCGCGCGGGCGGTGACCGCGTCAGGAAGGAGCCCAGACACCCGCAGCACGAGGTTCCGCCCGGCCACCGCGAGCGGTGAGGACCATTGGGCCACCTCACCGACGCGGCGGGAGCGCCGGCTGATCTCAAGGGCTCGGGGGCGGCGGACGGCGGTGTAGCCGGCGAGAGCGTCGGGGATGACATCGGTGCCCGAGCCGTCGGCGAGGAGGTGGGCGAGCACGACCGCGTCCTCGAGGGCGAGGCAGCCGCCTTGCCCCAGGTTGGGGGTCGTGGCGTGCGCGGCGTCGCCGAGCAGCGCCACCCGACCGAGGTGGAAGGCCCGCAGCGGCGCGGCGAGGTCCTCGATGTCGTGATGGAGCACCGCGTCTGTACCTGCCCCGGCAAGGAGGGCGGGGATCGGCGCGTGCCAGTCACCGAAGCGCCGTACGAGCTCGGCGTGGTCGTCGTCGTACCGCTGCCCCGGCGTACTGTCGGCGGTGGCGAAGCAATAGACGCGGTCTTTCGCCAGCGGGACGATCCCGAACCGCGCGCCGCGGCCCCACGTCTCGGATGGTTCCACCGCCACGCCTGGATCGGGGACCACCATGCGCCAACTCGTGTAGCCCGCGTAACGGACGCCGGGGTGCGAGGGAAAGAGTCCGGCGCGCAACGACGAGCTGATGCCGTCGGCGACGATCACGGCGTCGGCGGTGAGCTCTCCCGCGTTCGTGCTGAGGCGGGCGGGGCGGATGGGGCCGCCCTCGTCGACCGCGACCGCCTCGGTCCCGAGATGCAAGCGGTCGGCGGGCAGCAGGTCGGCGAGGATGCCGACCAGCTCGGCCCGGTGCACGGCGAGAACGGGGTCACCGAAACGGGCGCGTACTGCGCCGGTGTCCGTACGCGTCATCCAGCCTCCACGGGGGTGGCGTATCCCTCCCCGGCCCTGGATGGCCGCGTGCGCCCGCAGGGCGTCGCCGGCGTCGATGGTGTCAAGGGCACGGAGCGCGTTCGGCGCCAGGGCGATGCCGGCCCCTACGGGCTCCAGAGTCTGCGCGCGCTCGCAGACGTCGACCCGCCACCCCCGCCGGTGCAGGGCAGCGGCGGCCGCCAAGCCACCGATGCCCGCGCCGACGACGGCGGCGGCGGCGGCGGCGTGAGGTGTTGCCATGTCCCAACCTCTCCTTCGGTGAGTTGCCCGGGGCCGGCCGCCACCCTCGACAGGTTCTCAGTACCGGGATGCACGCCCGGGACCTGAACCGCGGGCGAAGGGGGCCACGATCTCGCCCAGGCGCTCGCCAGCGTCCTCCTGCAGGAAGTGCCCGGCGCCCTCCACCGTCGGGTGGTCGAGCCCCGCCGCCCCCGGGATGGCCCGTCGCAGCACGGGTCCCATCCCGGCTGTGATGGGGTCACCGTCGCTGAACGCGACAAGGAAGGGCTTGTCCCACCGCGTGAGCCGCTGCCAGGCCGCGCGGTTAGCCGCTGTGGCGGGGTCGTCGGGCCTGGTGGGGACCAGGGCAGGCAGCGCCCGCGGCCCCGCCTTGTACGACTCGTCGGGGAACGGCGCGTCGTAGGCGGAGCGCACGTCGTCGGACAGTGTCGTACGGCACCCGCTCTGCACGAGGCGGGCGATGTCCAGGACCCGGGCCTCCCCGACCGCTCGCCGGAACCTCCACCACACCTCCGGCATCTCCTGGTCGCCCGTGGGCAGGCCGGTGTTGGCCGCCACCACCCTGGCGAACCGCTCAGGATGCTCGGCGACCAGACGTAGGCCGATGAGTCCACCCCAGTCCTGACCGATCAGGGTGACCTCATGCAGGTCGAGGGCGTCGAAGACCAGCGCGGCCGTCCACGCGACGTGCCGCGCGTAGGAGTGATCGGCCACCTCCGCCGGTTTGTCCGAACCGCCGAAGCCGACCAGGTCGACCGCGATCGCCCGCAGTCCCGCGCCAGCCAGGACCGGCATCACCTTCCGATAGAGGTACGACCAGCTCGGCTCGCCGTGCAGGAGAAGTACGGTCGGGCCGTCGGAAGGGCCGTCCTCGACCCAGGCCATCCGCAGCCGAGAGCCCTCGCCGTCCGGCACCTCGGCGTAACGGGGTTCGTAGGCGAAGCCCGGCAGGGCGTGGAACCGTTCCTCGGGGGTACGCAGGATCCTCATGCCCGCGAGGATGCCAGACGGAGCCCGCGCCCGGGCCTCAGGGGTTGACGCCGACGCACGGGTCTCCCCCGCACACGTCGACGACCGCGCCGGTGGTGAGGAACACCGCCTTCTGCCGCTGCGCCGCGGGTTGGGCGCGCGGCATCTCGTGCGGGTCCTCGCCGTACTCGGGTCCGGCAGGCGGGGTGTTGGTGAGCGGCGGGGCCGGCGTGCCCGAGTCCCAGACGAACATCGCCGACCCGCGGAACGGACAGGTCGGGATCGTAGGGACGCTCCAGTACGGGGCCTTGTCCACCGGCCGGCCCTGGCGCAGCGCCGGCCGGTGGATCGCGGCCCCGATCGTGCGGGCCTCGATATCGGTGGCGATGTTCGCGACCTGGTGGTCGCCGAACGCCACCTGCATGAGGACCCGGTGCGGCGGCGTGCCCGGCAGCGGATCGGCCGTCATGTGCGCGGCGTAGCCGTTCGCCTCGCCCCGGTCCCACAGCATCTGGATGAGCGCGAAGATGATCTGCTGGTCCAGCTTGTCGTGATAGCTCTTGTCCATGATCTGCATGAACGGCGCCGCGTCGACGCTGCGGTTGATCAGGATGCTGTAGTTCATCCCCGGTACGCCGAGTACCGCCCGCGGGATGTGCCGGGCGACGGCGACAAGCGCGCCGCCCATGATGCCGCCCTGGCTGTTGCCGTCGTAGGCGAGGGTCTCGTGGATGTCGATCAACGGCGCGCCGTCGTCGGTCTGGAACGCGCGGCTGTCGGCGAAGCCGTCGGGATGGGTCATCACCCGGCCGAGGAACAGGAAGTCGAGCATGGACTGCTGCAGCCGGTCGGGGATCGACGGGAAGTTCGAGAAGTCGGCGAACGTCGCCACGACGTTCGGGATATCCTCCTCGGCCATCCCGATCCAGGATGTCGCGCAGAAGACGAAGTCGTAGGTCTGGCTCATGACCTCGACGTTGTGGGCGTCGATCTCGTCGGGCGAGCCGAGCAGCCCGTGCCCGTACAGCGACGGGTGGGCCGGATCGCCCGGGGTCGCCGCGCGGGGGATGTTGCAGACGAAGTCGGCCGCCTGCCTGTTGCCGGGGAGGTGGTGCGGGAGACCGTCGGGACCGAGGTTCAGCCGCGACCCGGGCGGGCCGCCGGGGAGGATCAGGTAGCTCGGCACGAAGAACCTGCCCGACACCTGCCGCGCGATGAGAGAGTTCTCTTCCCGCGAGTAGTCGGTGACCTTGGTGACCACGTACCGCGGGGCGTCGTCACCCAGCTTCGCGAACGCGTCGTCGCGCATGTGCAGCATCCGGCCCGTGATGTTCCGCGTGGAGGCGACTGTGAAGTCCCAGGCGAGATACAGGCCGTGCCCGCGCACCCCGGCCCTGGCGAGGCGGGCGAGGAGACGCTTCATATGCGGCAGCCGCGCGCGGGCCTCCGGCGAACGCGGGCGCCCGCGAAGGAACTGCGCGAAGGCCGGCCGCGGGGCGATCACGTCGCCGTACTCGTCGCGCAGGTCCCGCAGCGCCACGATGTAGTGGTCGCCCTCGGCGAGGTTGCGGGCCGGATGGATGATCAGCGCCCGCTCGCTCGGGTCGGGGTCGTTCGCGTCCAGTTCGGCGAAGTACGGCCAGCGCTGCCCCGTGTCTGCGTCGAGCAGCACGATCGGCGCGTCGCGGTCCAGTGACGACCCGATGTCGGTGATCGGCGCGACGCCGCTCTCGCCCAGGTCGATACCGGGCACGTGGGTCAGGATCAGCGAGCCCGGACTGAAGCCGTCGCTCGCGTGCCATGCGGTCGGGTCGATGGGTTTGCCGGCGGCGTTGCGCGGCATCGCCACCGGTCTGAAGGCGACCCTTCGTCCGGTCCGGGTCGACGGATCGGCGACGGTGAAGTAGTCGTTGGGGAACGGCAGCAGGCACGCGGTTCGATCGATCGGGTCGCAGATGTGCGTGACGCGGTATCCGGGCCGACCGGCGGCGTTCGCGGTCCGGGGCGCGACGAGGCCCGCGGAGAGAACCGCGGCCACACACAGTACAGCGAAAGGGGCGGCGAGAGGGGCGGTGAGCGTGCGTCGTCCCATTGATGTCCGTCCTGTCCGTGACCCGTAACCGGACCCATCAAACACGTCCGCGGCTCCCCGGCGCGAGTCTTCATCTCAATGATGCGATATCGTTTCCGATATGGAGCAGGAGCAGGGGCCGACCGGCGAGGAAGACCTACCCGTCCTGCCCGGCTTCCGCGAGATGGCGGAACGTCGGCGGACCCTCACGACGAACCTGGCGGGGCGCCGCCAGCGGGCGGGTCTGTCCCAGACGGAGCTGGCGGCGCGCATGGGTACCTCCCAGTCCGCCGTCGCGCGACTCGAGTCCGGCTCCGCCGATGTACGTCTGTCGACCCTCGAGCGGTACGCCGCCGCGCTCGGCCAACAGCTCGATATCCGGCTCGAATCAGGTGAGGAAAGGTGATCGCATGCGCGCCATGACCGGTCGCATGGTCGGTCCCGCGACCGGCCCCACAGCGGGTGCTGCCCACGTCCGCGGCACGGGTGGATGGCCAGGTTGGCCGCCCGACCGGCCGGGTCAACCACCCGGGCCTGGCGACCCCCCGGCGACCGGACCGTCACGCGGCCCGGGTGACGAGGGCCTCAGCGGGTGGCTGCAACAACGGCTACTCGAGCAGCGGATCGTGATAACGCGCGGTCCCCTCGATCGCGATGCCGCGACGCGCCTGTCGGCACAGATCTTCACCCTCGACGCTATGGGGACCGAGCCGGTCAGGCTGCACGTCGACGCGCCCGACGGCGGCATCGACGCGGCGTTCGTTCTCGTGGACGCCCTGGACCTGCTCGTAGCGCCCGTGCACCTGACCGTGCTCGGCGAGCTGGGCGGCCCGGCTCTCGGGCTGCTCGTGGCGGCCGACCGGCGGGTGGCGCACCCGCACGCGCGCTTCCGGCTCGCCGAGCCGCGAGCCGAGGTGCGGGGCACGGCCGAGGAGGTCACCACGCAAGCCAGCCAGCAGCTCCAGCTCCTCGACACGCTGATCGAGCGGCTCGCCGGGCTCACCGGCAGGCCGCGGCACGAGGTGGAGACCGACCTCGGTACCGGCCGCTACCTCACCGCGAGGGAAGCGGTCGAGTACCGGCTCGTCGACGAGATCGCGGGCCATACGTGATCTCCGCGGGCGCGCGGATACTCGCGCCCCGCACTCGCCCGTGGGCTTCCGCGACGGGGCAGAAACCGCTCGAGGACTGACAGGCGGGCCGTCCGAGCCACCGGGAGGGTGCACCGGCCAGTACCGATGCGAGGATGCTGACATGACGACCAAGATTCGTGCGGACCACGTTGGCAGCCTGCTGCGTCCGTCGGCGTTGCTCTCGGCCCGCGCCGAGTTCGCCGAGGGCAGAATCGACAGCGCGGGACTACGGGCCGCCGAGGATGCGGCGATCACGCAGGCCTTGGCGATGCAACAGCAGGCAGGACTGCGGATCTACTCCGACGGTGAGTACCGCAGGCGATCGTTCCTCAGCGAGCTCGCCGCCGCGACCGACGGTTTCACCGAGGGCCACAGCGACATGCTCTGGCACGGCGACAACAGTCAGCCCGACATGCAGAGCTCTTCCAAGATCGTCGGCGGACCGCTGCGGAAGCGGCGCCGGATGACCGCGGACGAGGTCGCTTTCCTCAGCCGGCACGCGCCCGGCGCGTACAAGGCGACAGTCCCCGACCTTTCCTACTTCCCGCTGTCCAGCTGGCAGCCAGACGTCAGCGGCAAGGCCTACCCACGGCGGACCGACATGCTCGACGACCTCGCCGACA
>JBOHCT010000129.1:0-12699 GCA_050699055.1 Streptosporangiaceae bacterium | reverse complement strand
CTCACGTCACCAACGGCGACAACCCCCGGACCGCCACGACATCGGCGTCGATCACTCAGCGTCGATGACGCTCAAACCGTCGTGATCACCCTGCCACAGCGACAGACACCGTGGCGGCTAACAGGCCTGGCCTCGTCCGCGCCGAATGCGACGCCTGCGGGTGGCGTGGCCCCACCCGCAACCTGGACAAGGGCAACGACTGGGTGGGGACCGTCGAGCTGAAGGTTCGCCGGGACCGCGACGACCACGAATGCGGGGCCAACAGGTGAGCGACCGCGAACTGTGGGCGATGATCGCCGACGCGCTGGAACGCGGCCGCCGCGGCGAACCTACCCCCTGCGACGGCTGCGGCACCCCCACCCCACCCGACCAGCTGCGTGAGGCGGCCGTGCCCACCATGAACGTCGACTTCGGCGACTACGACGTCACGCTCAAAGCTGTCGGCCAGTACTGTCCCGACTGCGCGACCCGCGACCGCGACACCGGGCCGCCCACGCACGGCGAGGTGGCATAGCGCATGGGGATCACACGTGACACAGCGCCTGCGGGTGGACCCGGCCGGTCCGACGACCGCCGGATACAGTCGACCGCCACGACCTGCAGAAGGGCCCCGTAGCCCGCCTCGGGGACAGCAGGCCGCAGGGCTCCTCTACTGTCTCATCGGCCTGCTACGGCATGGCGTTACACCATCACTCACCGTAGGAGGGATGCATATTCCCTCGAGACGGCCAGACTGCTGTCGGCAGCGGGGTGTAGGACGAAAGGCAATACAACCATCGTCGCAGGCCAATGCGAGCACACGGGGGGACGGAGGGCGAGCCGTGGCTGACCGCAGCGTCATCGAGTGGACGCAGGCCACCTGGAACCCCACCACCGGCTGCGACCGCGTGTCCGCCGGGTGTGACAACTGCTACGCCCTCGCCCTCGCCAAGCGGCTGAAGGCCATGGGCTCCGCGAAGTACCAGCGCGACGGGGACCCCCGCACCTCCGGGCCAGGGTTTGGTGTGACCGTCCACCCCGACGCCTTGTCCGTGCCATATCGGTGGCGGGCACCGCGCTTGGTGTTCGTCAACTCCATGTCCGACTTGTTCCACGCCCGCGTTCCCCTCGCGTTTGTGCAGCAGGTGTTCGCGGTCATGGCGGACACGCCTCAGCACACCTACCAACTGCTCACGAAGCGCTCTCGAAGGCTGCGGCTACTCGCCGACAGGCTGCCGTGGCCGCCGAACGTGTGGGTCGGTGTCTCCGTCGAAGGCCATCACGTTCTGGGCCGGGTCGACGATCTGCGTAGGGTTCCGGCGGCGGTTAGATTCCTGTCCTGCGAGCCGCTGCTAGGCCCGCTGCACGGCCTCGACCTGCACGGCATCGACTGGGTCATCGTAGGAGGCGAGTCCGGTTCCCACCACCGGTCCATCGACCCCGACTGGGTGCGAAGCCTCCGTGACCAGTGCACCGAGGCGCGGGTGCCGTTCTTCTTCAAGCAATGGGGTGGGGCGACCCCGAAGGCAGGCGGGCGAATCCTCGACCAGCGCACATGGGATCAGCTGCCCGCCGCAGCCAGTCACGGCTGACCGCTACCTCTTTTCTCACGTTCTGTGACGATATATCACAGAACGTGAGAACCCTCGTCAGGGCACCATCTGGTCATGCGACCCGCATACACGGGCCAAGCACCGGGTGCTGCGTCGTTACCTCCAGGCATGGTTCCCGATCCTCCTGAGCGGCTGGGACAGCGTTACCTATGCAGAGGGGTTCGCGGGGCCCGGCGTGTACGAGGGCGGCGAGCCCGGGTCGCCCGTCATCGCCTCGCGAACTCTCTTCGAGCACGAGGGGATCAGGGGCACGGGGAAAACGGTCAATCTGGTCTTCGTCGAGGAGCGCCGTGACCGCATGGACCATCTTCGGCAACAGATCAGGCGTGAACTGGAGCAGCACGGCCCTAGCGCGAAGGTCGTACCTCGCGTGCGTTTCGCCGAGGGTGCCTGCGACGAGGTCCTGCCGGCCGCCCTCGCTCAGGCTGGGAGTCTGGGCCGGCCGGTCTTTGCCTTCCTCGACAGCTTCGGCGGACCCGACATCCCCTTCACTCTCCTCGAGCGCCTCGCAGGCAACCCGTCGAGCGAGGTGCTCGTCACCTTCGGGACGAGGCCTTTCTGACCCGCTTTGTTGAGATCGAATCTCACCGTGCGGCCGGCGACCGCGCCTTCGGTGGGTCGGACTGGCAGGGAGTTGCCAGCGTGCCGTCCAACCAGAAGAAGGCCTACCTTGTCACGCAGTACCGCCAGACACTTCGTCGCGCAGGCTTCGGCGCCTCCCTCACCTTCAAGATGGTCGACGAGGGCGGTCACGATCTCCACCTCGTCTTCGGGACGACCCACCCCGTCGGCCTTGACCGCATGAAGGACGCTATGTGGAAGGTCGATCCCATCTACGGCGTCCGCTACCGAGACCCTCGTGACCCGCACCAGCAGCTCCTAGATATTGCCGATCCCGACACCGGCCCCCTGCGACGCGACTTGCTGGCGCAGCTCGGGGGTGGTCCCCGCAGCGTCGAGTCTCTTCGTGATTACGCCTCCCTGGAGACCGTTTACAGGCGAGAGCACGTCATCCCCGTCGTAAGGGGCCTGCTGCGGGAGGCAGTGCTCGAGCGAACTCCGCCCGACGGACGGCTGACAAAGCTATCGACAGTGCGACTCACGAGCCGCGCGTCGTGAGGAATCGTCTGGACACTGACGGCGCCTGTCCAGGTAGACGACTCAGCAGCAGTTGAACACCATGCGGCGCCCACGCCCAAGCGGTCGAGGGGGCTGTGTGCGCCTTCTGGCTAGGTTTCGCGGCTGAGGCCCGATGGCGCCGCCGCACCCTCGTGTTCGCGCTGCAGACCGATGTTCGTGCCGTGTTCCGTAGCCGCTGGGGGAGCCGTCCCGTCACCAGGACATGGGGGTATCACGCAAAGGGAGATCGTATGGCCAGTGACTCACGGCATCGACGCCGGCCCATCGACTTACTGTAAGAGCACGTTGGCTGCACACCGAAAGCTTCCGCCTTGGTGTCACGCGGCGTGCCCGAGCGGCGATGTACGGGTAGCGACTGCGGAGCGGACGCCCAGAAGGCAGGTTTCGAAGTTCCGCTCCGGGCGCGGAAACCAGTGCAGATGGGGTGAGCGTGGTGATGGACTTCGATTCCTGGGTGCGGACGGCCACTGGAGGCTTCGAGCCGTACGACTATCAGCGACGTCTCGCGCACGACGGGTTGCCGCAGGTTCTCCGCGTGCCGACCGGCGGGGGCAAGACTCTTGCCGCGATCCTGCCGTGGCTGTGGCGTCGAGTCGAGCACCAGGACGCCGAGGTCCGCGTCGCTACGCCGCGGTGGCTCGTGTTCGTGCTCCCGCTGCGCACGCTCGTTGAACAGACAGTGGAGACCGCCCGCGGCTGGCTGGACGCGCTCGGTCTGTTCGACGAGGTGCCCGTGCACGTCCTGATGGGTGGGGCCGAGCCCGCGAACACCCACCGCGGGAACCCGGGGCGGGAGCCGAGCTGGGAGCGGGATCCGGCCTGCACCACAATTCTGGTGGGCACCCAGGACATGCTGCTGAGCCGCGCGCTCCTACGCGGGTACGCCGAACCTCGCGCGCGTTGGCCGTTGCCTTTCGGCATGCTGCACGCGTCGTCCCAGTGGGTGTTCGACGAAACGCAGCTGATGGGGCCGGGACTCAAGACTTCCGCGCAGATGCAAGGGCTGCGCGATCAGTTGGGAACGGCCGCGCCCACGGCCACAATGTGGATGTCCGCGACCCTTCGGTCCCCGGAGCTCGAAACCGCAGACCACGACGAACCGATCAGAGTCAGCGAGCTGTCGGAGGCTGACCGTACGGGTCCTCTGGCACAACGGTTGCGCGCGACGCGGCAGGTTCGTCACGTCTCTCTTGCCGAGGAAGGGTCGCGGTACAGCGCCAGCCTGGCCGACGCCTTGCTCGCCACTCATCAACCATGCAGCCGCACGATCGCGGTGCTCAACACGGTCGAACGAGCGGTCGCCCTGTACGACGCACTCGCCAAGCGTCGCCGCGAGGTCGATGTCGTCCTGCTGCACTCGCGATTCCGGCCCGCCGATCGCTGGGCCCATTACCGGCGAGCCTGCCAAGAGCCGCTCGGGCAGGCAGGTCGTATCGTCGTCGCCACACAGGTGATCGAGGCGGGAGTGGATGTCAGCTCCCGCGTGCTTTACACGGAGGCGGCGCCGTGGACGTCCATCGTGCAGCGAGCGGGACGCTGCAACCGAGCGGGTGAACATGTCGACGCAATGCTGCTGTGGAGCCAGCCGCCCAAGGGACGAGCCCGTTTCGGGCCGTACGGCGAGGGCGACGTCGAGGCAACAGTCGTAGCTCTACGTTCGTTTGAGTGCCTCGACGTTACGGCCACCCAGCTACAGGAACGCCGCGTCGACCAGGACGAGGCCGTTCACCCCGTGCTTCGCCGACGGGACCTGATTGACCTGTTCGACACCGCACCCGATCTGGTCGGCAACGACATCGACGTCAGCCGGTGGATCCGCGACGGCGATGACACGACCGCCTTCGTCGCCTGGCGGTCCTGGCCGGAGGGCCATCCGGCCGGCGACGAGGGGTTCCCCGCACGTGCGGAGCTCTGCCCCGCGCCGCTGAGCGACCTGCGCCAGCGTGTGACCTCCACGGGCGGGGAGGCGGGGAAGCCGCAGACGTGGGTCTACGACCAGGTCGGCGCGGAGTGGCGGATAGCGCGGCGCCAGGACGTACGGCCCGGCGCGGTGTTGCTGCTCGACGCCGACGGAGGCGGCTACGACCGCGACCGCGGCTGGTCGCCGCGATCGCGTCGTCCGGTCGTCGTGGTACCGGCGGATACCGGTCCGGGGGATGCGATCGACCGGGACGAGGGGTCGCTGCACGAGGGTAGGTGGGTGCCACTCGCCGACCACCTGCGCGACGTCGAACGCGAGGTGCGGCAGCTCGTCGAAGAGTTCGGACCGCTGCCTGGCCTGCCGGGGGGCGCGATCGACGCCGCCGTGGTGGCCGGCTTGTATCACGACTTGGGCAAATGCCACCCGGCTTTCCAGGAGATGCTGACGAGCTCGGTCGACCAGGAAGGCGTCCCGGGGGAGGGCGGGCCGTGGGCCAAGTCGCCGGGCCGCGGCGGGCGTCACGTCCGCCGGCATTTCCGTCACGAGCTCGTCAGTGCTCTCATGCTGTTGGATCCGTCGTGCCGCCTGCTCGATGGCGTCGGAGAGCCCGACCTGGTCGCGTACCTGGCGGCGGCCCATCACGGCAAGGTGCGGATGTCCGTACGCTCCTACCCCGACGAGGTCGACGCGGACCCGCCTCAGGTCCTCGGCGTGCAGGACGGCGACCGCGTCGGCCCCCTCGACGCGGTGAATGGCGTCGGCGTCCCAGAGCTGCGGCTGGACACCTCCGTTCTGCAGGTCGGGGCCGGGGCCGACGGGCGCGAGTCCTGGACAGGGTTGTGTTGCCATCTTCGTGACCGGCCCGACCTCGGCCCGTTTCGGCTTGGCTTCCTCGAAGCGGTCGTCCGGCTGGCTGACTGGCGCGCCAGCGCCTCTTATGACCGGGAGGCAACGTGAACGAGATTCAGCTCCCTGGCCTGCACCCACATCCGCTGGCCGGCTATCTGCAGGCGCTCGGGCTGCTGCGCGCGGTCGCGCGCGAGCCTAACGCCGGCGCCCGCGGATGGTGGTGGGGCGGCGTCTTTCGGCTGTCGACGCGCTTGAGCTCTGACGAGCTGGTCGATTTCCTGGTGGCTGAGTATGCCCCTAGCCCTGTCGTCTCCCCCTGGAACGCCGGGTCGGGGTTCGCCCGTAACGGCAAGAGCCGGACTGCCGAGGAGCGTCTCGACGCGATCACCGCGACCAGGGAACAACGCTTCGCGCCCTTGCGACGAGCAGTCGGCGCCGCGGAGTCCCTCGTCCACGAGGGACAGAAACGCGGGTGGGGCGGCGGACCGCTGTGGGCGGCCGACAGGAAGATCGACGTGATCACGCTCTGCCGCAACCGTCTTCCCGACGACGCGCTGCCGTGGGTCGACGCGTGTGTGACGCTCGCGGGCGACGACGAGAGCTACAACCCCCTGCTTGGCACCGGCGGCAACTTCGGGAGACAGGACCTCTCCTCGACATACCTGCAACGGGTGCTCGACGTGATCGGACCGGACGCGAGCATCGACAGGTCGCGGGCCTGGGCCGAGGCCGCGCTCTTCGGGCGCGAGGATGCACCGTACCTCCGGGAGACGGTCGGACAGTTCGACCCTGGACGGGCCGGCGGCATGCACTCCTCCCCGTGGGAAAAAGGCGACGATACGGGGTTCGTGAACCCCTGGGCGCAGATCCTCACGATCGAGGGCACGCTGCTGTTCGCCAGCGCGGCGGTCCGGCGACTTGGCAGCCTGAGCGAACGTAGCTCCCTGCCGTTCATTGTGCGATCGAGCCCCGTCGGCCACAGCACCGAGGCCACCGATGAGAACGTCAAGGGAGAGCTGTGGGCACCCGAGTGGCAGCGCCCCATGTCTCTCCCCGAGCTGGAGCGGCTGTTCGGTGAAGGTCGAGCGGAGTGGAACGACCGGCAGGCCGCCAACGGCCTGGACTTCGTACGGGCCGTCGCCTCCCTTGGCGTGGATCGCGGGCTCACCGGCTTCACCCGCCACGTCTTCGTCGAACGCCTCGGGCAGAACCCTCTCGCGGTCACCGTCGACCGGGTCGACGTGACGCGGCGGGAGGAGGCATGGCTCCTGCGCCCGCTTGACGCCTGGCTCAATCGGATCCGCTGGAGCAGTTCCCTACCTAGCGGGGTCATGGGTGCCCTACGTCAGGTCGACGCCGCGATGTACGACGTCGCGGCCGGGGGCGGGGGGGCCGCCATGGGGCGGTTGGTGATCGCCCTCGGCCGGCTGCACGAGGCGGTGTCACGCTCGGGCGGCCTGCGCGCTCAGGTTCCCCCGTACTTCCCCTACGAGAGCTCGGCAGAAGGCTGGCTTCGCGCGTTCTACGACGGTTCGCGAGAGGCGCGATTGGCCGCGGGGTTCGCGTCGCTTCGCGACACGGAAAGGATCGGTGGAGGGTTCAGCCTGCGGGCGCTGCTCACGCCCGTCGCGTGGTCCGGCCGACGATTCGAATGGGCAGACCGGGCTCTCATGCGCCAGGCGCTGACTGGCCCCGGCCTTCCCCTCGCGCTCGGTGAGGCGCATCGCCGCCGCGCGATGCCGGGGGTCGTGCCGCCCGCAGGCACAGACGACTCCGACGAGGAGCAGGCGGGGGTCGTCAGCGCGTATCCGCGTGGCGTCCCCGTCCCGCTCAGCGACGTCGAGGCCTTCGCGTCGGGTGTGGTCGACGACGCGCTGATCGCCGACTACCTGCGCGGAATGCTGCTTCTCGACTGGCGCGGATGCGGCTTCCGGTTCGACGAGAGCGGGGGCAGGGCACCCGCCTTGGTCCCGCCTTCCCTGGCGCTCCTTCTCCCGTACTTCGCCACCGAGCCTGTCGGGTACGAGCCCACCGAGGCGATTCGGCTGCGGCCGGAGGACGGCTGGGTCGCCCGCCTTCTCGCCGGCGACGTCGCCGCTGTCTGCGCGGACGCCATCCGCAGGCTGCGCGTCGCGGGCCTGCGGCCGGGCGTCGGCGAGGAGGCCGTGCGCCGAGTCCGTGCCACGCTCGACGGTCCTCGTCTCGCCGCCGGACTGCTGCTTCGCGTTCCGCCGCGCCACCGCCGCGGGGCCCTGCGGGCCGCCTGCCTGCCCCCACCAGAGAGCCGTGAGGCGACCCCATCCACCCCCGTTTCTGCTGATGAGCCCACTGAAGGAGGTCTGTCGTGACCACGATCGATACCCAGACCGAGATACGCCTCGTTTACGACGTCCGGCTGCGTCCCGTCATCGGGTCCCGTTTTCAGCCCACCGGCTTCCCCGACATCGGCGCGGCCACGTTCGAGCGTTTCGAAGGCGACGGCCAAGACAAGCGGGTCGCGTCGCTGCTCGTCGAATCCGTCCAGTCGATGGCCAACCGGCTGGAGGCCACAGCCTGGGACGCTGGCGCGCACCGACCGGTTGAACTGTTCGAAGGGCTTCCGTACGTCCGCGTCCACCGAGCGTCCGAACCCGACGAGTACCTGACGTCCAGTCGCGTGGAGGCGCACCGGCTCGCCTCGGCGTATGTGTATGAGGCGCAGTTGGACGGGCGAAAGATGCGCGATGTCATCGGGGAGCGTCTCGGGTTGGCGAAGGACACGCCCCTCGACTACGCGCACATGGCCCGGGCCCTCATGGCCCTCGACCCGTTCTGCCTGATCCACGGCGTGTTCTTCTCCCGCAAGGAGTGGTTGGGCAACCCGAAGTTCGCCCGTGCCGTGTCGGCGTTCATCGAGGCCTACGAGGTTGAGCGAGCGATCAGCGGGGGCCGAAAGGCCGACCAGGTGCGGCACAGCCTCGAGGGCAGTGCGGGCGGCACCGCCGAGGGGTACGGCTCGGTCCCATTCCACCGGACCGAGTGGACCGCGCGGGATATGGTCGCGTCGTTCTGCGTCGATGTGGAGCTGCTGCGTTCGTATCGGCTGCCTGACCCGGCCACCGAGCTGCTCACCACGATCGCGCTCTGGGAGATCCGAGCCCTCCTGTGCGGGGGGATGCGGCTGCGTACCGCCTGCGACCTTGAGCCGGTAGGCCCGGTGGAGGTACGAAGGGGCGCTGAGCTGCCTGACCTCGATGCGCTCACCGGGCAGATCCGCGAACTGGTCCCCGCATGCCGTGAGCGGCTCGGCCATGGCGAGCCGCTCACCGTCCTGTGGAAGGGCTGACATGGCCACGTTGCTCGCCATCAGGTTTCCGTGGGGCCGTTACCACGCGACACCGTGGGGCCGCTACGTCAACGAAGGCACCGTCGAGCTTCCTCCCTCGCCGTGGCGGCTACTGCGGGCTCTGTACGCGACGTGGCGGATGCGCGTCCCCGACCTCGGCGAGGCCGTCGTCTACGGCCTACTCGCCGAGCTCGTCGAGCGTCCGCCTACGTATCTGCTGCCGCCCTACCGTCTGGCGCACACCCGCCACTACTACCCCGACTCGCAGCACCGCACCGGGAAGATCAGCGTGGACCGCGACGTCGATGCGTTCGCTATCTTCCCGCGCGGCGCGCAGCTCGTGGTCGGCTGGGGTGTCGAGCTGGACGCGGAGCAGAAGAAGGCCCTCTCGCGATTGGCCCGCTCGCTGCCGTACCTCGGGCGGGCCGACAGCATCTGTGACGCTCACGTGCTCGACAACTGGCCCGACGCGGGCCGGTACTCGCCGGCCGTCCCGCTGGACGTCGAGGAGGAGCTGCCTCCAGGCACGCAGCGCGCCGAGCTGCTGACGCCGACAATGCCGCTCGACCTTGGCGCGCTGACCCTGCGTCCGGTCGAGGTGCGCGCGAAGAAGCTGCTGTACCCGCCCGGCACCCACCTCCTTCCGTACGCCGTGCCCGAAACGACGCAGGTCCAGCGGTCTCCCCGCCCACCGATCCGGCGACGGAAGGTCCCGGCCGTACGATTGACGCTCACCGCGGCCGCCCGACCCCCACTGAGCGAGGCCGTCGCGGTGGCCGAACTGCTGCGGAACGCCTGCGTCAAGCAACTGAACGAACTTCGCGGGCACGAGCACGCCGACAGTCTGCTTGTCGGCAAGAACGGTGGCGGCAAGGCGTCGATCGGTCATCGGCATGCGCACTACATCGCGCTCGACGCTGACGGTGACTGGCGGATCGATGAGCTTGCGGTCTGGGCGCCGGGTGAGCTCGACGACGACGAGCTCGAGGCCATCGCGAGAACACGGATTCTGGGCGCTCACGAGCGGCAGCCGGGACCGCGCAAGGCTGAGCTTCGCATCTCCGGGCTCGGCCCAGTGAGGGACATCGTGCCTGAGCTTGTCGGACCGGCCCGTTGCTGGGAGTCCGTCACACCCTTCTGCCCGCCGCGGCACCGCAAGGGCCGCTGGTCCGAGTTCCTGGCCGCGGAGGTGTGCCGGGAGTTGGGCTACAGGGGACACCCCGAGCCGGCGATCGTGCGACCGCTCGGCACGGCGGATTGGGCGGGGTTTGTCCGCTACCGACCGCAGAGAGACGGCAGTCGGGCTAAGTCCAGGCCAGGCGGAGGCCTCCGCCTGGAGTTCGAGTGCCAGGTCGAGGGTCCTTTGCTGCTCGGCGCGTTGAGCCACTTCGGCCTCGGAATGTTCTGGCCCACTGATTGAGGACGGATGTCGTGGAGCTGGCCACGGAGAACGTGCCGGACCTCCTGCCGGCACGGATGCTGAACGAGTACACCTACTGTCCTCGCCTGTTCTTCCTCGAGTGGGTGCAGGGGCGTTT
This sequence comes from Streptosporangiaceae bacterium, assembly GCA_050699055.1. Lineage (GTDB taxonomy): Bacteria > Actinomycetota > Actinomycetes > Streptosporangiales > JBOHCT01 > JBOHCT01. Next base: position 2,334 of record JBOHCT010000129.1, on the reverse strand, counting down.
CGCGCACAGCCAGGACACGGTCGAGGGGGCGGTGGTCCACCGTCGCGTGGACGAGCCGAGGGGCTCACTCGAGGACGTCGACGACGGCGGGCGGTCCTCGGCCCGCAGCCTCACCTTGTCGTCCCTTGACCTTGGGCTGATCGCGACGCTCGACGTCGTGGAAGGTGCCGACGGTGGTGCTGTCTCGCCCATCGACTACAAGAAGGGGAGCGCCCCCGACCTCGACTTGGGGGCCTGGGAGGCGGACCGGGTGCAGCTCTGCGCGCAGGGCCTGCTGCTGCGCGGCGCGGGGTACGTCTGCAAGCACGGCTTCGTCTACTATGCCGCGTCGCGGCACCGCGTACGCGTCGACTTCGACGCCCCGCTCGTGGAGCGGACCCGCGGTCTTCTCGAGGAGGCACGCGAGATCGCCGGCCGCGGAGAGCCTCCCGCGCCGCTGGTGGACAGCCCGAAATGCCCGCGATGCTCGCTGGTGGGGATCTGCCTTCCGGACGAGACCAACCTCCTGAACGCACGCAGGGCGGCCCGACCGCGACGTTTGCTGCCGACGCGGGACGCCGCGCACCCTATGTACATCACCGACCAGGGAGCGGTGATAGGCGTCAAGGGTGGGCGCTTCGAGGTGCGCAAGGATCGCGAGCTGCTCGCCTCCGCTCGCAGCATCGACGTGTCGCAGATCTGTCTCTACGGGAACATCCAGATCTCGACCCAGGCGATCCGCAAGGCGTTCGGCGACGACGTCCCGGTCTGCTTCTTCTCCCACGGAGGTTGGTTCCAGGGTCTCGCTGCGGGACTGCCCTCAAAGCATGTCGAACTCCGCCGTCGACAGGTGATCGTCGCCGGTCAAGGCGGCCATGCCGTCGCCTGCGCGATGATCTCGGGGAAGATCCGCAATTGTCGGACGCTGCTCCGCCGCAATGGACGCATCGACCTAGCAGAGACGGTGCAGCAGCTGGGCAGGCTCGTGGACGACGCCACCCGAACTCGCTCCCGCGCGGCGCTACTGGGCATCGAGGGCACGGCGGCGCGTCTCTACTTCAATCGCTTCCCCGCGATGCTCCGACCTGACCTGGATCTGCCCGGCGTGCGCCACGCGGCTCTGCAACGAAACCGTCGGCCGCCTCGGGACCCCATCAACTGTCTTCTTTCGTATCTGTACAGCCTTCTCGTCAAGGACCTGACCGCGACTGCATTCAGCATCGGCATGGATCCCTACATCGGTCTGTATCACCAGCCACGGTTTGGCCGCCCAGCTATGGCATTGGACCTGATGGAGGAGTTCCGCCCGCTCATAGCGGACTCCGTCGTCGTGGGCGTACTGAACAACAGGGAGATAGGACCGGCAGACTTCATCAGCCGTGGCGGTGGGGTCGCGCTCACCGGAAAGGGGCGTAGAGCAGTCCTACGCGCATACGAGCGGCGACTCGAAACCGAGATCAGGCATCCGCTTTTCGGGTACACGATCACCTACCGGCGGGTCCTGGAGGTCCAGGCCCGGCTACTCGCTGCCCTTCTCCTCGGGGAGATCCCCGAGTACACACCGTTCTGCACCCGGTGACTGCGGGAACATCGCCATGAGGCGCCGCTACCTCAGCTGCTACGACATCCGTAACCCGAAGAGGCTGCGTCAAGTCCACAAGCTGATGCAAGGGTACGGCTACGCACTCCAGTACTCCGTCTTCATCTGTGACCTTACGGGCATGGAGTGCGTGCGCATGAAGTCACAGGCGGCCGCGATCATGAACCTCGACGTGGACTCTCTCGTGGTCATCGACCTAGGGGCGACCAACCTCGACCGCTTCGACTACGTCGGCGCCCGTCACATCGAACCACCCGACCCAGGCTCCCTCGTCATCTAGCGAGCGGTCCGGTGCCACCAAGCAGACCGGGAATCGCTCGCGCACAGGTCATAAGGCAGACTGGTGGTCACCATCGCCTATACACACCGCCCCCCGCGGCTCCTGCGGACAACCGCTCGCACGGCGTCGGATCGCCCCAGGTCAGACATACCGCTAGACTGAAGCCGTCTCCGAGGCTCTCCCGCCTCGGCTCCATTGCGGCTTCCAGTTGTCGGGGATCATGTCGGACAGGCCGATCGCCTTCGCGTCTCCGAGGCTCTCCCGCCTCGGCTCCATTGCGGCAGTCAACGTGGTCGGCATCCAGTCCACGGCGTAGTAGGGTCTCCGAGGCTCTCCCGCCTCGGCTCCATTGCGGCCTCATCGACGAGATTCATCACGCGGGTGAGTCACGATGTCTCCGAGGCTCTCCCGCCTCGGCTCCATTGCGGCGCGAGCGCGAAGTTGGAGGCAATCTGAAAGGCACGTAGTCTCCGAG
>JBOHCT010000128.1:0-12724 GCA_050699055.1 Streptosporangiaceae bacterium | reverse complement strand
GTCAAACGCTTCGGCGTGACCCCGGCGGTCGACGGCGTGACCCTCGCGGTGCACCCACGCGAGATCGTCTGCCTGATCGGCCCCAACGGCGCGGGCAAGACGACGCTGCTCAACTGCGTGAGCGGAGACCATGACCTCGACGGAGGCTCGATCACGCTGCTGGGGCGCCCCGTCGGTCACACGCCGCCACACCGGCGCTCGCGACTGGGACTGGGACGCACATTCCAGGTACCCAGCCTGCTGCCCGAGCTGACCGTCGCCGAGCATCTCACGCTGGTGCGCCAGGAGTCGAAGGGGCTGCCCGACCTTCCCGACGTCTACCGACCTTTCGAGGGACCGCTCGCCGGGGTGCGGGCCCGCGAGCTGTCGCTCGGCGATCGCCGCGGGCTGGAGATCGCGCTCGCGCTCGCCGGCGACCCCGGGCTGCTACTGCTCGACGAGCCGGCCGCGGGGCTGTCGCGAGACGAGGCCGCGCGGCTCGCGGGTACGCTGCTCGACGTGCGTGAGCGAACCGGATGCGCGATGGTCGCCGTGGAGCACGACATGGAGATCGTACGCAGGTTGGCGGACCGCGTAATCGTCCTGCATCAGGGACACATCCTCAGCGAGGGCAGCATGGACGACATGTCCGCCGACCAGCGCGTGCGCGACGCGTACCTGGGGGCGGGATGAGCGCGCTACTCGAGCTCGAGGGGGTCACCGGGGGCTACGGCAGCGTTACGATCGTCAGCGACGTCTCGCTCTCGCTGCGCGAGGGCGAGACGCTCGCGCTGCTCGGGCGCAACGGAATGGGCAAGACGACGCTGCTGCGTGCGATCTTCGGCCTCGCGGACCGGCACACCGGCAGCGTACGGGTCGACGGCGAGGAACTGCCGCCACGCCACCCGGAGTTGCTCGCGCGCCGCGGCCTCACCCTGGTTCCCGACGATCGTGGGGTGTTCCCCAGGCTCACCGTCGAGGAGAATCTCGAGCTCGCCCGGCTCATCGCCCGGCGCCGCGGCGCGGCGGTCCCCTCGAAGCAGGCGCTCGGCCCGTTCCCCGAGCTGGAGCGGCGGCGCGGGCAGCCCGCCGGGGAGCTTTCCGGCGGGCTGCAGCAGCAGCTCGCGATCGCCCGGGCGCTCGGCGCGGGCGCCCGCCTGGTCGCGGTCGACGAGCTGTCGCAGGGCATCCAGCCGTCGATCGTGGAGGCGCTGGTGAGCGTGTTGGAACGGATCACGCGCGAGCTCGGTGTGGCGCTCGTGCTCGTCGACCAGAGTCCGCCGCTCGCCCTGAGGTTGTGCGAGCGCGCGGTGATCCTCAACAAGGGCGCGATCGCGGTCGACAGCACCTCGGCCGAGATCGCGGCACGGGGTGAGGACTACATGGATCTGCTCGTGGTCTGACGAATTCGTCGAGCTCCTCGTCTCGCTGGAGCTCGGCCGGCCCGTGCTGGTCCCCCCGGCGGAGGGACAATGAGCTGTGGCCGGCTGGGTGCTGCACGTCGACCTCGACCAGTTCGTGGTCGCCGTCGAGCTGCTGCGCCACCCTGAGCTGGGCGGCCACCCGGTCGTCGTCGGCGGTGACGGCGACCCGACCAAACGCGGCGTGGTCAGCTCGGCGTCCTACGAGGCCCGCGCGTACGGCGTGCACTCCGCCCTCCCGCTGCGCACCGCCGCCAGGCGATGTCCGGAGGCGGTGTTCTTGCCGGTCGACAAGGCGGCGTACGAGGCGGCGTCATCGGAGGTGATGGCGACGCTCCGGGCGTTCGACGCGGTGGTCGAGGTGGTCGGGTGGGACGAGGCGTTCCTCGGCGTCGAGGACGATGAACCGGAGGCGACGGCGCGCCGGGTCCAACGGCGCGTGCGCGAGTCGACGGGCCTCGACTGCACGGTCGGCATCGGAGGCAACAAGCTGCAGGCCAAGCTGGCGACCGGCTTCGGCAAGCCGGCCGGCGTGTACCGGCTGACCGACGAGACGTGGTTCGAGGTGCTCGGGAAGCTGCCCACCGATGCGCTGTGGGGCATTGGGCCGAAGACCGCCAAGCGGCTCGCCAGCATGGACATCGCCACTGTCGCGGAACTCGCGGCGGCCGATCCGCAGGTCCTCGGTACGCGGCTCGGCCCCGCGGCAGGGCCGCGGTTGGTCCGGCTCGCCCGCGGCCAGGACGACTCACCGGTTGTCGGCAGGCCGCACACCGGGCGCTCCCGCGGCCGGGAGATCACGTACCAACGCGACCTCGACGAATGGCACGAGGTACGGCACGAGGTCGTGCGCCTGGCACGGCGGGTCGCGCACGACATCGCCGACGAACAGCGATCCGCCGCACGTGTAGTGGTGAAGGTGCGCTACGCGCCCTTCACCACCCGTACCCGCGGGCAGGCGCTTCGGACGCCCACCACCGAGACGCCGGCGATCGAGCGGGCCGCCCTGGCAGCCCTCGATCGGTTCACCGAACGGCGCCCGGTGCGGCTGCTGGGCGTCCGGGCGGACTTCGTCGACTGAGCGGTCGTGGTCTACGGTCGTCGTCCGTTACCCGGGTCGACGGGCGGTCGGGTCCCCTGACGCGGGGCGCCCTACGCGAAGGTCCAGGCGAGGTGCGCCAGACCGGCCTCCGCGTAACGACGTACGGCGTCCAGTCGCCACGTCATCAGCGGATCGGTGTCCCGCGGCACCAGCTTCTCCATCTCCTCCACGGAGGCCTGGTGCAGGCGCCCAACGAACCCGCCCAGGGGGGCCGCCAGACGCGCGGGTTCCGCTACCGGACGCTCGCTGAGGGGAACGCCGGGGAGCTCGACGTACGCGAGGACGCCAGCCTCGACGTCGGCGAAGATCGGCTCCGGAACTGGCAACGTGGACAACTCCGTCACCACGGCCAGCAGATCCGCCTCGCGCCGAGTCAGCTCACCGCGGCGGGTGGGGTCGGCTTCCTTCCTTGCCCGGATGATCAGCTCACCGCTGACCTCGTACAGGACGTTGTCCCATCCCTCGCCCAGCTTGGCTACGGATCGGACCTCCTAGCTGCCCAGGTGGCGGGCCAGCAGCGCGCGGACCCCGTTTGGCACACCCGCACCCTACGGTCCCCGGCTCGGCGACCGCACTCACGGCCACACCCATCCTCCACCGGACAGGCCCCAACGTGGCGGGCAATTGATAAAGCAGGGGGTTGAGGCCGTGGGTCCTGTCCAGACCGCCGAGGGACACCGAGGGCCGCCGCGGCGGCGACGCAGACGAGCGGCACCGCGGGGATGACGTAGCGGGGACTGTATGAGGCGGTGAACGGCGGGACGACGATGAGAGCGAGTGCGGTGAACCACACCAGCAGGACGGGGCCGCCGAGACGCCGCCACCGGATGACCAGTCCGGTCGCGCCGATCACGAGGAGAACCCCGAGCACTGTGCCAGGCAGGAACACATAACGCTGGTAGGCGCGCAGCCACCCGGCGTACGGCTCCTTGACCCGGGTGCGGCCGTCGTTATGGGCGTAGCGGCGAGCGTCGTGAGCGACGCTTCCGCCTCGCACCTTCACCTCATGGCCGGGGGGTTTGGTCGAGGTCGGAAACCGGTAGCGAGTCGCGTCGAAATGGTTCGGGTACGGCCCATGTGGCCACTCGAACGTCCGGCCCGCGCCACGCAGTGACGTCGTGAGGTAATCGACCGGCTGGGCGACGATCGCCCGTTTCGCGAACTCCCCGGCCCGCTCGTTGTTCGCGACCGTGAACTTCCTGTAGGGGCCGGTGTCCAGCGCCGGCGTGAGGTGGTGATGCCACAGGTAGTTCGGCGACGCCGACCGGTGACCGGGCGGCTGTCTCGGGCATAGGGCCCGCTCATCCGGCGGCAGCCGCAGGTGCGTGCAGTCGACGAAGGCGGCGGTACGGGCGAACAGGACCAAGCCACCTGAGTTGCTCAACGCGTAGCGGCCCCAGGTGCCGTGGTACCAGACGGCATAGCTCACCACGGGGGCGAGGCACAGCACCCCGGCCGCCGTGAACCTGCGCCATCCCACCCGTCGCATGAGCAGGACGACCAGCAGCACCGCGATGAGCGGCAGCCCGACCGACCGGGTGGTCGCGGCCAGCCCCACCAGTCCTCCCCCCGCGGCGGCCTGCCAGATGGCCGGCCGTGAGCGCCACGAGACCATGACGACCGCCGCGACGACCAGCAGCTCGAACAGCGTGTCGGACAAGAGCATGTGCTCGAGCTGCAGCTGCTGGCCATCGAACAACACCGGGACCGCGGCCAGACTCGCCCCCCATCCCGGCAGTGCGAAGCGGTGCCGCAGCAGGGCATAGACCATGACACCGACGGCCAGTCCCATCAGATGCTGGACCCCAGCGACCGCGGCGAAGCTGTGTACCGGCAGCAGCAGCCGCAGGAAGAACGCGTACCCCATCTCCCGCACCGGGTAGGGCTGCGGGCGCAGCGCCACGCCGAGATAGGCGCGGGAGTCGGGAAACCACAGCACCCCGCGATAGCCCAACATCACCACGCACCGCAGGATCACCGCGAGAAGGAACACCACGAGGAAGGTGCGATGCCGGTGGGCCATCGCCTGCCACACCCCTACCCGGAGGGCGGACCTCGCGGGCCGTAGCACTCGAGTTCTGGTGACCCCCGACACGGTCACCACCGTAAAGCCCCACGACACACTTCACTGTGTCCCTGTCCGCTGCCGTTGGGATATGTGTCGCAGGGACAGCTCGTGAGGCAGGCCGACGCATGTCGGACCGCGCGACGCTATCTGTTCCTCTGTTCGCGATCCGCGGCCGCCGCCGGCTGGAGTCGGAGGTCGACCTTGCGGAGGGGAAGGCGGCTACCACGTCGACCCCAACCGTCCAGGCCGCGGCTATCCCAACCCGGCATCCGATAGGGCACGCCCCACGGCTTCCGCCTCCGCCGGCAGCAGTGGCTGGAGCGGCAGCCCGGTGGCGGCACAGGCGATGACGCCACGCCGCACCAGAGCGTGCTTGAACGCGCCGTAAGCCTCGGCGTCAGGTCCGAGCCGTCCGCGGGTGACGTCGGCCAGCTCGAAGAGACGACACAGTCGCTCTTGGAGCGCCCGCGCGGCTTCCCATCGCCCGTCCGTCGCCGCGTCGTAGAGCCGCACGTAGCCGTGTGGATCGACGTTGGCCAGTCCAGGCACCGCGCCTTGCGCGCCCATCTACAGGACGCTGTCGACGAGCAGCTCGGAACCGCTGAGCACCGCGAACCCGGTGAGGCCCCGGGTAGCGAGCCGTCGACGCCAGCGTCGGCGAGCATGCGGCCCTGTGCTATCACCCGAGCGGTGGCGGTGTCCGCGGCGCCCGCCAAGACCGGGATGCGACCTCCTGCCGCTATCGTGGCGGTGCGGGCGACAGACAGCCGCGCCGCGTCGGTCAGGTAGCCGACCTCGCCGGTGGACCCGAGGACGAACACGCCGTGCACCCCGGCGTCGAGGTGGAACTCGACAAGCCGCGCCAGCGACCCGGTGTCGACCTCGCGGTCAGGGGTCAGCGGCGTGCACATCGGCGGGATGATCCCGCGCAACGGCACGGGCAGTGGCACGGGGCTCCCTTCCTCGGGCGGCGGCTTGGCGGCCTTCCCGTATGTGTCGCCGACCAGAACTGTCGCTTCCACAGCTGCGGCATGACCGGCAGGTAGCGGCCTTGCTGTCGCTCGAGGTACGTCTCCAGGTTGTCCGGCTGGATGAGGAACGACAGCAGCTTCTTGGCCTTCTGCTGATGCGTGGAGCCGGTGAAAATGATCGCGCTCTTCACTTGGACGGGCGAGGGGATCTTATGGCCGTTCGGTCCACTCGGCCACGGAACCATACCGAGCTTCTTCAGGAAGGCAGGGTTCTCCTCCTTGATACCGACCGGGATGGACAGGGTGGGTTCGCGGTTGAACACCTTGTCCGCCATCGACTCAGACGAGGGCATGGATGCCGATCGGGTTCACAGTGTCCTTGCTCTCGCTTGGTCCGACGGGTATCCGGACGAGGCCCGGCCCAATTCCTCGAAGATCTCGTCGAGGTGTCCGCTCAGCAACCGGTAGGCCGTGAGGTACGGCTGGTAGCGGGCGTGCCGCTCGTGGTCCGGGTCGACGCGCTCACCGGTTCGCTGCCAGGCACGTGCGGTGTCGGCGACGTCGTCGGCGTGCCCGGTCGCGGCCGCGGCCACCAGCGCGTCACCGAGCACCCCGGCCTCTTGGCGGGCCAGCGGCACCCACGCGATGCCGAGGACGTCGGCCTTGATGGCGTTCCACACCCTCGAGCGGGCGCCGCCGCTCAAGGCGAGCACCTCGCGCAGCGACGCGCCTGCCGCGGCGTCTCGGACGCTGTCGGCCCACAGGGCGTACTCGTAGGCGATGCCCTCGAGTAGGGCGCGATACATGTGGGCGCGGCCGTGACCGGAGGTGAGACCCACCCAGCCGCCGCGCACGTGCGGGGACGGCGGCAGCACTCGTCCTTGCAGATGGGGGCACCACAGCAGGCCGCCCGATCCGGGGTCGACGGCGGCGGCCTCGCGGTCAAGCGTTTCGTACGCGTCGGGCCGACCCGCGAGCTCCGCCGCGACCGTGTCGCGGAACCACCGAAGCGCGAGCCCGCCGCCGTTGACGAACGCGAGGGCGATCCACTGTCCGGGGATTACCGATTGGCTCGCCATCAGCAGCCGCCTGCGGGGGTCGGGAGCGAAGCGGCCCAGGCAGAACGCCAGTACGCTCGCCGTCCCCGCCACGTCGAGCCCTTGTCCCGGCTCCACCACCGCGCCGCCGAGCACCGAGGCGGCGGTGTCACCCGCTCCCGCGGCGACCGGCGTACCCGCTGGCAGGCCCGTGTCGGCCGACCCCTGCGCGGTGACCGTACCGACGATGTCGAGTGGGTCGACGATCCGCGGCAGCTTGTCGACGTCCACACCGAACGCCTCGATCAGCTCCTCCGACCAGGCGCTGGCGGCGTTGTCCGCGAGGTTGGTGAAGTGCAGGTAGGTGCGATCGATGTAGGCCCGCTCGGCGGGCAGGCCCACGAGCCGACCGGCGACATAGGCGCTGGGCGTGACGAACCGGAGGATACGGCGGAAGTCTTCCGGGCGCTCGTGCTGCCACCAGAGGATCTTCGGCCCGTGCGAGTAGGTGGGTGGACAGCCGGACACCGCCGTCACCCGCTCGGCGTCCTCGGTCATGCGCCGGATGTAGGGTTCGCAGCGGGTGTCGAGCCAGGAGTCGTAGTACGTGGCCGGCTCGAACGACGAGTCGATGCTCCCGATCCCCGACATCTGGCCGGAGAACGCCACGCCTTGCACGTCCTGCCTGCCACTGCGTTGCAGCGCCAGACGCACCGTGCGGTGGCCTGACGCCTCGATGTGGGCGAGGTTCTGTTTCACGCACCCGGGGCGGGGATAGCGCAACGGCACCTCCTCGAAGGCGTCGGCGAGGATTGTGCCGTCCTCGTCTACCACGCCGGCCTTCGTACCCATGGTGCCGAGGTCGCACCCGACGAAGACGGGCACGGTCAAGCTCCGTAGCGCGGGTTGATCACGGTATCTGGACCGTCGGATCCTTCGACGACGAGGAGGGTCACGGTGAAGGGGTCGAAGGTCGGGAGCGTCATTCTTCTCCTCGCACGTCGACGATGGTCTTCAGGGTCTCGCTGCCCGTCCCGTCGCGCAGCTGGTCGGGTGCCTTCTCCAGTGGGATCTCGGTGACGGGTAGCCGGTGGATGGGCACGCGGGCGGAGGCGACCAGTGTTCGGGCGCGCTCGTAGTCATCGAGGTCCGAACCCGTGCTGCCGACCAGCCGCAGGTGCCGGCTGTGGACGAGGTTGGCGTCTACGGCCGCAGCGCCCTGAATGCTGGCGAAGGCGTGCACCGCACCACCGATGTCGACCTGTTCCAGGGAGGAGGCGAGCGCCTCCGCGCTCGGCACGGTCACCACCGCGAACTGCGGCACGCACCCCAGCGCCTCGGCCACTGGGACGTCGGGGGCGGTCACCGCGTCCGCACCGAGCTCGAGCGCCAGCTCGCGCCGTTCCTCGTTGGGTTCGACGAGCAGGACGGGACAGCCCGACGCCCGCAGCGCCCAGAGGTTGAGGATGCCCATTACCCCGCCGCCGACGACCAGCGCGGGTGTACCGGGGGCGGGGGCGAGAAGCGTTACCGCATGCAGGCAGCAGGCGAGCGGCTCGAGGAGCGGGGCCAGGGCGAGCTCGAGGCCCGCCAATGGCACGACGTGGTCTCGACGCACGGCGACCCGCTCGGCCAGGGCTCCGTCTCGCCTCACCCCTAGCGACCGCTTGTCGGGGCAGCGGGTTTCGAGACCCTGGCGGCAATGCCGGCAACGGCCGCAGCCGACGTCGGGATGGATTCCCACGGGAGTGCCATCGGCCAGACGGCCTGCCCCCTCGTGTCCGAGCACGAGGGGGCAGGCCACGCCACGCTGGATGATCTTGCGGTCGGTCGCGCATAGTGCCGCCCGCTCGACGCGGACCAGGACCTCGCCGTCGACAGGCGTCGGGTCGGGGACGTCGGCGACGGAGACCTCCCCTGGAGCGGAGACACGCAGCGCCTTCATTGGGCTCGTACCTCCTCGATCGAGACCGCACGGCTGCGAGCCATGGACATGTTCACCGCTACCGCAGCCTCGAGTGCCCGCACCCCGTCGAGGGCGGTGGTGTGCGGCTCCTCGTGGCCAAGGGCCGCGCGGACGAAGTGCTCGTCCTCTGCCCGGTACGCGGAGGCGAAGAGGGTCTGCCAACTGCCCACGGCGTCCACGGTTCCCGTCGGGGCGCGGACGAGCAGTGGGGCGTCGGCGAGTGGGCTCCCGATGAGCAGGGTTCCCTCCGTTCCGTACACCTCCGCTCGGGCGTCGTAGCCGTAGTCGGCGGGACAGGCGCCGTCCACAGTCCCGAGGCCGCCGTCGGAAAGCTCGAGGGTCGCGACGAGCACGTCGACGAAGCCACGATAACGCCGGGCGATGTCGGGGCGCTTCGCCGCCCGACCGACGGCGTGCACGGACGTGACGTCCTGTCCCGAAAGCCAGCGCACCGTGTCCAGGTCGTGGGAGTTCACCTCGGCCGCGAGCCCTCCGGAGCGCTCGGCGTCCCACGCCCATTCGGGGGGGAGCCCGGGCCCCCGGCAGGTGGACCGCACCAGGATAGGCGCGCCGATGTCTCCCGCCGCGACGCGCTCGGCGGCACGGCGGAAACGCGGGTCGAACCGGCGCATGAACCCCATGACGAAGACGCTCGGTGCGGCCCGCGCGGCCGCGGCGACGCGATTCGCGCCGTCGAGCGTAGCGGCCAGCGGCTTCTCGCACAGCACGTGCTTCCCGGCCTCGAGCGCGGACACGACGATGTCGGCGTGCGTGAAGGTGGGCGCTGCCACGACGACGGCGTCGACATCATCGGAGGTGACAGCCGCCACTGGGTCCTCGACCACCGCCGCGACGCCGAGCCGGTCGGCGACGGCGAGTCCCGCCGCGTGGTCGGGATCGGCGACGGCGGCCAGGCGTGCCCCGCGGACGCCCTCGGCGAGGTTCTTCGCATGTACCTGGCCCGCGCGTCCGGCGCCGACAAGACAGACCCGTAGCTCGCGGTTCACGCCATCGCCTCCTGCCGTGCGCGCTGCCGCTCCGCCACGCGTCTGCGCCATTGGTCGAGTGCGACGACCACGACGATGATCAGCCCGTTGAGTAGCTGTTGCCAGAACTCGGAGATGCCCAGCAGGGTGAGCCCGTTGGCGAGCACGCCGATGATCAGGATTCCGAGGACCGTGCCGCCGGCACCGCCCTCTCCTCCGAAGAGGGCGGTGCCGCCGACCACGACAGCGGCGATGGACTGCAGCTCCATACCGGTGCCCATCAGGGCGTTGGCGCTCCCCAGCCGGCCGACGAGGAGGAAGCCCGCGAGCGAGGAGAGGAGCGCGGAGATCGCGTAGACAGCGAACTTCGTTCGCCCCACCTTGATGCCCGAGGCGTGGGCGGCTTCCCGGTTGCCGCCGACGGCGAACACCGTGCGGCCCAACCGCGTCCTCCGCAGGATGAACCATCCGACGGCGACTGCCCCCGCGGCCACAAGGACGATGTAGGGGACGCCCAGGCCGCTGCCCGCCCCGAGCGTGTTGAGCGCGGGTGGCACGCCGCGGTTTCCGACGGCCTTCTCGGGGCTGGGTACCGGTAGGCCGCCGGTCACGAGGAGGCCTACACCGCGAACGGCGGAGAAGGTGCCGAGGGTGGCGATGATGTCGGGGACGCGCCACTTGGTGACGGCGAAGCCATTGAAAGCGCCGACAGCGAACCCGGAAGCGAGTCCGATAAGCCAGGCAAACGGGCCAGGAAGCCCCCAGTGGGCGTAGGCGACGGTTACCACGGACCCGGCCAGGGCGGCGGTCGCCGCCACGGACAGGTCGATGCCGGCGGAGATGATGACGATGGTTTGTGCGATCGCGAGGATCCCGACAACCGAGTACTGCTGGAGTATGTTGACAAGGTTGTTGCCGGTGAGGAAGCGGGGGGTCGCGATGAAGAAGACCACGATGAGCGCGATGAGGATCACGGCCGTGCCGACGCGTCCACCACCGGCGGTGAAGACGCCGCCGAACACGCGCTGCGGCGCCCAGCGCCTCTGGGACACGGGCGGAGCGGTTGAGCGGTGATCCGGCGGGCGGGTACGTCGGCCGCTGTTAAGCACGGGAACCTCCCGCCGCCGCCATGATCCGAGACTGTGGGGTATCGGGCGTGACCTCGTCGACCACCCGGCCCGCCGCCATCACGAGTACGCGGCTGGCAAGCACCTGCGCTTCCCGGATCTCGGAAGTGAGATAGAGGATGGCGATTCCCGCCGTGGCCAGTCGGTGCAGGATGCGGAACACCTCCTCTTTGGCGCCGATGTCGATGCCTCGAGTTGGGTCGTCGAGGATGAGGAGTCGGGATCCGGCGGCGAGCCACCGGGCGAGGATCACCTTCTGTTGGTTGCCGCCCGACAACGTCTCGCCTGCCTGCGCCAGCGAACGGGCCTTGATGTTGAGCTCTTCGAGATAGCGGCGAGCAAGCTCTCGCTCAGCGCGTAGATCCAGCAGCGGCCCGCGGGTGACCCGATCGAGCGCTCCCAGTGTCAGGTTCGGGGCGAGGCCCATCCGTGGAACCAGGCTCTCGCTGCGGCCGGCGGCGACGTAGCCGATGCCGAGGGAGCTGGCCGCGGCGGGAGACCCGATGTGAGTCTCGCGGTCGTCCACCTCGACGCGCCCCTCAGTGGCCGGGTCCAACCCGAACAACGTACGGGCAAGGCGGTCACGTCCCGACCCGACCAGACCGAACACGGCGACGATCTCGCCTCGCCGGAGCTCGAGATCGGTCGGGTGCAGATGCGGGGGTCGGGCGACACCGTGAGCGCGCAGGACTACATCGGAGCTTCCGGCGGCACGGGCGCGACTGTGGGTGTCGATCCGGACTTCGCGACCCACCATCATCGTCGCCAGTTCCGTCTCCGCGACCTGATCGCGCGGAAGGGTCCCGACGCGAGCACCGTCACGGAGTACCGTCACGCGGTGAGCGATACGGCTGACCTCAGCCAGCCGGTGGGAGACATACACGACGCCCACGCTCGAGGCGGTGAGCCCTGCGATCGTCGCGAACAGCCGGTCGGCCTCCGGCTCGGACAATGCCGAGGTGGGCTCGTCCAGCAGTAGCACCCGGGTGTCGCCGGACAGGGCCTTGGCGATCTCGACCAGTTGGCGGGTGGCCATGCTCAGTGGTGCCACCGGCTTGCGTGGGTCGAGCTCGCCCAGGCCCACGCGTTCCAGATGCGCGGACGCCTGCTCGTTCATGGCCTTCCAGTCGACGAGGCGCAGGCGCGACGTCGTAGGGTAGCGCCCGAGCAGGACGTTCTCGGCCACCGAGAGCGAGGGGACGAGGCTGAGCTCCTGGTACACGATGCCAATGCCGTGCTCTCGCGCGGCCTCCGGTGAGCCGAAGCCGACCTCCACGCCGCGCACGGTCATTCGCCCGGTGTCAGGGACCACCGTGCCGGCCATCGACTTCATCAAGGTCGACTTGCCGGCTCCGTTCTCGCCGAGTAGGGCGTGGACCTCGCCATCGTCGACGTCGAAGTCGACTGCGACGAGTGCCCGCACGCCCAGATAACGCTTGCCTATCTTCTCCAGCTCGAGTAGTGGCATTGGCTTACTGCTGTCCCTGACAGTGCGATCGAATGGAGTCCCAGTTGATGTCTGGCAGCTTAGGGTTCGGGTAGAAGAGGTCGGCGTTGCCTTCCCAGGCCGTACGCGGGTGAATGTCCCGGAATTTCTGCACATGCATCCCACAGGAGATCTTGACTGCGACCTCGGTGCCAAACCAGCCCCATTCGGCGAAGCCGTGGGTGGTCTCCGCGATGAACTTTCCCTGTTTGATATAAGAGACGGTCTCCGGGGTGACGTCGTTGGAGAAGATGGCGACCTTGCCTTGCTTCGGCGGGGTGGCCCCACCGGAGTCGTCGAGCACCCCGGCATGCGCGGCCGCGTTCATCGCGCCGATGGCCATCTCGCTGGACTCACCCCAGATGAAGTCGAGCTTGCCTTTTGGCGCGGCGCCGAGACGGCTCAGGTAGTTCTCCGTTGCTTTGGTCCCCTTCTCGCGGTTCCAGTCGGCCGCGAGCGGCTGCGCGATGATCTTTACGTTCGGGTACCTGTCCAGAACGGCTCTCCCCGGCGTTCAGGTTTGGGGTTGTTACTGACTTCTGTGGCGTGTCGGTCCAAAGCGGGCGGTGTGTGCTCCGGTA
>JBOHCT010000127.1:0-12773 GCA_050699055.1 Streptosporangiaceae bacterium | reverse complement strand
CCGCCGGGCGGGGCGCGCTCGCGGCCTCCCCCCACGACGACCTCGCCGACCCGCACGGCCGGCCGACCGGGGAGTTCCGCCTCTGCGCGGACCGGATCGCCGCCGCCCTCGACCGGCCGCTGCGCCTGCTGCTCGGCTGAGTGGCCAGCCTGCCCGGGAACTAACCGGCCCCCCATACGTTGTTGAGTACGGTGATGGGTCGAGCGCCCCACTGATGGAGGACACGCACGATGTCAAAACGGACGAAGTACGCGATCGCGGGAACCGGCGCGGGGATCATCGCGCTGTGGGTTCTCCCGGTGTGGATAGCGGTACTGATCATCGTCGGGATCATCGGCGTGCCGGTCGCGGGCTACCTCATGCTCGACCCGTCCCAGAAGCACCGGCTCAGCCGCCTGGGACGCAAACAGCTCGGCCGCTGACGGCGGAGGAGGGCCGTACTCGCCCGCGGATCCGCTTGCCGCGGGGGCTCTGTGCGGACCCGCTCGCCGCGGCTCGCCCGCTCATCGCTCCCCTCTTACCGCTGCCGCCCGCCCACCGGTGCCCGCCCGCTCAGCGGTGCTCAGGCGACCAAGATCTCGGTCCGTGGTCGGGGGCGGCAGGAGACCGCGTCCCGGGACCGCAGACACGAATCACGCGCCGACCGGCCGCTCCCGCCGGGCCGGGCCGAGCGTCTTATCGCCTGAATCGGCCGACTTGGTCACGGGTGACCGCGACGTGCCTGCCCCAGGCTGGGATAGACGTCGAACACGGTGTCCAGGCCGGTGATCTTCAGCTTCTTGAGGATGTTCTCGTCGGTGGTAACGAGGCGCACGTCCCCGCCGCGGTGGCGCACGTGACGGTCGGCGGCGATGAGGACTCCGAGACCGCTGCTGTCGAGGAAGTCGACGCGGTGCAGGTCGATGACGAGGCGGATGACGCCGCGGGTGATGGCATCGGTGAGCGCGTCGTCCAGCCGCGAGGCGGTGGCGATGTCAATGGCCCCGGCGGGGGTGAGGGCGGCGAGGTCGCCGTCGCGGTCGACGTCGATGGACAGGGCTACCGGGTCGACAGGATCCACACCGATGGTTGTGCCCAGAATCAGGGCAGGAGGTACACGGCGAGCAGCGCGACATCGTCCTCTGCACCGGGTCCGCCGCCGATCAGCGCGTCGACCAGCCTGTCGCACAGGGCATCCGGGCCGTCTTCGGGCTCGTGGCCGGCGGCCACGTTCCGTAGCTGCTCCAGCCCGTCGGCCAGCGGCCGGTGGCGGCCCTCGACCAGGCCGTCGGTATACAGCACAAGAGTAGCGCCGGCCGCGAGCGCCTCCTCGGTCTCCTGCCTGGAGTCGACGAAGTCCGCTTCGCCTCGGGGCGCGCCGATCAGCGGGGATCGGGCGCCGTCCAGCAGCCGCGCGGTGCCGTCGGGCTCGCACAGCAGCGGCGGCAGGTGTCCGGCGTTGGCGTAATGCAGCAGCCCGCTTCCGGTCCGCAGGTGCAGCCGGCCGTAGCAGGCGGTGGCGGTCTGGGCCATGCCCAGGCCCTGTACGAGCCGGTCGAGGCGGTCGAGCACCGCCCCGGGGGGGTGGCCCTCCCACGCGTAGCTGCGGAGCACGCTGCGCAGCTGCCCCATCGCCGCCGCCGCTGCCAGTGAGTGGCCCATCACGTCCCCCACGGCCACGCCGACGGCACCGTCCGGCAACGGGATCAGGTCGTACCAGTCCCCGCCGACCTGCGCGGAGGCCTCGCTGGCCAGATACCGCGACGCCGCGGCCAGCCCCGGCAACGGCACGACATCGGGCAGCAGGCTGCGCTGCAGGGTCTCCGCGGCCGCACGTGCCTCCGCCCTGGCGGCATGCTCCACGCGGAACAACTGCAGGTACCGCAGCGTGACCGAGGCCTGACGAGCGAACGCCTCCCCCGCCTCCCGGGCCTGTTCCGGGAAGACACCGGCGTCGGTGGCGTACAGGTTCAAAGCGCCGAAGAGCCGCCCGTCGAGTGCCAGCGGCAGCGACAGCACGCTGCGGATCCCCGCAGCGGCGGCCGCGCGACTCACCGCCGGCCACCGGTCGTCGGCGGCCAGATCACCGACCGTCACCGGCGTCCCGGTAGTCAGCGCGCGCACACACGGCCCGTCGCCGCTGACGTACTGTGCGTCGTCCACGGCCTGCGCGGCGGCCCCGGTGGCGGTCACCGTCTGTACAAGGCCCTGGTCGCGGCGCAGACTGATCCCCGCGGCGACGCAGCCGGCAACACCCTGACGGGCCAGCAGGGCCACCTGCCGCAGGGCCCGTAGGGCCTCATCCCCCAGATCGTCCAACGGTGGCGCGGCCTCAACCGGCCCCGTCGGTAGTCCGGCGGGACACTCGGTGACTCCCAACGCTCCTCCAGTAGGGCACGCCGGAAAGCGGACTCGCCGAAGTAGCCCCGAGGCGAACACTGCACGCCGTCCGGAACGGCGGGCTGTTTCACCGTTGTGGTTCTGAGGGGAGGGTACCGCCAGTCTCCCCGTCGTGCACAACCATGGCAGAAAGCTGATTCGGACCGGGTTCGGCGTGGAAGGCCGTGTGGCGGGTCAGTCGGCGGTGAGCGCCGCAGGCTCCTCGGTCCCATTCTACGACCCGGGCGGCAAGGTCGCGAAGCTTGATGTTGCCTTCTTGGGAAGCCCGACGCAGCCGGTCAAAGGCGCCTTCGGCGGGGTACTTGTGACGCTCCATCAGGATGCCGATGGCCTCCCCGATGGTCTGCCGGGTCCGGATGGCCTGACGCAGGTTGGCCTCGGTGAGGGCGGCGACCAGTCCCACGGCCGCGTGCGAGGCGAAGATCATCCCCACCTGGTGGGAACGGTCGTCGAAGGCGCCGGAGTCGTGCGCGTACAGGTTGAGCGCGCCCAGGACGTTCTCGTGGGTGAACAGGCGAAACGAGAGCATGCTCGCCGCGCCGAGAGCGAACGCCCGCGGAGCGAACGCCCGCGGAGCGAACGGGGCCAGCGCCGCTCGTCGGCCATGTCGGGGACGTGGAGAACCCGCTGGTCCCGGATCGCGTCCAGGCAGGGACCCTCGCCGAGCCGGTACTCCAAGGCATCAAGGGTCTCGGCCAGCTCCCCGGTCGCCGCCGGGGTGTCCACCCTGCCCCGGCGTAGATCAAGCTGACACCGGCCTCATCGCAGCCGCCGACCATGGCCACCGCCCGGTCGGTGATCGCGTGCAGGGTCTGGTCCACCGTGTCCAGGCTCAACAGGCCGCGGGCGACCTCAGCGAACACGGCCGCAAGCCCCCACTCCCCATCGCTTATCCGCCGCACCTCTCCCCTGCGAGCCGGAAGGTCCACCGTACAGGAGGTCCACGCGAAATCTCGCCGCGCGGTCGCGGCGTCGCGGCGTCGCCGGCCCAGCCCGGTGAAGGTCCGGCCGCACGGCCCCGCCTCACCAAGATCCCGACCCGCGGTCCGAGACGACAGCAAGCCACGCCCCCCGACCACACAAGCGGATCACGGTGGCGGGGCTGGAGCTGGGGCTGGGGCTGGAGCTGGGGCTGGGGCTGGGATGGCCGCTGGTCGCCACGCCGGGCCGGCGGCGGCCGCCCGTCCACTCGGCGGCTCAGATCGAGATCTCCTCAAGCTCCTTCCCCGGCGGGATGTGCGGCAGGGTGAAGGAGAGCGCCAGCTGGATGACGGAGAAGCCGAGCGCGACCGCGTACCAGACGATCAGCGGCGGAAACGCGCCGATCAGCGCGGTCCACACACCCGAGCCGATCAGCAGGCCGCCGCTGAACATCGCGCCGAGCCATCCGATGGCGGTCCCACGTACGCGGGTGGGGAAGCTCTCCCCCCAGTACGCGTAACCGCACCCGGACCACGTGCCGTTGGAGACCTGGTAGATGAAGAAGTAGCAGACCCACAGGGCCACGGTGTTCGACAGCCACGGCCACAGCGCGGTGAGCGCGACGAGTACGGCGGCGCTCACAATGAGGATGCGCTGACGCCCGAGGCTCTCGCCGAGGAAACCGCCGAGGACGTAGAAGAACCATCCGCCCGCGGAGGCGACGAGCAGGATCAGCGTCGAGTCGTTGTCGCTGAAGCCCTGGAAGTTGGTCAGCCAGTAGATGATGTAGGTGTTGGTGGCGGTGAAGGCCGCCGCGTAGGCCAGCCACACGATCGACGTCTTGATCAGCTGGGTACGTACCCATCCCGGGGTGAGGAAGATCTGCTTGACGGTCACCTGCTCGACGTCGCTGGTATCCACGTCGTAGCGTTGCAGGAGCTGGCGTAGCCGAGCCTCGTCGCCGGCCTTCTTGGCCGCTTTGACCTCTTTGACGTGCAGGTAGCGGTCGGACTCCCGCACCTTCGTACGGGCCAGGATGACGAAGATCAGCGGGACGACGCCGATCACGAACACCAGATGCCAGCCGAGGGCCTGATGCAGGCCGAGCCAGACGCCGGCCGCCATGAGTACGCCGACCGGCCAGCCGCCCTGCACGGCGGAGTAGAGCAGGCCGCGGCGCCGCGCCGGGACCTGCTCGTTGACCAGGGTGATGGAGATGGCCAGCTCCGAGTTGGCCAGGCCAGAGGCGATGGCGCGTACGGCGACGAACTGCCAGTAATTGGTCACGAAGTACGTGAGTCCGGTGAAGATCGCCGCGCCGCACAGCGCGAACACCCACATCCACTTGCGGCCCTTCTGATCCATCGCGTACCCGACGAACAGGGTGATCACGAACAGGACCGCGTACACAATGAAGACGAGCAGCCCGGCCTGGGTAGCCGACAGTCCGAGGTCAGAGGAGACGGTCGGCAGGGCGAAGACGAGCAGGTTGAAGTCGTACGCCGCCAGGGCCCAGCCGAACAGCGCGACCAGGATCAGGTAGATGAGATACCTGCGGTCCCGCCTGGGCAGGCCGAGGTAGTCGTCGAGGAAGTGGTTCGCGCGCGTCCCCGCCAGCGACATTCATGGCTCCTCTCCCCTCTGCACGGTGATGATGTCACGGCGGAACGACGATCGGATGCGTGGCACGCCAGGGGGGGCGGGGACTTTTCGGCCGTACCGCGCGTGGGCGAACGCGGCCCGGTACCCGGGCGCGGAGACGGGGCGTCGCCGCGCGGCCGACCGTCAGGTGACGACGTGGTGCACCAGGCTGGAGTACAGGCCGAACAGCATGAGCGCGCCGGCCCCGGCCGCGAGCGCGACGTCCCCCGCCCGGAGCCGACCCCGGCGACGCGCGAACCGCGGGTACACGGCGATCACGATCAGCTGCGACACCCACAGCGCGACCAGGGAGGGGCGCAGCAGGTCGGCGTAGAACCGCTCCGGATCGACGAGGCTGACCAGGCCGCCCGCGACCAGGGCGACCGCGAGCACCCGGGCGACCGACCGAACCGACAGGCCGGTAACGGCGTGCGCCAGCCGGGTTACCGCGAGATACTCGACCACCGTCACGCCGACGATGCTCGCGGCAACGCCAAGCCCGACCGCCACGCCGGCCCCCCCGCCCGGCGTAGGCGGCGGCCAGCGACGCATCCGGGATCTCCGCACGGGTGAACGCCGGGTTGGCGGCCAGCGGGAACACCGCGGCGACGACTCCGACGGCGACGGCCGCGTACGCGGCGGCTAGCCCTCGGCGCAACGTACGCGCGGGCCGCGCCACGTCCCCGCCGAGGAACAGCGGCAGGCTGCCGCACACGTAGAGCAGCGCGACGTTGCCGCCCGCGAGGGCGACCCCGCCGGTCGGAGCTGCTGCGCCGAAAGCCGACACCGGGGCGTCACGGCCGTCCGCCAACACCGCGAGCCACCCGACAAGCGCGAGCTGGCCCGCCGCGAGCGCGCCGACCACACCGATGGTGGCTCGCCGCGGCATGAGCACGACCCCGGCGACGCAGGCCGGGAGTAGCACCTCGAGCAGCGGACGGTCGGGCGAGACCCCAGGCAGCACGCTCGGCAGCACGTCGTACACCACGTAAGCGCTGGTGTAGAGGAGGTACAGGGCGTAGCTGACCGTCCACACGGTCGCCTGGACGAGGGCGACGCGGCGGCCCGCCGCCTGCTCGACAAAGCCGGTCAGGCCGGCAGGGCCGGCGACGTACCTCGCGTAGCGGAGCCACACCCCGAGCGGAAGCAGGAACGCGAGCCCGCCCGCCACCGTGATCAGCCCGGCCGAGCCGGTCGCGTCGCCGACGATGCCAGGCGCGTACAGCGCCGCGAGCGCGAGCGGCCCGCCGAGGGCGACGACCGCGACCCCGAAGAACCCGAGCGGGCCGACACCCCGCGCGTCCGCCGGCCCGGCGACCGATGCGGCCGTGACCTCATCGGGCCGCGCCGCGGTCATCCCCAACCGCCACCACCGCCGCTACCGCCGCCGCCGTAGCTGCCGCCGCTCCCCGAGGAGGAGCCGCCCTTGGCCCCGGAGGACGACTTGGTGATCGCCGAGCCGCTCGGCGAGACCAGCCACCACAGGCCGCCGCTCGCATCAACGCCCTGCCCCGTGGTGTCGCCCGGGGCCTTGTCTTTCACGTAGTAGTAGAGCGGGTGCCCCCCGTACGTGACCTGCTTGGTGCCGTTCTTCCTCGTCGTCGTCCCGACCATCCCGCTCTTCGCCCCGGCCTGGGCCTTGGGATGCCCACCGGCCTTCAGTGGGGGCCAGAACGTCGCGCAGCTGCCGTAGCACGTCGACTTCCCGTTCTTGTCGGGCACGAACAGGTACAGGGTCTTACCGCTGCCGTCGGTCAGGTAAGTGCCTGCCGGTCCGCTGTGCGTCTCCACCACGGCCGCACCTGTCATCGACTTCCCGCCACCGTTCGCGGAGCTGTTCGACGAGCCGGCCGAGGAGCCTCCCGCCTGACCGGTCCCGCCGCACGCCGCGGCGAGCACCCCAAGGGTGGTCAGACCCGCGGCCGCAGCCACCTTGATGTGCATGACGATCCTCCCGACTGATGCGGGCCCCGACTGGTGCCCTCATCCGCTCACACGTCACCCGGGGCCGATCGGTTCACCTGCCAAGGCCCGCCGGGGTACAACGTGTCGACCGAGATCGAGAACCTCGGGCGGTGCGGGTCCTGCCGGGCCGCCCGAGGTCAGATCCCGGCGTGCGGTCCGGAACAGCAGCGCACCGCCCGTACAGACCACGCGAACGGATCATGAACCGCCGGCGGCCCACCCCCGCGGGTCACGCGTGGCGGCGGGCGGCACCGCGGGTCACGGGTCGGCGGGCACGCACATGCCGGACGGATCACGCCGCCATCGAGGCGGTTTTCTCGCGGATGGTGGCGATGACGTACTCCGGGCTTTCGGCGAGATCCTCCCACGTGAACCTCAGGACCTCGTACCCCGCGACGATGAGCGCGTTTTGCCGCCTGCGGTCTCGCTGGAACCTGTCATCCGCGCTGTGCCAGGCTCGCCCATCGACCTCGATGACCAGCCCCAGCCGGAAGAGCACTATCGACGACGCCGAGCAGCCGACCGTCGGCGTTGTAGACGGGGACGTTGGCCGTCCACCCCCTGATGCCGGCGCGCCGCAGCAGCGCGTGGAGCATGCGCTCGGCTTCGAACCGCGCACCCGAGTCCGTGACCCGCAGAAGGCGGCGCAGCTGCGGCGTCCCGCGACGGCAGTAGCTCGACCGTGTCCGCGCGGCAAGCGCATGCCTCGTGATCCAACCCTGCTGGAGCGCGATCCAGCAGGTCGCGCGCCTGCTTGAAGGGCAGCATCGCGAGACAGTCGACGATCGTGCGCTCCCTGCCCGTCACGACAAGACACCCGAGGAGGGTCACGTCGTCGGGCGAAAGGGCGGTACGCACCAGGCGCACGCCCGGCAGGCGCTGATGTCGACGCCGTGGGATCGTGATCCAGGGCACGGCGGGTGGGGGGGAGGAGGCCGTGGAGATGAGCCGCGGACAGGTGGCTCACCACCGCCCCCGCTCCCGCCGCGAGGTACGCCGCCCACACCCGGCCGGCGCTGCCGAGCACGCTCGCTGCCACGGCGAGCACGCCCCGCCGCACGATGAGCCACTGCCCGTCGCGAAGGCGCTTCCTGACTTGCCAGGCCGAGTAACCCGTGCCGACGGCCTGGCGCCGCGTGAACACGCCGCCTTGCGAGGCGACGATGCGAGCGAGTTCCATGAGCCACAGCCTGGCGCGGCCTACGTGGGCGCGCACCCGGCAAGTCCAGGACTGTGGACAAGAGGTTGTCGTCCACAGCCGGCTCGACAGAGTTCATGTCGCCGGCACGGCCGTGTCCGAGATCCCGGTGTGTGGTCGGGAATGGCCGCGGACTATCCATACGAACCACCGGGCAAGGCGTCAGCCACCAGCCGTTGACGGTTCCTCGGACGCTGACCATCAAGATCTCGGTCAGCGGTCTGCCGCCGCGCCCCCCATCAAGATCTCGGTCTGCGGTCCCCAAGCGGCAGAGTCCTGCCCCCTTGGACCCCAGAAGCGCATCTTGCCCGCCCCGGATCCTGTGGGTGCTGGCTGGGGTGACCGCGACCCAGCTCACGACGGCCCCGAGCGGCCAGGGTCTCGAGTCGCCACGGCAGCACCCGCCGCCCGGCCACCTGGCTATCCGTCCCGTTCCACTGGATTGGCCGAATTCGGGTCTTGACGGCACCAGACCCGAGGAATACCTTAATTTCGTCAGGCGAGTTAGCATTTCACCTAGCGAAACGAAGTAGGAAAAATGGCTCCGTGGCGAATCAAGTCCAGGATCCTCATCGCCGGCGCCGGGCTCACTCTGGTTCTCGCGAGCTGCGCAGGCGGAGGCGGCGGAGATAACTCGCAGGCAGGATCGTCTCAAGGCAACGGTTCCTCCCCCTCGACCACGTCCAGCGCCAAGGTCCTCGAGGCGAGCTGTGACAACGTCAAAGGAAGCGCAGAAGGGGCGACGATTGCCTACATGCCGCCGGGCCTTGAGTTCCCTTACTACATCGGCATCGGCCACGGCGTGAAGATGCAGGCAAAGAAGCTCGGCTACAAGACGTTCACCCTCGGCCCCGAGAGCGGTTCAGACTACGCCAAGCAGGCCTCGATGATGCGTGACGTCATCCACCGAGGCGTCGACGGCATCATCTTCCATACGCACAACAACGCAGCCACCGCGCCGATCCTCAAGCAGGCGGTGCAGCAGGGCATCGCGGTGGTCATGGTGAACTCGGACATCCTGTCGTTTCCGACGCCCATCCACGCGGTCGTCGGGTACAAGGAGCACGACGCGGATGTCAAGGCGGGCGAGTACGCCGTCAAGCTGATGCACGGCAATGCCAAGATCGGCATCATCGAAGGGTTGCCCGGCTACGACTCCACCCAGCGTGTGCAGGGCTTCTTGGACGGCATCAAGGGAAGCTCAGGCATGCAGGTCGTCGCGAAGGAGAACGGCAAGTGGAACGTCCCGGGCGGGCACCGAGCCGCCCTCGACATGCTCCAGGCACACCCTGAGATCAATCTGGTCTTCGCCGCGAACGACTACATGGCCGAAGGCACGTTGAAGGCCGCTCAAGCTCTACACCGTACCAACGTCAAGATCATCGGTAGTGACGGGGACACGAGCGCACTCGAGGACATTCACAAGAAGACCCAATACATGGGGACGGTGAACACGATACCCGTCCAGCAGGGCGAAATCGCCATGAAGGTCATGCGCAAGTGCCTCCAGCACAAGTCCGGCAAGTTCTACGTTGAGACACCCACGAAACTCGTGACCCGCGACAACGTACTGTCCGTGCTGAAGGACTGGAAAGAGCTCTGGCCCAAACCGTCCCACCGCTACTGATGCCATGCCACAGGCAAAATCACCAGCCTCGGCCGACCTCCCACAGCCACCTCCCCTGTGGGAGGTACGGGGTATCTCGAAAAGCTTTCCCGGCGTGCGGGCCCTCGACCGTGTGTCAATGAGCCTGCACGCGGGCGAGGTCCACGCCCTGGTCGGTCAGAACGGGAGCGGGAAGTCGACGCTGGCCAGATGCCTTTCCGGCGCCCATCACCCAGACGAAGGAGTGCTGCTGCGCGAGGGCGAAACGGTAGAGTTCCGCGACCCCGCGGCGGCCCGACGCCTCCGGGTGGCGACGTTCCACCAGGAGTTCTCGCTGGTCCCCTCGCTGAGTGTCAAGGAGAACATCTTCCTCGGACGCCTGCCCACCCGCGCGGGACTCGTGGACTGGCGGAGCGCGGATGAACAATCGCGTGAGACGCTCGCGAAGCTCTCGCTGGTGATCGACCCCGACCGGGCCGTCGAGACGCTGTCCGTCGCGGAGCAGCAGCTCGTCGAGATAGCCAAGGCGATCTCCAGCGAGATGAGCCTGCTGATCCTCGACGAGCCGACAGCCGCGCTGGGGACCAACGAGGTGGACCGCCTGCACCAGGTCGTACGCCTGCTGGCGCCGACCGCCGCGGTGCTGTACATCTCGCACCGGCTGGACGAGGTCCTGGCCGTCGCCGACGTGATCACGGTCATCAGGGACGGCAGGATCATCGGCGAACGGCGGCGCGGCCAGGTCTCGCTCACCGAGGTCGCCCACATGATGGTCGGCCGCGAGCTGGCGGAGTACTTCGTCGTACGGCGCGCCCCGGAACGCCGGGGAGAGCCCGTGTTCGAGGCACGCGGCATCAGCACCGACGCCGGCGTGGACAACGTCACCCTGACCGTGCACCAGGGCGAGGTCCTCGGCCTGGGCGGCCTCATCGGGTCGGGACGTACCGAGATCGTCCGGGCGCTGTTCGGCGTCGACCGTCTGACAGCCGGCCAACTGCGGCTCGGCGGTCGCAGGCGTCGCCTGCGGTCCCCGACGGACGCGATCAAGGCGGGCATCGGTCTCGTCACGGAGGACAGGAAGGCGGACGGCCTGTTCTTCAACCTCGTCTCACCGATGAACGTCACCATCCCGCGGCTACACGCGATCAGCCGCGGTCCGCTCCTGGCCTTGGCCCGCGAGCGGCGGCAGGCGAGGCCCCTCATGTCTCAGGTGGGTCTCCCGCCTCATGCGAACGAGCTCGGCCCTCTCCTGCTCTCTGGGGGAAACCAGCAGAAGCTTCTCCTCGCGCGCTGGCTCTTCGCCGAGGCCCGCGTCCTGCTGCTGGACGAGCCCACCCACGGCGTCGACGTCGCCGCGAAACACGAGGTGTACCGGCTGATCAACGACTTGACGGACAACGGAATGGCGGTGGTACTCGTCAGCTCCGACTACGCCGAGCTGCTGAGCATGAGCGACAGGGTCGCGGTCATCCGCGACGGCCGTGTCGGGCGGATCGCGGACCACGGCGACCTGACGCAACAGCAGCTCGTCGAGCTCGCGTCGGGCGGTGACCTGGAGGCGGCACCATGACGACGCCCCTCGCCCCCGCCCGCAAGGCGCTGACGGCCGCGGGGCGCTCGCCCGTCACCGGGCCCTTCCTGATCATGTTCCTGGTCGCCATCGGAGCCGCCCTCACGACGCCGCGCTTCGCGAACGGCGGCAACCTGCGCAACCTGGGGCTCGAGGTGGCGATCGTCTCCATCGTCGCGATCGGCTCCACGTTTGTGATTTTGACGGCACAGATCGACCTGTCGCCTGGAGCTGTCATCGCCGTCACCAGCATCGTCACCGCGGTACTGCTCAAGAACTCGGGTTTCGGGCTCGGCGCGACGCTCGTCATGGTGATCGTCATGGGGGTCGTGATCGGTCTGGTCAACGGCTTCTTCTGCTCGTACGGAAGGATCCCCTCGTTCATTTTCACGCTGGCTGCCATGTCCGCCTACCAGGGACTGGCCTATCTGATCACCGGCGGGACGCCGATATTCTCCCTTCCTGGCCTCGGCAAGATCTTCTATGGCTCGCTCGGCGTGGTCCCGTACCCGTTCGTCTACGTCGTCGTCCTGTACGCGCTCGCGTGGGCGTACCTCCGTTACAGCCGGGGCGGGCGCAAGATCTACGCGGTCGGAGGCAACGAGGCGGCCGCGCGGCTCGCCGGCATCAAGGTCAATCGCGTACGGACGCGCGCCTTCGTGTTCGCCGGTGTGCTGTCGGCCATCGCCGGGCTGCTCATGACGGCCCAGCTCGACTCGGGCGCGCCGAACTACGGCTCGGGGATGGAGCTCACCGGCATCGCAG
This sequence comes from Streptosporangiaceae bacterium, assembly GCA_050699055.1. Classification (GTDB taxonomy): domain Bacteria; phylum Actinomycetota; class Actinomycetes; order Streptosporangiales; family JBOHCT01; genus JBOHCT01. Next base: position 728 of record JBOHCT010000127.1, on the reverse strand, counting down.
CAGCGGTCATCGGAGGTACGAGCCTGTTCGGTGGGCGGGGAAACGTCGTCGCCACGTTCTTCGGGGCGATGATCATCACGATCGTGCAGAACGCACTGAACCTCCACGCCGTGGGGACCGCGTGGCAGGGCATCACCTTGGGCGTCATCATCGTCGTCGCCGTGGGCATCGACATGTGGCGCAGCGCCGCCGGACACGCCGTCCTCGATCGCGTGCAGGCGCTGGCGGTGACGATGGGGCTGTCGCGACCGTCGCCTGAAATGCCCACCGACGCCGGGGGCACCGAGAACGCGCCGGACGAGACCGAGAGAAAGGATCAGGTTCCGCCAGGACCAAGGCAGTAAGGCGCGGACCTCGACCGTGCACAGCTGGGGGAGAGCCTGGTACGAGACGATGAGGAAGAACATCGGAGAGGACGTCACGCGCGGTGTCGCGCGCGACAACGAGTACATCGTGCGGTCCGTCGTACGCGCCGTGCGGCTCTTGGAGCTCCTGCGCCTCGCCGACCGCGGCGGCGCGTCGTTGAACCAGCTGGCGGAGGGCTCCGGGCTGGCGAAGGCGTCGGTGTTCCGGATGCTGCGCACGCTCGAGATGACCGGTTTGGTGGAACGCATCCCCGCCGTGGAGCGGTACCGGCTCGGCGTGCGGTGCCTGGAGTTCGGGCAGGCATATCTCGACCAGACAGACCTGCGCAGGGAAGCGCTCCCGGTCATGGAGGAGCTGCGGGG
>JBOHCT010000126.1:0-12969 GCA_050699055.1 Streptosporangiaceae bacterium | reverse complement strand
CCAGGCGCCCGCGACCTCCCGCATCCGCTCGAACCGCTCGGACGTCCAGGCCAGGTCGAAGACCTCGGCGATGTGCTCGACCCAGCCGTGGATGAAGTACTCCCAGCCGTCCTCGACCCGCAGGCCAGCCTGGTCCGCCTGACGCCGTGCCTGCGACAGGAAGTCGAGTGCGCCGCGATAGTTCAGGTCCCATACGACCGCGCCGGCGGGGAAGCGGGCGCTGTCGGTCACCGGCGAGCCCGGCAGGTCCTTGCCCATGCCGGTCGCGTTGATGACGAGGGACCCCCGCGGCATCGACGAGACGAGCGCGTCGGCGGGCCCCTCAACCCGCACGTACTCGAGAGAACCGGACGTCCCGAGCTGATCGTGGACGGACCGTGCAGCCGCCAGCCGTTCTTGTCGTACGTCGGCGACGACCACGCGGCGGGGGCGGTCGGCAGGGGCGACGCCGTGCAGCAGGCACACGGTGATCGCGAGTCCGGCCCCACCCGCGCCGAAGCAGAGGACGGCGCCGCCGGACTCCGCGAAGTAGCCGGGACCGAGCATGCCGCGAAGCGTCCGCGCCGACGTGACGGGGTCCTTGGCGTGCCCGATCAGCCGACCGTCGCGCTTCGAGATGCACGACACCTCCCCACACAGCCGTGCGAGCTCGTCGAGGTCGTCGAAGGCGTCACCGGCCGCCGTGAACAGGCCGACTTTGTGGGAGGTCACGAGCGCGCCGCGGACGGCAGGGTCGCGGGCGATGCGCTCGACGGCCTCGCGGTACCTCGCGGGCTCGGCGTCCAGCGGAAGGTCGCGGCCGACGAGTCGGGCGCAGTCGAGACCCAGCGCCGCGACCCACCGGGGAAACAACCCCTGTACGGACGACTGCGACGTCGTCACGCCGATGAACTCCATGGTCGTCTGACGAGTCATGAAGCGGCCTCCGAAGCGACCTTGTGGCCGGTGGTGTCGAGGTCGTGAGTCAGCGTCATGGGCGGGCGTTTCCCTGTCCTCGCATTGTCGCCACGAAGCGGCGTGCCTTGTCCGCGATGGCCCCGTACGCCTCCTCTGCGATGTCGGACGTGCTCGCCAGCTCTCCGCCCGCGCCGACCGCTACGGCGCCGGCCTCCAGCCAGGTGCCGAGGTTCTCCGGGCCGACCCCGCCGGTGGGCAGGAATGGCACGTCGGGGAAGGGGCCGCGCAGAGCCCGCAGGTAGGCGGGCCCGCCCAGGCTCGCGGGGAAGAGTTTCACGACGTGGACCCCGAGGCGTGTCGCGGTCATCACCTCGCTGGGCGTCAGCGCGCCCGACATCACCGGCGGGCCGAGTCGGAGCATCGCGGAGACGAGGGGAGGGTCGGTGCCCGGCGCGACCAGGAACTGGGCCCCGGCCTCGAACGCGGCCGCGGCCTCGTCCTCGGTGCGGACGGTGCCGGCGCCGACCACGACGGCGCCGCCGTGGGCGCGGCGGACCTCCTCGATGAGCCTCGGCGCCTCCGGCGTGGAGTACGTCACCTCGATGCCCGTGATGCCGTGTTTCACGAGCGTGTCGATCACCCGGCGGGTACGCGGCGCGTCCGGGCCGCGCAGGACGGCGACGACACCCGCCTCGCGGACGCGGTCAATGGTCGGCTGGACGTTCACGGTCACTCCTCGCGTTAGGGGTCTTCGGGCCCGCCCTTGGCGTGAGCACCTCGACGACCATACGCTCGCGCCCTGGAGCGGCGAGCCGACGAGCGAGTCAGAGTCGGCTCCGCGGAGTGTGGCCCGGGACGTAGCGAGCGAGGAGGCGAGCGCGACCGATGAACAGCGCACGGCGGCTGAGTCACTGGGGGTGGGGATACGAGGACGAGCAGCCGACGCGGGAGGATCTGGCAGTGGCCGCCCAGGGCTTCGGCGACGCCTTGGGCGTCCCTCTCGGCGAGATCGAGGAGCCGGTGCCCCTTCACCGTGTCGAGCTGCCGGCGCCCCGCCTCACGCCGACGGACCATCTCGCGCAGATCTGCTCGACCGACGCCTACGACCGCGCCTCCCATACCTACGGGAAGTCCTTTCGCGACGTCGTCCGGGGCTTCCGTGGCCGCTTCGATACCCCGCCGGACCTCGTCGCCTACCCGGGGGACGAGCGCGAGGTCGAGGCGGTACTCGAGTGGGCGGAGGCGGCGGACGCCGCGGTCGTACCGTTCGGCGGCGGCACGAGCGTCGTCGGTGGGGTGGAGCCGCGGGTCGACGGCCGGTACAACGGCGCCGTCTCGGTGGACCTGCGCGGCCTCGACCGCCTCTTGGCGGTGGACCCGGTCTCCCGGGCCGCGCGGGTGCAGTGCGGAATCCTCGGACCCGTCCTGGAGTCTCAGCTCCGCGAGCGCGGGCTGACGCTGCGCCACCTGCCGCAGTCGTTCCAGTTCTCCACGCTCGGGGGCTGGATCGCGACCAGGTCCGGCGGCCACTACGCGACGCTTTACACTCATGTCGACGATCTCGTCGAGTCCATCCGTGCGATCACCCCGAGAGGTACCTGGGAGTCACGGCGCCTCCCGGGGTCGGGTGCGGGTCCTTCCCCCGACCGGATGCTCCTCGGGTCGGAGGGGACGCTGGGCCTCGTCACGGAGGCGTGGGTGCGGCTGCAGGCCAGACCGACCCACCGCGCCTCCGCGGGTGTCCGGTTCCGGTCGTTCTCCGGCGGCGTCGCGGCCGTCCGCACGATCGCGCAGGCGGGCCTGTACCCCGCCAACTGCCGGCTGATCGACGCCGCGGAGGCCAAGCTCACGGCCGGCGGCGACGGCGCGCACGCGCTCTTGGTGCTCGGCTTCGAGTCCGCGGACCATCCGGTCGAGCCGTGGATGGAGCGGGCCCTGGCGCTCGCCACCGCCTGCGGCGGCATCGTCGACGCAGGCGGTGGCAACAGGAGGGGGCAGGTGGGCGCATGGCGTGACGCGTTCATCCGCGCGCCGTACCTCCGCAACGTGCAACCCGCGATCGGTGTGCTGTCGGAGACCTTCGAGACGGCGATCACCTGGGACCGGTTCGACGCGTTTCACGCCGAGGTGATGGGCACCGTCGCCGAGGCGGTCCGGGACGTCTGCGGGAACGGGCTCGTCACCTGCCGCTTCACCTACGCCTACCCGGACGGACCCGCGCCGTACTACACGATCCTCGGTCCGGCGAAGCGTGGCGAGGAGGTGGAGCAGTGGGACGCGCTGAAGCGCGCGGCCTCTGACGCCCTCGTCGCCGCGGGCGGCACGATCACCCACCACCACGCGGTCGGCCGCGACCACCGCCCGTGGTACGACCGGCAGCGGCCGGAGCCTTTCGCCGCGGCGCTGCGCGGGGCCAAGGCGGCCGTGGATCCGCGCGGCATCCTGAACCCCGGCGTCCTCGTCGACCCGGAGTAGGCGGTGGCTTAGGCTCCTCGCGTGGAGCATCTCGTCGTCGGCGTCGATGCGGGCGGGTCGTACACCCGCGCGCTCGTCGCGGACGCGAGCGGCAATCGGGTGAGCGATGCGCGCGCCAGCGGAGCGAACCCGATCTCCCGCGGGCTCGCCGAGATGGAGACCGCTCTCACGGAGGCGCTGCGCCCGGTACTGTCGGCCGTCGACCCAGGACGGGTACGGCACGGCGTCGTGGCGATGGCCGGGAACGAGTCGGTGGGTGAGGGCCGGGTCGCGTCCAGCGTCGAAGACGTCTGGCGTGGGGTGGGCCTGGCTTGCCCGTACGACGTGGTGTCCGACGTCGCGGGGGCGTTCGCCGCCGGCACCTGCGCCGAGGACGGCGTCGTCGTCGTGGCGGGCACGGGCGCCGTGGCCGGCCTGGTCAGGGGCGGTCGACTGGTGCGTGTCGTCGACGGGTACGGGTGGCTGGTCGGGGACGACGGTTCCGCGTTCTGGCTCGGTCGCGAGGCGGTGAAGGCGGTGCTGGCGGCGCTGGACGGGCGGGGCGCGTCCACCGATCTCGTGCGCGGCGTCACGGGGGCGCTCGACGCGCCCATGGAGCCCCGCGCGCTCACGGAACGCGTCTACCGGAAGCCGCCCCTCGCGCTCGCGGAACTGGCACCTCTGGTGTCCGAGGCCGCGGCGGCCGGTGACGAGGTGGCGTCGGAGCTGGTGGAGAAGGCGGCGGAATCCCTGCTGTCGGCCGTCGAGGCGCTCCGCCCCGCCGGGCTGCGCCGCGCCGTCCTCGCGGGAGGGGTTCTCACCTCCGAAGGCCCGTTGTCCGGCCTGGTCCGTGACGGCGTGCGCGCCCGGTTCCACCTCGTCCCGTCCGTGGCGGCCGACGGGGCGGTCGGCGCGGCCGCGCTCGCCATCCGCGCGTACGGCGCCGACCTCACCCCTGAAGCGCACGCTCGGCTGACCGCCGGGTGAGCGCCGCTCCGAGCCTTTACCCGCACGTGCGGCTCCGGCCAGGATGAGGCTATGGACGTCCTCGTCGACACCTGGTACACGCCCCTCACGCCGCTCGCCTTCCTCGAGCGCTCGGCCGAGGTCTTCCCCGACAAGACCGCGATCGTCTACGGGGACAGGCGCCTCACCTACGCCGAGTTCGCCGCGGAGGCGACGCGTCTCGCCCACGCCCTGCGCGCGAGCGGGGTGCGACCGGGCGACCGGGTGGCGTATCTGCTGCCCAACATTCCGGAGATGCTTGTCGCGCACTTCGGTGTCCCGCTCGCCGGAGCGGTCCTCGTCGCGATCAACACGCGGCTGGCCCCCGAGGAGGTCCGCTACATCTGCGACCATTCGGGGGCGAAGGTGCTCGTCGTCGACGCGGGGCTGCACGACACCGCCGCGCCGGTCGCGGACAGGCTGGCGACCGTACGGGAGATCGTGACGGTCGTCGACCCGACGGCCGGGGCCGAGCCGGACCCCACGATCACCGGCGCGTCGTACGGCGACCTCCTCGCACGCGGCACGGATGAGCCGCTCCCCTGGACCGTCGACGACGAGCGGGCGACGATCTCGATCAACTACACGTCGGGCACGACCGGGCGGCCCAAGGGTGTCATGTACCACCACCGCGGCGCGTACCTGAACGCGCTCGGCGAGATCGTGCACTCCACGCACACCCCCGAGTCTGTCTACCTGTGGACCCTGCCGATGTTCCACTGCAACGGCTGGTGCACGACGTGGGCGGTGACCGCGATCGGCGGCACCCACGTGTGCCTGCGGCAGGTCGATCCCACCGCGATCTGGCGGCTCATCGACGGCGAGGGCGTCACCCACCTGAACGGCGCGCCGACCGTCCTCAACGCGATCGCGAACGCCCCCGAGGCTCATCCGCCCGCCCGGGAGCTCGTCGTGACCACCGCGGCCGCGCCGCCCAGCCCCACGGTGATCCGCCGCATGGCGGACCTCGGGATAACGGTCGTCCACGTGTACGGGCTCACCGAGACCTACGGCCCGTACACGGTCTGCGAGGTGCAGGAGGGCTGGCCGAAGCTCGACGTGGGCGACCGTGCCCGCAAGCTGGCCCGCCAAGGCGTCGCGATGCTGGTCTCCGATCCGATCGGGGTCGTCGACGACGCCATGGGCGACGTGCCGCGCGACGGCGAGACGATCGGCGAGGTGGTGATGCGCGGCAACATCGTCATGTCGGGGTACTTCGAGGACCCCGAGGCGACGGCGAAGGCGTTCCGCGGCGGGTGGTTCCACTCCGGCGACCTCGGGGTCTGGCATCCGGACGGCTACATCGAGCTGCGCGACCGCGCGAAGGACATCATCGTCTCCGGCGGCGAGAACATCTCCACGATCGAGGTCGAGAGTGCGATCGACTCCCATCCCGCCGTGCTCGAGGTCGCGGTGATCGGCGTGCCAGACGAGCGGTGGGGCGAGCGGCCGAAGGCGTTCGTCCTCCTGCGCGACGGCACGTCGGCCACCGCCGACGAGATCGTCGACCACGTTCGTACACAGCTCGCGCGGTACAAGGCGCCGGACAGCGTGGAGTTCGTCGACGCGCTGCCGAAGACGTCGACCGGCAAGACCCAGAAGTTCCAGCTCCGCGAGAAGGAGTGGGCGGGCAGGCAGTCGCGGGTCCAGGGGTAACCGGCTACCCGTCGGGTGGGGACAGCACCGCCTGGGTCTGGGTCACCTGGGCGACGTGGCGGCTCTCGTCGTCGCGGAGATCGGTCTGTACCACGATCACCGTGCGGCCCGGGTGCAGCGGCCGCGCGAAGGCGTGCACGTACCCCCCGCGCACCGCGCGGAAGAAGTTGGTCTTCGACTCGATGGTGGACGTACCGGCGCCTTCGGGCAGGTTGAGGAAGGCGCAGATCCCGCCGACGCTGTCGGCCAACGTCATCAACGCGCCGCCGTGCAGCACCCCGCCCGCCGTGCAGCGCTCCGGGGCCCATGCCAACCGGCCCGTCACCTCGCTCGCCCCAGCGGTTTCCAGCTCGACCCCGCTCGCGACACTGAACGGCATCATCGCGAGGAACCGGGTGACGTCCTGCGTCGCGTTCATGACATCCTTTCCATCGCCCGCCGGGACGCGCGATCAGCTCGCGGCAGCGCGGCGGGCTTTCCACTCGTCCTCGAGCATCGCGTACGCGAACTCCTCGCTCCACTCCCCCCTGAAGATCTCGTTGTGCACGAAGTGCGCCTCCCTGCGCATGCCGAGCCGCTCCAGCAGGCGCGCCGACGGGTGGTTCTCGGCGTCGCAGCGGCCGATGATCCGATGCAGGCCGAGGTCCTCGAAGCCCAGCCGGAGCATGATGCCCGCCGCTTCGGTGGCGAGGCCGCGGCCGTGGTAATCGGGGTTGAAGACGAACCCGATCTCGCCCTGCCGGTGCTCCCCGCTGAGCCAGTGCAGCTCGACCTCGCCGACGACGCGGCCGACCTCGCGCCAGACGGCGACGAGCGAGAGGGCGTGTCCCTCCTCTTCCAGCACGCACTGGCGGGTCTTCCGGTCGAGGACCTCAGCGACCTGGGCGCGGTCCCGTGGGCCCCAGTAGAGGTACCGGGTGACGTCCGGACGTGAATGGTAGGCGTACAAGTCGTCGAGGTCGTCCGGGGAGAACGGGCGGAGAGTGAGGCGGGCCGTCTCGATCGGATAGTCGGGGTGCAGCATCGGCCGAGCATAAGAGACGCGCCGGGTTCCGGCCATCGATTCAGCCCTTACCCACGCACCCGCGCGCGGAAGCACGAGTCCCGAGGGTTGACCGGACAGGCTGCCAGTGTTCACATAAGGATAAGAAGCGAACAACGCGTTCAGATAACGAACATGCCGGACTCCGCGAAGACCGTCGACGCCGCGCTGGCCCTGCTTCTCGAACTGGGCGACGGCGGGCCGGGCAGTGCGGCGGCGCTCGCCCGGCGTACGGGCCTCAATCGCACCGTCGCCCATCGCCTGCTCGGTACGCTGCTCGCCCGCGGCTTCGTCCGGCGCGACGGTTCGGGACCGTACGACCTCGGGCTCGCACTCGTCGATCTCGCCCACCGCGTACGGCCGGAGCTGCGCGAGGTCGTCATCCCCGCGCTCGAGGCGCTCGTCGAACGGCTCGGCGAGACGGCGGCGTTCGCTGTCGCGGACGGCGGTGACGCCGTCGCCCTCGAGGAGGTCCGTGCGAGCGGGCACATCGTGCACGTCGACTACCGCCCAGGGCTGCGTCATCCGCTGTGGCAGGGCGCACACGGCCGAGCCATCCTCGCCTTTCTCCCCGATCCGACCGTGGAAAGGGTGGTGACCGGCGCCCCAGGTAACCCGGTGCGTGACCTCGTCGAGAAGGCGCGCGCTCGCGGGTACGCGACGAGCCGCGACGAGCTGCAGCCCGGCGTCGCGGGCGTGGCCGCGCCGGTCCGCGCCACCGCGGGCACGGTCCTCGGCAGCGTCGGCGTCGTGTACCCGGTCTCGCGGCAGCCCACCGAGACGACCCTCGCTCGTGCCGTGCTCGACGCGGCCGAATCGATAGACAAGGAGCTCACGCGACACCGCGTGCGCCTCACCGCCTGACAACCAACCGTTCACTAGACGATCGGAGCCGACGATGCCGTACTACCGTCACGTGGGCAAGCTCCCCCGCAAGCGCCACTCGCAGTTCCGCAGGCCCGACGGCGGGCTGTACGCGGAGGAGCTGATGGGCGAGGAGGGGTTCGTCTCCGACTCCTCGCTGCTGTACCACGTACACCCGCCGACCGCGATCGTGAAGTCCGAAGGGGCGGATGCCCTGGTCGCCGGCCAGGACACGCAGCCGAATCACCCGCTCCTCCCCCGCCACTTCCAGACCCACACGCTGCCCGAGGGCGGCGACCTCGTGATCGGACGCCAGCTGCTCGTCGCCAACGAGGACGTTCGCACGTCATACGTCGCCGCGGACCGGCCGAGCGAGCTCTACCGCAACGCGACGGGCGACGAGGTCGTCTACATCGAGGCCGGCCGGGCGCGCTTCGAGTCGGTCTACGGCGCGCTCGACGTCTCCCAGGGCGACTACATCGTGATCCCCGCCTCGACGACGCACAGGTGGGTGCCGGCCGGCGGGGACCCGGTACGGGCGATGACGTTCGAGGCCCGGGGGCACGTACGGCCGCCCAAGCGTTACCTGTCACAGTACGGTCAGTTCCTCGAGCACGCGCCGTACTCCGAGCGCGACCTGCGCGGTCCCGAGGAGCCGCTGATCGTCGACGAGGGCGAGACGCAGGTGCTGGTCCGTCACCGCGCGGGACTGACGCGGATGACCTATCTCCACCATCCGTTCGACGTCGTCGGCTGGGACGGGTTCCTCTACCCGTACGCGTTCTCGATCGACGACTTCGAGCCGATCGTGAAGCGTTTCCACGCCCCGCCGCCCGTCCACCAGACCTTTGAGGGCCCGAACTTCGTCATCTGCTCGTTCTGCCCGCGCCCGCTCGACTTCGACCAGAGCGCCGTGCCGATCCCGTACAACCACGCGAACGTCGACTCCGACGAGATGATGTTCTATGTCGGCGGCGACTACTCGGCACGCAAGGGCACCGGCATCGCGGTCGGGTCGATCAGCCTGCACCCGTCGGGCTTTACCCACGGCCCGCAGCCGCGGGCCGTTGAAGGCTCGCTTGGACAGCCGCGCACCGACGAGATGGCGGTCATGATGGACACGTTCCGGCCGTTGCACCTCGGCCCGGCCGCCCGCCAGTCCGAGGACCCGGAGTACGCCTGGAGCTGGGCGCGCGGGTCCAGATAGCCGTGGGGCCGGCCGGCATCGACCTCGAGCGGGCGACGATCCCGGAGCTGCAGCGGGCGATGGACTCGAGGCGGCTTTCGTCGCAGGAGCTGACGCGCTTCCACCTGCGCCGCGCGCGCCGCCTCGACCCGAAGCTGCATGCCTTCATCCAGGTCAACCCGGCCCCGCTCGCGGAGGCCGAGCGCAGCGACCGCGTCCGAGGCTCCGGTGGCGCACGCGGCCCGCTCGAAGGCATCCCCGTCCTGCTCAAGGACAACATCGGCACGGCCGATGAGCCCACCACCGCGGGCTCGCTGGCGCTCACGCGAGCCCGGTCTCCCGACGCGTTTCTCGTGGACCGGCTGCGGCGGGCCGGCGCGGTCATCATCGGCAAGGCGAACCTGTCGGAGTGGGCGAACTTCCGCTCCACGCAGTCGTCCAGCGGCTGGAGCGCGGTCGGTGGGCAGACGAACAACCCGTACGCCCTCGACCGGAACCCGTGCGGTTCCAGCTCGGGTCCTGCCGTCGGGGTGGCGGCCGGTCTCGCGACCGTGGGGATCGGTACCGAGACGGACGGCTCGATCGTGTGCCCCGCCAGCACCAACGGCATCGTCGGCCTCAAGCCGACGGTGGGCCTGCTCAGCCGCACCGGCATCGTGCCGATCTCCCACGAGCAGGACACCGCGGGCCCGATGGCCCGAAATGTCACGGACACCGCCATCCTCCTCGACGTCCTGCAGGGCATCGACCCGGTCGATGCGGTGACGGAGCAGAGCCGTGGCCACGACGACTACGCGCGGTTTCTGGATGAAAGCGCGCTGTGCGGCGCGCGGCTGGGTGTCTGGCGACAGAAAGGGGCCAGCGAAGAGGCCGACGGTATCGTCGACCGCGCGGTCGCGGAGCTGGAGCGGGTGGGCGCGACCCTCGTCCCCGTCGAGATCCCGAACCCCGTCGAGATCGGCGCGAACGAGTACGCCGCCCTGCTGCACGAGTTCAAGCACGATCTCGACGTTTACCTGGCCGACCTGCCGGGACGCCCCCCGCGAAGCCTCGAGGAGCTGATCGCGTTCAACCGCGAGCACGCGCGTCGGGAGATGCCGCACTTCGGGCAGGAGATCTTCGAGCAGGCGCAGGCGACGAGCGGCGGCCTGTCCGACCCCGAGTACGTGAAGGCCAGGAGGACCGCGACGAGTCTCGCGAGGAAGGCGATCGACCAGACGCTCGGGAAGCACGCCCTGGACGCGATCGTCTCGCCCACCGGCAGCCCGGCCTGGCTCACCGACCTCGTGAACGGCGACCACTTCGTCGTCGGTTCCTCGACACCGCCCGCGGTCGCGGGGTACCCGAACATCACCGTCCCGGCCGGGTTCGCGTTCGGCCTGCCGGTCGGCATCTCGTTCATCGGCCCCCGCTGGGGCGAGCCGGAGCTGATCCGCCTCGCGTACGCCTTCGAGCAGGCCACGCACGCTCGTAAGGCACCGCGGTTCCGCCCGACCGCCCGGCGGACGGGGGCACCGGCGGGAGCGCGGGACCTGGCCGTCGACTACGCCCGCCCCCCGTGGGCCCGTCACCGCTGACTTGACCTTGTCGCAGCGTCAAGGTGTTTCCTGGGAGTGCTGAGGCGAGGAGGGGCACCGTGTTGCGGATCGGAGAGCTCGCGGAGCTGGCGGGCGTAACGACGCGCGCGATCCGTCACTACCACCGGATCGGGCTGCTGCCCGAGCCGGCGAGGGAGTCGAACGGCTACCGGGCGTACGGGTTGCGTGACGCCGTACTCCTCCTCCGCGTCAGCCGATTGACCGAGCTCGGCCTCAGCCTGGATGAGGTCGCCGACGCGCTGGCCGGCGACGACGACCGGGAGTTGCGCGAGATCCTCGCCGAGTTGGACGCCGACCTCGCCGCGCAGGAACAACGCGTTCGCGCTCGGCGGCAGCGGATCGCGGAGCTGCTGGCCCGTGAGGGGGACCTCACGCTGTCCGCCGAGCAGGCGTCGTTGTGGGCCGAGCTGAAGGGCGCGGCCGGCGACGATCATCCAGGCCTGGACCGCGAACGGCAGGCGCTGGAGCTGCTCGGACCGCTCACCGGTCAGCTCGCACCGCAGGCGTACGAGACCTACGGACGAGTACTCGCCGACCGCGAGCTGACCGACCGGATGCTGGCCGCCTACCGCCGGTTCGAGGACCTCGCGGGATTTCCGCCGACGGACCCGGCCGTCGAGGAGCTGGCCGATGAGGCGGCCGGCTTCGGTGATGCCGTGCTGGGGCTGCTGCCCGACGAGGTGCGCCAGCAACCCGGCGACCCGGCGGCCGTCGACCGCGTGTTCGCCGTCCTCGCTGCGGACATGGACCCAGCTCAGGCACGGTGCCTGCGGCTGATGTTCGCGCGCTGGCGGGAGTCGCCGTCGTGATCAGAGCCGCGTGGCACAAGACGGCACCGTGGCTGACGCCCACGCTCGTCGTCGTCGAGGTTGGCCTCGTATGGTCCGGCCTGCTGCCCCTGCGCACCGCGGTCGTCGTGGGCATGGTCGTCGAGGCGCTGCTGTGGGTAACCGTTGCTGGCCGTACGATCGCGGCGGTGCGCCGCTTCCGAGCGGGTCGGGCCGAAGGCGCCGACCTCTGGATGGCGGCCGAGCAGGCGCTGGCGCAGCTCGTACCCAGACGGCTGGCACGGGTCTTGCTGATCGAGCCGCGTCTGTGGTGGTGCCTGGCGCGGTGGGTCGCGGGCCGGCATGAGGGCAGGCGCGGCTACAGGTACCACGAGTGTGTACGGATGACTATCTGGATCGGGGTCGGTCTCGTCGTCATCGAAGGCGCTGTGGCGGACGCGGTGGTGGCCCTCATCCTGCCCGGCTCACCATGGCCATGGGTGGTGCTCGGCCTGCACCTGTACGCCCTGGTGTTTCTCCTCGGGTTCTACGCGTCGCTGGTCACCCGTCCGCATCTGCTGGAGAGGGGCGCGCTGCGCCTCAGGCAGAGCGTCCTCGCCGAGGTGCTAGTCCCCTACTCCGCGATCGTCCGAGCCCGCGTCGGCGCCTACCCCGACTACGCGCGCTCCTGGTTCAAGATCGACCGAGCGCGCGGCGTCGCCACCCTCGCGTACGGCGACGCCAACGTCGTCCTTACGCTCGACCCCACCGAACCGATTCTCGTGCGCGGCTCACCCTGCGAGACACCCCTGACCACCCTCTACCTCACCGTCGACCGGCCGCGTGCGTTCGTCGATGCCTTGATGGACGGGCGCCGCAGGACCGACCGGCCGGCCGTGATGGCCGTTGGGGAACATCGGGACGGAATCCGGCGGTAGCGGCTCGTCCCGCTGGCTGGAGGGACAGCCGGCGGTGACGTGTGGGTACAGGTGTCGTTGCTGGTAGCCGCCGGGCACGTCGGTGCCGGCGGTGGTCCAGAACGGTTCGGCGTCGCGGAAGTGGCCGCCGAGGGTGTGCCAGGACAGGCCCGGTGCTGGCTGCGGAGGGCGGTTAGCCCGGCGGAGGCTAGGCCGCGGCGCTGGCCGAGCCGGTCCAACTTGTGGACGACGATGGTGTCGCCGTCGCGGGCGTAGCCGAGCAGCGCGGCAAGGCCGGGCCGGTCGACGGTGGCGCCGGTCTTCTTGTCGACCTAGATCCGTTCGGTGGTGATGTCGGCGGGCGGTCAGGGCGTCGAGCTGTCGGTCGAGGGAATGCTTGGTGGTCGAGACACGGGCGTAGCCAAGATCCATGCCGGGCACCGTACCGGAAGTCACCGACGAAACGAGGTTCCGGAACACCCGTTGTGGGACATGTTGTGGGACGTTTCGGGTGGCCGCCGGGCTGGCTGGTTGACGGCTGCTGCGGCTGTTCCACTTCCTCGGAAATGGAACAGCCGCCGAG
>JBOHCT010000125.1:0-13111 GCA_050699055.1 Streptosporangiaceae bacterium | reverse complement strand
CCAGGATCGCCGCGACCGCTGCCGACATGCCAGTACTCTACCAGAGTTTAAACTATTACGCATAGCACCTGGCTTGAGAAACCGCAGGTCACGTGACGTGAGGTCCAACTACTTCCGGAGGTGTGGGTCCCCTGGTCGGCGGGGGCGTGATCGCCGTGGAGAACGTCTGGGTCGATGTCGGCGCCGTTCGGCCACACCAAGGTCCCCAGCTCGGGGTCGACGCGCACCCGGCGAGGGCCGCATCGTCGTCGCGCAACTCTGCCACCACCAGCCCCGACAGCAGCGCGCCCAGGTCGATATCACGGACGATACCGTCAGCGACGGTCGCCCGCACCTGGCGGCCGGCGAGCAAGTCCACGGCGCGGACCTTGGCTGGTCGGTCGCTCATCACATGCTCTCTCTCAGTCCAGTGGTTCGATCCTGGGCAGCGGTCGTGGCGTCGCGTCTTCGTCCAGGCTCATACGGATGCTTGTAGAATTGCCGCCATGACCGCGACGCGGGAGGAGCTGCATCGCCTTGTCGACGCTGTCGACGACGACAAGGTGTCTGACGCGGCTGCGTTGCTGCGCGAGTTCACGGAGCGGAGAGAACACCCGCGACGTCGACTGTCGTTCGTGGGTGCGCTCACGGGAGGGCCTGCCGACCTGGCCGAGCGACACGAGGAGTACCTGCGTGAGCAGTTCGCCCGGCCCGCGTGACGACACTGCTGGACACAGGCCCGATCGTCGCGGCCGCCCGCGTCGATGATAAAGATCACGAGCGTTGCGCTCAATTCTTCGCCGACCCACCTCCGGGACCGTTGCTGTTGCCATCCACGGTGCTGATCGAGTCCTGCTGGCTGGTCAACACCCGGGTGGGCGCCGAGGCGCATGCGGCCTTCCTCGAGCGCATGAGCGCCGACATCGCCGCCGGCAGCCTCGACCTGGTCGAGCTTCTGCACGAGGACATCACCCGCATGGTCGAACTCACCCGCACCTACCTGGATGCCCGGCTTGACCCCACCGATGTTTCGGTGATCGCGCTGGCCGAACGCCTGCACGTCACCCAGGTGGCCACACTGGACCGACGAGACTTCACTGTCGTACGCCCTCGTCACTGCACCGCGTTCACTCTGTTCCCCTGACGCTGGCCGCTGATATGCGGTGGAGGGATCCTCGAATGGGGACACGTCGCCGGGGTAAACATCCCAGATCGTCGCGATCTTCCCATCTCGAACCTCCGCCTGGGGTAGCGCTCGGCGTGTTGAAGCTGTCCTATAGGTAGTTGGGGGAGATCGCCGTCCTGCTAGGTGTCGAGGCTTGACCGGGCCAGACCGCCGGTCTGGAGGAAACGCCACGGAGTATGGGCGCCTCTGGGTACGATCACCGGCTGCGGTTACTGTGCGTGGGAGTCTGGGCCTCATCTACGGACAGGAAGCGCCCCGCCTCAGCAAGCGACCCGGCAGCGAGCTGCGGGCCACTGCGCCAATGGGCGCGCCAATGAAACTCCCGCACAGGGTGCGAAACGAGCGCCGACGAGCGCGACGCACGAGGCGAACGCGCAGGTCACGAACGTGGCGACACACTGCGTGGCTCTCATAATCCTCCGGTCGCGGGTTCGAGTCCCGCCCGCCCCACCTGCCTGACCTGCGGCGATGTTTCATCGCGCGACCACCGCGGTGCCGCGTGGCATGAGATAGTCGACGTCTGCGACGGCTTTCGGGCCTTGTTCAAGGGCGACGCCGGGTCCACCTGCCTGGGCCGGCCCGCTCCTGCGCGGCTGGCGGCGCCCGGCGGGCGGTTCGCCCCGGTGGTGTCGCAGCTGCTGTCTGGTCGGCGGCGTGGTTCTGGCGGCCCTGTTCATCTCGTGGTACCGGGCGTTCTCGGTTCCGCTCACGGGAGGCGTAATACGTTCGTAGTATAGTGGGTGTGTTCGGTGCGGTGAGATGGACGGACTGGTCGGAGGCGCATATCGCTCGTCATGGTGTCACTGCGGCCGAGGTCGAGGAGGTGCTGTACTCCGCGCCGCGCTGGACCGCGAAGGGCCGCGACGACACCACCGTTGTTCTCGGCACCACCACGGCGGGTCGGCGTCTTGTCGTCGTCGTCTCTCAGGACGAGGACGAGGGCACGGTGTTTGTGGTGACGTCCCGGGAGCGGGAGATGACCGCGACCGAGAAGCGCTTGTTCCGTCGCAAGGGGAGGTGACCGCTATGCCGAAGCTGACTGACCCTCAGATCAAAGAGCTGGCCGACTACTACGACACCCACGAGCTGGTCGAGGAGATCGAGCGCGCCGAGCGCGACGACACGGTCACGGCGGAGCCGATGGTGGTGACGTCGCTGCGTCTGCCGAAGCCGGTGATGGACGCGCTGCGGGATGCGGCCCGGGCCCGTGGCGTGGGCACGACTCAGCTGATGCGGGAGTGGCTGGAGGAGAGGCTGGCCCGGGAGGTCGCGGGCGGTGACGTCGCCATTCCGGCCAGTGCGCTCCTCGCGTTCGTCGCCGAACGCGCCACGCGTGCGCGTCAGGCATCGTGACTGGTGCGGTGCCCGTCGGCAGGGGCCGGCGGTGCGGGTCGCCTATGGTCTTGCAGGGTCTGCGCGTGGCATGGTTCGTGGCATGAAACCGGGTGAACGGGTGGGGGAGCGGCGGGCCGGTGGGGGGTAATGCGCGTCTTGCCTGCGACAGTTGCTCCCGTACCGCGCTTCGCCAACAGCCGAGTGCTACAGGGGCAGCTCGTCGTAGAGTTGCTGGTGCTCTGCTGCGGACGCCGACCAGGTGAATCGCCGTACCGTAGCGTACCCGGCCGTCCGCAGGCGCTCTCTCAGCTCGTCGTCGTGGGTGATGCTCGCCAGGGCGTCACGCAGCGCTGCAACATCGCCGACGGGCACGAGCAGGGCCTCTCGGCGGTGCGCCAGATACTCGCGAAACACGGGGAGGTCCGAGGTGACTACGGGGAGGCCGGCGCTCATCGCCTCGAGGACCGCGAGCCCGAAGCCTTCCTTTACCGAGGGGAAGGCGAGAGCGTCGGCCGCGGCGTACCAGCCGGGGACCTCGTCGTTGGGAACGGTCCCGAGCAGGACGAGATCGTGGCCGAGTTCGAGGCCTAGGCCCGGCAGCTTGTCGAGTACCCGATCGCGATACGCCCGGTGGTCTTGGAAAGACTGACCGCCCAAGACGGCGAGGACGGGAGAGGGGAGACGTGTCCGCTTCAGCTCACTTAGCGCATGGACGAGGGTGTCGCTGCCCTTCCGTGGCTCGATGCCCCCGACCGAGAGCAGCAACGGGCGATCCGCAGCACCCGCCGCGCGGCGTAGCCTCGCCGTAAGTGCTTGGTCCACCGAACGGAATCGGGACACGTCGACGCCGTTGTGAACCACCCCGGAGTTCACTCCGTATTTCTGGTCAAGCAGGGTGCGCCAGTGTTCGCTTACCGCCAGGATGACGTCGGGTTCGAGGATGGCCTGGCGTTGACAGTCCACGAGGACCTGGCTGGTGAAGTCGTCGACGTGGTGGACGGTGCGGACGACGGTCAGGGGCCAACCGCGGTCGCGTATCCGGGAGGCGGCCCGTGCCGCGATGCAGTCTTGGGTGTGGAGGACGCCGTACCCGTCAGCCTCGGCGGCGAGGCCGTCCTCCAGCGCGTCGATGGAGGCGAAGACCCTTTCCTCGAGCGTGGGGAGATGCGCGGGCGCAGGGAATATCGTGTACGGCGCCCGCACGGGCCGGAAGAAGCCGGCCTCCGGGTCGCCGAGGGCGAAGACGTGGACCGGGTGGCCACGGGCGTGTAGTGCATCTGCGAGGGCGAGGGTGTGGACCACGCCTCCGCGTGGCTTCGCAGAGTAGGTGACGAGCGCGACGGGGCGTCGTGTGGGCGGGACGGTCACGGGACGACCTCGGCGATGTCAGGCTTGCGCGTGGCGATCGCGGCGGCGGCGTGGGCGGCGCGGGCCCCGGTGGCCGGGACGATACAACCCACCTCCTCGAGCGCGTTCCGTTGTGCGTCGAGCCCCTGCGGGTCGCCCGCGGTCCCGAGGACGTAGGCAACGACCCGGGGTCCGCCGTCGCCCATGAGCTCGGCGCACACGGGGGCGAGCACCCCGGCGGGATCGGGGTGGGCGCCGTAGCCGAGGACGACGTCAAGGAGCACGACGGCGACGCCGGGGTCGCCGGCCTCGGCGCGGAGGACCTCGATGCGGGCTGCCGGGTCGATCATCGGATGCGGCCGGCCCTTCGTGTACTCCTCCTCTCCCAGGTCCAGGAGGATGTGACTGCCGGCGGGCGCGGGAAGGCCACGCCCCTCCTGGAGCGGGACGTTGGAGTACACAGGGCCGAGGTGCCGGGTAAGGATCACCTGCGCCTCCGAGCAGAGCGTGCCCCCGGAGAAGTAGCCCCGCACGGATCTCCGAGTCGACGGGAGGTCCTTGACGGCGGCCTCGGCCTGGCGAGGCAGGCCCTCGGCGAGATCCGGCGCCTGCGCACCCACGGCCGCGGACACCAGTGCAGCCCCCTGCTCGAGCGTCTCGGCGAACTCGACCCCGGCGGGCCGATCATCCCACGCATCCTGGCCGATCAGCGCTGTCACCAGCGGCTTGCGGTCGCACTGCCTGGTCACCGTCCGGGCGACCGACTCGCTCGGCGGCTTGGAGACGAGCAGGACCGCGTCCGTGTCAGGATCCGCGTCGAGCGCGCGGACCGCGAGGGCGGCCATCTGCCCACCGACCGGCTCGGAGAGGTCGCGACCGCCGACGCCGATCACCTGCGACACCCCGATGCCCCATCGATCCAGCAGGCTCATGACCTCCTGCGCGCCGGTGCCGGCGGCGGCGACGACACCGATTCGTCCCCCGCGGACGGCATTGGCGAAGCCGAGCCCGGTGCCGCCGAGGACGGCGGTGCCGGCTCCCGGGCCCATCACCAACCGCCCGAGCCGAGCGGCACGGTCCTTGAGCTCGACCTCCTGGTCCAGCGGGACGTTATCGCTGAACAGCAGCACATGCAGGCCGGCGGTCAGGGCCTTGTGCGCCTCCATCGCTGCGTACTCCCCGGGCACCGACACCACCGCGACGTTCGCGGACGGGCTGCGGGAGACGGCCTCCTCCAGAGTCCGGTTGGAACGGGCGGTCGGCTCGTCCGTTGTCGCCGAGCGCGCCTCCCGCAGGGTGCGTTCACCGGCCGACAGGGCCTCATCGGCGGCGTCGGAGGTGTCGGCGCGGGCGGCCAATACGAGGTCGCCCGAACCGGCCGGCCCATCGACGGAAAACCCCTCCTCGCCGAGCGACTCGACGTTGGCTGGGGTCGCCATCACGGCCGTCGCCCAGCTCACCGTCTCGACTTCCGACATGGCGCGTGCCGCGCCGAGCAGCATGACTGAGTCGAAATAGGCGTCTTTGAGGACGCGGGTGCGGGCAGTGGTCATCGTACGGGCTCCGCGGGCGCCGCGGCCCGTTCGATCCGAGTCCCTGTGCGAGGGGTGGGATCGACGAGAGTCGCGGCGAGCAACTCCGGGGTGGTGATGACCACGACCTCGCCGCCCTCGCGCAAGAAGCGCAGCGCCGCGTTCACCTTGGGGCCCATGCTGCCTGCGGGGAACTGGCCGTCGTCGAGGTAACGCTGGGCCTCGTCGCTCGAGACGCGGCGCAGCGGTCGCTGCCTGGGTGTGCCGTAGTCGACGAAGACGGTCTCGACGGCCGTGACGAAGAGCAGAGCCTGAGCCGGGAGTGCGATCGCCAGCAGGCACGCCGCGTTGTCCTTATCGATGACCGCATCGACGCCCCTGAAGCCGTCGGCGGTCGCGACCAACGGAATCCCCCCGCCGCCAGCCGCGACAACCATCTTGTTCGCCCCGATCAGCGCCCGGACCCCGGAGAGCTCGAGCATGTCGACCGGCTCGGGCGAGGGAACCACCCGGCGATAGCCGCGGTGGGCGTCCTCACGCATCGTCCAGCCTCGATCGGCCGCGACCCTGTCGGCCTCTTCTCGGGTGAAGAAGCGGCCGATCGGCTTGGTGGGGTCGCGGAACGCCTGATCCTCAGCGTCGACAACCGTGTGAGTGACGACAGGCACGACGGTTCCTCGCCCGCACAACGCGTCGACGGCGCGGGCGATGAGGCTGCCCAGCTCCCCCTGCGTCATGGCACCGAGCAAGTCCAGGGGTTGAGCCGGCACCAGGTCTGTGGCTTCCTGCTGGATAGCGAGGTTTCCGACCTGCGGACCGTTACCGTGCACGATCACGACGCGCCAGCCCGAGTCGAGGACACCCTTGACCGCGGTCCCCATGGATGCGGCGTTCCGCACCTTCTCCTCGTACGATCCGGCCTCGCCGGCCTTGGTGAGCGCGTTCCCGCCGAGCGCGACGACAGCGGTCCGTGTCATGGTCGTTGTCATGACGTCCTGCTCATCGCCGTCGTCCAATCAGACGTACGCTGCGACACCTGGATGGGCGGGGTCCCGGTTCACATCGTATAGGTAACGATACGTTGAGAATAGTAGAGATTGGGCCATCGTGGTGCAGGAAGGCGAAGCGTGGCAGGCCGTCTCCGCCGGAGAGGCCCTCCGCGGGGAGGCCGGCGAGTCCAAGGTCCCTGCGCGCATCCGTCGGAGTTGGGCGGCTGCCTCCGCGGAGATCTCGAACATGGTGCTGGCCGCGCCCGACCTTTACGAGCGGTCCATGATTCTTGTGCGACGGACCGCGGACACGCTCCGACCGGAGTGCCCTGACCTGGCCTCTCTACTCGCATTCGTAGACCGTGCGGAGACCAGGGCCGCGGAAGCCGCGGAGGAGGCGGGCGTATCGACCGCCGGGTTGCGGCTCGACCTCGTCGCGTCTATCGCGCTCGCCATGCGCAGCCGTGAGATCACGGGGGAACGCACGCTGCGAGCCCGGCTCGCTCGGGTGTCGCTGGCCCGGGATGAGGGGCGGACCTGGGCGGTCGTAGAGCAGTTCGGAGACCCGAGCGAGGCGCTCGTGACGCCCTACCGCCGTATCGATGTCCACGTCGCGACCGGCGCGGCCCTGATCGCGTCGGTCGAGCCGGACGAGACATTCGCTCGTGCGGTGTACCGGCTGCAGTGGGCGCGGCTCAATCCGGAGACGGGTCGCCTGCGGCCGGGTGAGGACCTCGCCGCTCGGCCCGATGAGTACACCGACTTCGAGGCGTGGGAGGCGGCGCTGGCCGAGGCTCATCGACGGCTCGCCTAGCAATCCCACGTGTCGAGGCGCCTGACCCGCCGCAGTCGGACCCGCGGGGGTCTTGCCCCGGCTGGCGTTACGTATCTTATAGTAGAAAGACATGTCGTATCCCGAAGATCAGCCTGAGAGAGCGGGCGATCGGTGAGGGGGACACCATGGGTGACTCGCCACCCCGTCACATCCCTCGGACATCGGAGCCGACTGGGTTGCGGGGCTCGGTCCGGCTCGCGCACCTGATCGCGGAGCTGCAAAGCCAGGGCCTGCGCGTCGAGGTGCCGTTGGAGAGCAGGCGCGGGGGCGCCGGCCCCGCTGACGCGGGCATGTTGTGGATCGATGGGGTGGCGGCCACGGTGCCCACGAGCGCCCAGTACGCGCACTCTTCCCCGTACGTCCTGCGGGGGGAGGACGACGGTTGGGGCGTCTACCGCGACGGGGAGCGTCTCGCCTCGGCCAGACCGTCGCAGCGGCCCCGCTACTACGACCTGAAGACCCAAGACGGCATCCCGTACTGGCAGATCGGGCTCATGCACCTCGACTCGTTCGCCAGCACGGTGCTGCAGACCTGCGCGTACTGGGGAAAGAGCGATCAGTGCGCCTTCTGCGCCATCGAGGTGAGCCTCCGGGCTGGTCGTACCATCGCCAAGAAGACACCGGAGATGCTCGCCGAGGTGGCCGTCGCGGCAAAGGAGCTCGACGGCGCGGTTGACGCCACATTGACCACAGGGAGCACGGCGACGCCGGACAAGGGTGCGTCGTATGTCGGGCGCTGCGGCCGGGCGATCAAGGAGGCCGCCGGGCTGCCCGTCGAGGCGCAGTTCGAGCCACCTCGCGACCTCGACGCCATCGACCGGGTTCGTGACATGGGCGTCGACTCGGTCGGGATCCACGTGGAGTCGTTCGACCCGGATGTCCTCGCCCGCATCGCGCCCGCGAAGGCGCGCACCGGTATCGAGGGCTATTTCCTGGCATGGGAACGTGCCGTCGCCGCGTTCGGCGAGGGCCAGGTGTCGACGTACGTCATTCTCGGCATGGGCGAGGACCCAAGGGCCACAGTAGAGGGCTGCCGTCGGGCGATCGACATGGGCGTGTACCCGTTCGTCGTGCCGCTCCGCCCCACGGTCGGCAGCCTGATGGCGGATCTGCTGCCGCCGTCCCCCGAGTACACCGAGACGATCTACCGACAGGTCGCTCCGTACCTCGCCGCCCGTGGCATCCGCGCGAGCGGCGTGGCGGCCGGGTGTGCCCGCTGCCAGGCATGCTCGGCGATGAGCCTGCTCGAACAGGGAGGGCCGGACGGTGAAGACCGCCAGGGACGTATGCAGCTCCCCGTCATCTCCGGCAGCTGAGCCGGCCGCGACGGAAACCGCCCAGGGGCGTGCTCCCCGCCTCGAGTGCCGGCCCGCGGCCTCTGCCGCGGACCTGGCGGCCCACTACGCCGTGCGCCGCCAGGTCTTCGTGCGGGAGCAGGGCATCTTCCCCGTCGATGACGGCGACGGGCACGACGACGCGCCCGACGTTATTCACGTGGTCGGGCTCGTCGACGGCCGCGTGCGGGGCGCGGTCCGCCTCTACCCCCTGGACCGCGCGGCCGGGTTGTGGAAGGGAGACCGGCTCGCGGTCCTCGATAACCATCGCCATCACGGACTCGGCGCTCCCCTCGTACGGTTCGCCGTCCGCGTCGCCGGTCAGTGCGGCGGCCGCGAGATGGTGGCCTACATCCAACCGGACAACGCCCGCTTCTTCGAGCACCTGGGGTGGCGCCGGGTGGGCGGGCTCGAGGACTACGTCGGCGTCCCGCACCAACGCATGGTCATCGCGCTGGCCGCGGCGAATGTGTCGGGAGGCCCGTCACCGACTCGGCGGTGAGGTCGAAGACGGGCGCCGACTCCCGGCCCGTCGAGACCCGCAGCACGCCGGTGCCGTCAAGCACACCGATCGCTTGGGCGACGAGGTCACGGTCGCCGAAGGCCTCCGCGCAGGCGTCCTCCGCCCCTCGTGGTACGCACAGCAGGAAGGAGAAGCACGGGAAGCAGCTCAACCAGCGGGTCAAGGGGACGTCGGCTGGTACCGGGACGGCGTCGAGGTCGACCGTGACGCCAAGGCGCCCATACTCGAGCAGCATGCCGAGCGAGCCCAGCAGCCCGGCCATGCTCACGTCCTTGGCCGCCGCGACCAGGCCTCTATCCGCCAGCTCGGCGAGCAGCCGGACGTCGCCGGCGAGCCGCGTCCCACGCTCGTCGAACGAGGGGAAGAAGGGAAAGTCCGCGCGCATCCGCCCGTCGAGGCAGCAGGCGAGCATCAGGGTCTGGCCTGCGGCTGCACGGCGGGCAGAGAGCGTGTGATCCGTGCGGCCGAGCCCGAACGCCGACAGGGCGGGGGCGGCGTCCCTCACGGTGAGGTGTCCTCCCACGATCGGCACGTCGTACAGCTCGGAGGCCCACCGCATGCCCTCGAGCGCGCGGCGGGCCACCGGCTCCGTGCCGGCGAAGGTGTCCACGAGGGCGAGCGGGGTGGCGCCCATCGCGGCGAGGTCGTTGACGTTGGTCAGGACGGCGGCCACGCCCGCACCGAAGGGATCTGCGGCCACAAACGGCGGGAAGATCGCCTCACCGCCGACGACGAGGCAGCTCCCGCGATCCTCGACGACCGCGCCGTCGTCGCCCGGCCCCCCCAGCCAGTCCGTGCCGCCGAGGACCTCGCCGATGAGCCCGATCGGGGCCTTCGCGAGTAGGCTCGGGTTGGCACGGGCATCCCGGGCAATGGTCGCCGGGTCGGCGCACTGGTGTCTCGCCGATCGCTGTGGCATCTCCCCATCCCCTCCGCCGGGCGCTGGCGGACCACCTGCGAGTCTTGCACTAAAGTAAATCCTTTTCTACCATAGGAATCGTGACTCACCGCGACTTCCTGGACCTGCCCGCACGCTCGGCGAAGCCGCGTGGGGTCGGGATCACCCATGTTCTCGACGGCGGACTCCCCGCTGCTGAGGCACCGGCCCTGCTTGAGACGAGCGGCGACTGCGTCGATGTATGGAAGCTTGGGTGGGGGACCGCCTACCTCGACCCGGGTCTGGACGCCAAGTTGAAACTGCTCGCGGACCACCGTGTTCTGGCCTGTCCCGGCGGTACCTTGCTGGAGATCGCGTGGGCCCAGGGCCGGACGGAGGCATTCCTCGACTGGGCCGCGGAAAGCGGCTTCCCGTGCGTGGAGGTCTCCGCGGGAACCGTTCCGATGAGCCGCGGCGACAAGGAACGCCTCATCACGGCGGCCGCCGATCGCTTCATCGTCCTAGCCGAGGTCGGCATGAAGAGGCCCGAGGCGTCCTTGACACCGCACCAGTGGGCGGACGCGGCCACTCGCGATCTCGCGGCGGGGGCCACGTGGGTGCTGACCGAGGGACGCGAGAGCGGGACCGTCGGCACGTACGCCGCGACGGGGGCAGTCCGCGGGGACGTCGTGGAGGCTGTGGTCGACGCGGCAAGCATCGACTGCGTGGTCTTCGAGGCCCCGCGCAAGGACCAGCAGGCGTGGTTCGTCAAGCGGTACGGCCCGGACGTCAACCTCGCGAACGTTCGGCCCGCCGAGGCGCTCGGGCTGGAGACGCTCCGGCTCGGCCTGCGGGCCGACACGTTCGGGGTCGGCCAGACGACGACAAGGCCGTGGTGCGGGATCGGCGACCACGTGGGAGAGCGGAGATGAACTTGGTGCCGTCCCGGTACCGTGCCGTCGCCGTCACGGAGGTCGACGTGCCTCTCGACGAGTGGAGGCTCCGGACGCACTTTCGTGGCCGCCCGGCCTACCGGCGGACCCGGTACATCGTCGTCCGGGCAGGCGCGGAAACCGCGCTCGTCGAGGTCGACAAGCACACCGAGGGGCCGCTGTTCTCGGAGATCACCGCGGTGCGGCTGCTCGCCCGCCCGGGCGAGACCGCCTACGTGCGGTCGCCCGGCACCGATGTCGGGGTGCCGAGCCAGCTCGCACGGGCCGCCGCCGAGCATGCCCCGGGCGCCAGGTGCGTGGTCGTCCAGGGCCGTTACGAGCACGTCAACGTCATTGTGGACCCGTCCCCCCTACGGGTGCACGTCGTCGAGGTGGCGCCGCCGGGGCCGCCGAAGCTGGTCGACCAGGCGAGCCGGGTCCTCGACCTCGCGGACGACCTGCCGCCGGTCGAACTCGTGCCCGAGGTCGTCGACCTGGCCGACCTCGCGAGAGAGCGGCCGTCGGCCCACTACCTGCTGCCATGCCGGGGGAGCGGCGTCGAGATCGAGGGAGCCGAGGTCTCCTTCCTGGACCAGATCCCTCAGCGGGCGGACTGGACGCTCGTCGGCTGCGCCCGCTCCAGGGCCATCCACCGCTGGTTCTACGGCGAGAATGTCCCGACCGTGGAGATGTGCCCACGCGAACTGGTCGGTCGGCAAGACATCCCGGCAGACGCGGTCGTCCTCACCAAGTGCTGCATGCGCGAGGAGGGTATCGAGACGGACGGCAGGATCGTCATCGTCCCCTGGGGCGCTTCGCTCGCCGAGATCCGGGACGGTCTGGCCGCCGCCGTGGACCTCGCGGGCGCCACCGCGGGTGAGTCTGCGGCCGCACACGCGTCATGAGCGCCCGCATCACGGACTCGCTGCTCTACGCCCACCTGTGGGGTACGTCCGAGGTCCGCGCCCTTCTGGACGAGCGGGCACGCCTGCAGGGCTGGCTCGACGTCCTCGTCGCCCTCGCCCGCGCCCAGGCCGCGGAGGGCGTGATTCCCCCCTCCGCCGCCGACGCCATCGCGCGTTGCGCCGATGTGGACCGCCTCGACCTGAACTACGCCGCGGAGCAGACCCGTCTGACCTCGCACTCCACCCTTGGGCTGGTCCGGGCGCTGCGGGCCGTCCTCCCGCGGGAGGCCTGCGATCAGGTGTACGTCGGGGCGACGGTGCAGGACATCACGGACACGTGGACGGGCCTGGCCATGCGCCGTGTCGGGGCGATCGTGTGGCGCGACCTCCGACGGGTCGAGGGGCTTCTTCTCTCGTTGGCGGTCGAGCACCGGACGACCGCGATGCCCGGCCGGACGCACGGCCAGCCGGGTGCCCCCGTCACGTTCGGTTGGAAGGCCGCGTCGTGGGCCGACGAGGTGCGGCGCCACCTGGATCGACTCCGCGAGGGTGGGCCCCGCTGGCTCGTCGGGCAACTCGGCGGCGGCTCGGGCACCCTCGTCTTCTACCAGGGCCGGGGGATCGCCGTGCGGGCCCGCTTCTGCGCGGGACTGGGTCTTCGCGACCCCGGCATTTCCTGGCTGACGGCGCGCGACCGGCAGGTGGAGTTCAGCCAGGTTCTGGCGCTCATCTGTGGCACGCTCGCGCGCATCGGCAACGAGGTGTACGAGCTGGCCCGGCCGGAGCTCGGGGAACTCGCCGAGCCGGCCAGCGACGAGGCCGTGTCCAGCATCACGATGCCGCACAAGCGCAACCCCGAGCGTGGCGAGCACCTGGACACCCTCGCCCGCCTCGTCCGGGCACAGGCCGGCGTCATGCTCGAGGGAATGGCACAGCAGCACGAGCGGGACGGCCGCGGCTGGAAAGCGGAGTGGGTGGCGCTCCCCGAGGCGTGTCTGCTGACCGCGGCCGCCCTCCAGGTCGCCGTCGGGCTCCTCGACGGGCTGGAGGTGCACACGGACGCCATGGCGGAGAACCTGCGCCGGCACGGTGGGTACGGCGCGAGCGAGCGCGTCCTTGCCCGGCTGGCGCCTCGGCTGGGCAAGCACGAGGCGCAGGCCAGGCTGCAGGAGGTGTTGCGTCGCGGCCAGGAGGCAGGGCAGAACCTCACCGACACGCTCGTGGCCAGTCACCTGCTCACCAGCCGTGAGGCACGGGAACTGGCCGAGACGCCCGACACCGGTGCCTGCGCCGCCATGGTCGACACGGTCGTCGCCCGGGCGCGGGCCGCCCGGGCG
>JBOHCT010000124.1:0-13162 GCA_050699055.1 Streptosporangiaceae bacterium | reverse complement strand
GCCTTCTTCGACTTCGTGTCCCGCGAGGGAGAGGCGTTCCGTCTCGTCTTCGAGTCCGACGTGCGTAACCTCCCGCCGGTCCGTGCCCGCGTCGAACGCACCCTCCGGGATTGCGCGGAGATGGTGAGCCAGGTCATTCAGGAGGACACCGGCGTTTCCAGCTCCGAAGCCCACGTGCTCGCCATGGGACTGGTGGGCATGGCCGAGGTGAGCGCGCGCTACTGGCTCGCGTCCTCCCCGACGGTCTCGAAGGACGAGGCCGAGCAGCTGCTGGCCCGGCTGGCGTGGCGAGGGATCGGCGGGTTCCCGCTCACCGGCTGATCCGGCCGCCGCGCCCCCCGGTCCCGCGCCTGCGCCCCGGCGTCGGCGCCACCCCCGGCTCGTACCCTCAGACCCCCGACCAGGCCACAGCCCGGCGTCCGAGCATCCGCGCCACCCCCGGCTCGTACCCTCAGACCCCCGACCAGGCCACAGCCCGGCGTCCGAGCATCCGCGCCACCCCCGGCTCGTACCCTCAGACCCCCGCGCGCTGCCACACCGGCCGCACCGTCAAGATCCGCTTCTGCGGTACGGAAGCGGATCACCCTGCGTCTCCGGACCGCAAACCCGGATCTTGCCCGTGAGTGGGCCGGGACGCCCCCTGTACACACGGATGTTGCCCGTGAGCGGTCGGGCGGTCGCCTGTCGGCCCGCGCTGTTCGCCCGCCGCGTAGCGGCGCGGGATCACGCGGAGGGTCGGCTACTCTGCGAGCCATCGGGACGTGACCGTCCCGGGTACCTGGCGGAAAGGGAGCGCCGTGGAGGTAAGGATCGGCGTCCAGTCTCTCGCACGCGAGCTTGTTCTCGAGACCTCGACCTCAGCCGACGAGATCCAGCGGGCACTCGTCGAGGCGCTCGCCCGCGACAAGGGGGTCTTCACCCTCGCCGATGACCACGGGCGCACCGTCCTCGTCCCGATTGACAAGCTCGGCTACGTCGAGATCGATGAGCCCGAACCACACCAGGTGGGCTTCGGCACACTTTGAGGCGCCGAAGCGTTAGCCGATCAGACGCGCCGTACATCTTCAGGGAGCTTTGATGATCCTCGACATCATCTGGTACATCGTGATCGGCATCATCGTCGGCGGACTCGGCCGGTTGGTCCTTCCCGGACGCCAGGCGATCGGGTTCCTGTGGACTCTCTTGATCGGAGTCGTCGGCGCGTTGGTCGGCGGGTTCATCACCGCCGCGATCATCGGAGGCGGCCACAGCATCATCTCGTTCATCGTCTCCGTGCTGCTCGCCGCTGGCCTGGTGGCGCTGTACGAGCGGGTGCGGGCGCGTGGCGCCCTGGGCGGGGGACCTCGCCGCAGCATCAGGTGACCCGACGACGCGGCGATGGACCGAAGCCGAGGTCGGTGCCCCTCGGATGGGGCGGGTCAGGCTGACAGCCCGATGTCCGACATCCGTCGCGCGTGTTTCTCCGTGATCCTCGCGAACATCCGCCCGATCTCGGCGAGGTCGGCTCCCGGCCTGTCCACCCCGCCCACGAGCAGGGATGACAGTGCCTCGTGCTCGGCGGTGACGCGCTGGGCCTGGCTCAGCGCCTCGCCGACGAGCCTGCGGGCCCAGAGGGCGAGGCGACCGGCGACCTTCGGATCGACCTCGATCGCCCGGCGTATCCGGTCCACAGCGAAGGCCGCGTGGCCGGTATCGGCCATGACCTCGAGTACGAGCGCGCCGGTGTCCTCATCGAGGTACGTCGCGACCTCGCGGTAGAAGTCGGCGGCGAACCCGTCGCCGACGTACGCTTTCACGACACCCTCGAGCCAATCGGACGGCCGGGTCTGGGCGTGGAAACCGTCAAAGGCCGCGACGAACGGCTGCATCGCCTTGTCGGGGTCGGTACCCATCTCATCAAGGCGCTTCCGCAGTAGCTGAAAGTGCTCGAACTCCGCCACGGCCATCGCGGCGAGCGCGGCCTTGTCGACGAGGCTCGGAGCGAGCGACGCGTCCGACGCGAGCCGCTCGAACGCCGTGAGCTCGGCGTAGGCGAGGCCGCCGAGAAGCTCTGCGACAGCCTCGCGGTAGGCGGGGTCGCGCCCCGCGAGTGCCGCGTGCTCGTTCATACCCCGCAGGGTAGCGAGCCACGACCAGCTATGACCGGTACACTGGCACATGATGCCAGTGACCGCCGTCGTGACAAGAGGTCCGACCGGCCGTCACCGTCGGCAGACGGAGCCTCGAGACGCGTCCACGGAGCGGCGAGCCGAGTGGCCGCGAGAGCGGTCCGCGAGGCGAGCGCGATCAGCAAACGCTGAGAGGGATGTGCGGTCCGGCTTCGCACACTTTCCGACTCTAGGAAGAGATCTATCCTGACCACCGTCCAGACCACAGACAAGCGAACCCAGACCACAGACAAGCGAACATCGAACGGTTTCCGCGACCTCGGAGCCGTTCCGGAGATCGCCGGAGCCCTCGAGACCGCGGGCATCGTCGAGCCGTTCCCCATCCAGGAGATGGCGCTGCCGATCGCGCTCGACGGAAAGGACCTGACCGGCCAGGCTCGTACCGGTACGGGCAAGACCCTCGCCTTCGGCGTGGCGATGCTGCAGCGCATCGACGTCGCAGGCGACGACCGGCGCCCGCAGGGCCTGGTCGTCGCCCCGACGCGCGAGCTGGCGCTCCAGGTGAGCGACGACCTGACGAAGGCGGGGGCCGGCCTCGGCGCTCGGGTCACCACCCTCTACGGCGGACGCCCGTACGAGCCGCAGATCAGGGACCTGCGGCGCGGCGTCGACGTCGTCGTCGGCACCCCCGGCAGGCTGCTCGACCTCGCGCGCCAGCGCCACCTCGACCTGTCCGACGTACGTGTGCTCGTACTCGACGAGGCGGACCGCATGCTCGACCTCGGCTTTCTGCCCGACGTCGAGCGCATTCTGGCCCTGACACCGGACCAGCGACAGACGATGCTGTTCTCCGCGACGATGCCGACGCAGATCGTCGGCCTGGCTCGCCGCTACCTGCGTAGCCCCGTCAACATCAGGGCCGAGCAGGTCGAGGAGAACCGTACGGTCCCGCAGACCCGCCAGCACGTCTACCGCACGCACCCGATGGACAAGCGCGAGATACTCGCGCGGCTGCTCCAAGCCGAGCAACGCGGCCGCACGATGGTGTTCTGCCGCACCAAGCGCACGGCCGACCGGCTCGCACAGGAGCTCGGTGACCGCGGGTTCGCCGCGACCGCCGTGCACGGTGACCTCGGGCAGCAGCAACGCGAGCGTGCCCTGCGAGACTTCCGTCGGGGCAAGGCCGACGTGCTCGTCGCCACCGACGTGGCGGCGCGAGGGCTCGATGTCGAGGACGTGACCCACGTCGTCAACTACGAGTGCCCGGCCGACGAGAACGAGTACCTCCACCGGACCGGGCGTACCGGCCGGGCGCGTCGCGCGGGCATCGCGGTGACGTTCGTCGACTGGGCGGACATCGCGCGCTGGAAGGTGATCAACGCCGCGCTCGGCCTGCCGTTCCCCGACCCGCCGGAGACCTACTCCACCTCCGGGCACCTCTACGAGCAGCTCAGCATCCCGCGTGACGCCTCGGGCCGGGTCGCCGGACACGAGTCGCGCCCTCGGTCTGACGCCCACGACGGGCGGCCCCGCGGCCGCGGCGGCAGGCGCCGTCGTCTGCGGGCCGGCCAGCCGGTTGAGCAGGTGTCCGCGACGCAAGATCGGCACCGGGACGACCGCGGAACGGCCGATCACGGCGCCGCACGCCGCCGGCGTAGCCGGGGTCGCGGCCGCGGCGGACGTTCCTGACCTGCGCCCTACGCGGCCGCGGCGGATGCGGCCGCGTAGGGCGTGCGGTGTGGCTGGCGACGCGATCGCCCGCCGACCGACAGTTATCGTTGGCGCGTGTCCTCTCCTCCCTTCGTCACGCTGCCCGAGCGCGTACACCGATGCGACATCGACACCTCTCGCGGCGCGTTCGCCGCGTTGGAGGCGCGGTCGCCCGTCGACCCCCGATCGGACGGTCACGCGTCGCGCCGGCCAGCGCTGCTGGCACCCGGCTACACGGGCAGCAAAGAGGACTTCATCGCTGTCCTGCGGCCGCTCGCCGACGCCGGGTACCGCGTCGTCGCGCTCGACCTGCGTGGCCAGTACGAGACCCCCGGCCCCGATGACCGCGAGGCGTACTCCATGGCCGCGCTCGCGGCCGACGTGGCAGCCGTCATCGACTCCCTGGGCAGCCCGGTCCACCTGCTCGGCCACAGCCTCGGGGGGCTCGTGGGCCGCGAGGCGGCGCTCGCCAAGAGGGACGCGCTCGCCAAGAGGGACGCGCTCGCCAAGAGGGACGCGCTCGCCAAGAGGGACGCGCTCGCCAAGAGGGACGCGCTCGCCTCGCTGACCCTGCTGGACTCGGGCCCCGCGGGGATCGGCGGGCCGCGGGCGGAGCAGAGCCGTCTCCTAGCGAGCGCCCTGGCGGAGTACGACCAAGAGACGGTCTGGCAGGGCATGGAGGCACTCAAGGCCGGCGACCCCGCCGCCGCACGCCGTACTCCCGAGGTCGTCGAGTTCGAGCACCGGCGCTTCGTCGGCAACGCGGTCGCCGGCTTGCTCGGCATGGGCGACACCCTCCGCACCGCGCCGGACAAAACAGACGCGCTCGCCGCCGTCGACCTGCCGGTCCTCGTCGCGTACGGGGAGGCCGACGAGACGTGGCCCCCCGAGCAGCAGGCCGCGATGGCGGAACGGCTCGGCGCGCGGACCGAGGTCTTCACCGGCGCCGGTCACAGTCCCGCGGCCGAGGCGCCCGGGGCCACGGTGCGGGCGGTGCTCCGCTTCTGGCGGTCGGTCGAGGTCGGAGCACCCCGACTGTCCGCCGACCCCGACTGGTGATCCGCGTTTGTGGTCGAGAAGCGGAGAATCCTGCCAGACCTGACCACGAAAACGGATCATGGATGCTCGAACGGCGCGCGGCACCCGAACGGCCAGGGCAGCACGAACGTGTCACCATGGTGACGAGATGGACGCTGACCCCGGCCTGTTCGGCCCCGACTCCGTCACGTGGCGGGTCCACGGCGACCCGATGATGTGGGTCGCCGGTCTGCGCGCCCTTTATCTGCAGGCCCTGCATCCGCGTGCGATGTGGGGCGTCTACCAGAACTCCGACTTCAAGACCGACCCGTGGGGCCGGCTGATGCGGACGGCTGACTACGTCGGCGTGGTGACGTACGGGACCGGTGAACGGGTGGACAGGGCAGCCACACACCTCCGCCGCCTGCACTCCCGCCTGCGCGGCCACGATCCCGATACGGACGAGTCGTACCGACTCGACGAACCGGACCTGCTGCGCTGGGTCCACTGCTGCGAGGCGGACTCGTTCCTCACCACGATGTGCCGCGCCGGCATGCGGCTGACCGACGAGGAGGCCGACCAGTACGTCGCGGAACAGCGCACCTCCGCCACTCTCGTCGGGTTGGACGCCGAGGACGTGCCAGGTGACGTCGAGGAGCTGCGCACGTACTTCGAGACCGTTCGGCCCGAGCTGCGCACGACCCGCGAGGCCCGGCGTGCCGCCTTCTTCGTGCTCGCACCGCCGATGCCGCCCCTGGTGTCGGTCTCACCGGCACGGCCCGCCTGGGCGGCGGTCGCGAGCCTCGCGTTCGCGCTGATGCCGCGCTGGGCGCGACGGATGTACGGGGCCCCCGGCCTGCCGACGACAGACCTGACGGCCACGGTGTCCGCGGCCGCGATGCGCCGGTCGTTGACGGTGCTCCCCCCCTCGCTCCGCGACGGACCACACCTCAAGGGGGCGAAGCGTCGGCTGCAGGAGCCGGCCGGTAGTGGCGGGGGGTGACCCGGCCGCGCTGCTCGACCGGTGGCGCGCCGACCTCGCCTCGTGGGCGATCCCCGACGAGATCCTGGCCGCGGTGGACGAGTCGCCCTGGACGCTCCCGACACGAACGTTCACCCGCCGCGCCGAGGAGCAGCTCCGAGAGCCGAGCGGACCGTCTTTCGCCCGCGCGTACGAAGCGCTCGTACCGGCCGGTTCCGTCCTCGACGTCGGCGCGGGAGGGGGCGCGGCCTCGCTCCCGCTCGCGCCGCGCGCCTCCGCCATCACCGCGGTCGACGAGAAGCCGGCGATGCTCCGCTCCCTGTCCGACGCGGCGCATGCGGCGGGTACGAAGGCGCGGGTCGTGGAGGGCCGCTGGCCGGACGTCGCCCACGACGTGCCGCCAGCCGACGTCGTGACCTGTCACCACGTGCTGTACAACGCCCCCGACGTCGGGGGGGTCGTCACCGCCCTCGCGGACCACGCGCGCCGCCGCGTCGTCGTCGAGGTCACCGCGCGCCATCCGCTCACCTCGCTCAACCCACTGTGGGAGCGTTTTCACGGACTCGTCCGCCCGCGGCGGCCCACCGCCGACGACGCGATCGCGATCATCGAGGCGCTCGGTCACCGTCCGTCCGTACGTCGCTGGACGCGGGGCGCCGTCCGCACGTGCGACAGCTTCGCGGAGCTCGTCGAGGTCACCCGACGGCGTGTCTGCCTCCCGCGGGAACGCGGGGACGAAGTGGCGGAGGCGCTCCGCGACCTGGGCGTCGACCCGGCGTGTCCGGAGGAGCTGGGGGGCGGGCGCCGCGACCTCGTCACGATCTGGTGGGAGCCGTAACGCCAGCGGCTCGTCCTCGGTCGCGAGTCCTTCCCAGGGGCGACGCGTCCGGTACGCGGCGCGCCCCTCGGGACAGTGGGGGGCGAAGTCGCACCACGCGCACAGCGCACCCGGCCGCGGCGGGAACACCTCGTCGTACCGGTCCTCCGGGAGACCGTCGCGGAAGGCGGCGTCGGCGCCCGCGGCCTCCTCCGCGATCTCCTCGGCACGCCTCAGGTGACGCGCCAGCGTCTCGTCGGAGTGTTCCCAGGAGACGGTCTCCCCTGACGGCAGGTGGTGCAGCTCCACCGTTCGGCACGGCCGGCGCAGCACCCTGGCGGCGGCTACGGCGTACAGGGCGAGCGCCAGCGAACCGCGGGCGTCGTCCGTGGTCAGCACGTGACGCCCGGTCTTGTAGTCGACGACGACCACCTCGTCGCCGGACTCCCCCGGCTGCACGTCGAGCCGGTCGACGCGCCCGGAGAGCGTGATCCTGTCCGTCCGCATGCCGACCGTGCGCTCGACGCCGACCGGCTCGTCGGCAGGGTCCAGGCCCGCGACGTAACCGATGACCATGTCGCGGGCCCGCGCGCGCCACGCGGCCGACTGCTCGGCGTCGCGGTAGCCCTCCTCGATCCAGCCTCTTTCGAGCAGCGTTCCCGCCGCCTCGGGGGTCCGGCGCTCCAGCGGAAGCCGCCACCAGCCGGCGAGGGCGTTGTGTACGCTCGCGCCCAGGCTGTTGTGTCCCCACGGCGGGCCCTTCTGCGGCCGCGGGCGGTCGAGGTATGTCATGCGGTACCGCCGCGGGCAGTCGACCCAGGTGTTCAGGCGCGAGGGCGTACACGGGTACAGCCGGCGCGGGAACACGGGCCGGTCGCGCCCGCCTGGCTCGCCGCTCCCTCCCTCGAACTCGAGCTGGCTCATGGCCCCCGCGAAACCCACGTGTCGAAGCGACCGTCCTGCGCGCCGACGGTCGTCTCCTCATCGTGGCCGCAGAGCACGCGGGTGTCGTCGGGAAGGGTCAGCAACTTCTCCCCGATGGAGGTCAACAGGGTCGGGAAGTCGGCGTGCCTGCGATCGGTCGGCCCGGGGCCGCTGGCCAGCAGCGTGTCCCCGGACAGCACCACTGCGAGCTCCTCGGCGTAGAGGCAGACGCCGCCGGGCGTGTGTCCGGGCGTGTGCAGCACCTGCAGCTCGGTGTCGGCGACCTCGAAGATCCCACCGTCCGCCATGTTGATCTCCGGAGCCTCGCCACCGTGGATCGTGTCCCAGATGATCCCGTCCGCCGGATGCAGGGCGACGGGCGCTTCGTCGCGCGCGGCGACCTCCGCAGCCACACCCGAATGGCTCTCGTGAGCGTGAGTGCACACGACGGCGAGAACGTGCCGGTCGCCCACCGCGTCGAGGATCGTGCCGGCGTCGAAGGCCGCGTCCACGACGATGATCTCGTCATCGTCACCCACGAGCCACACGTTGGTCTCGATCTTCCGGCTCTCGTCGTCCTCGGTGACCTCGCCGGTGCCCCCGCCGGAAACCCTGTCGGAAGCCCTGCGGGAAACCCTGCCGGACACACTGACTCGCTCGACTCGCGCCGTCACTGGTCCCCTTCCACTCGTTCTCCGGAGAGTAGCGCCTCCCCCGCGCCGCTCGTGCCGTACTCCGACCGGCCGCTCAGCGGTAGATCACCGACGCGCCAGTCGCCTGGGCGATGAGCCGACGGTACGCCTCCTCCCGCGTCGTCTCGCAGCCCAGCCGGTGTCCGGTGAGTGTGCCGTGGTCGTCGCTCGCCCCCGTGGCGACGACTCCCAGCTCATCCGCGAGTCGCCGCAGTCGGCGGCGTGCCTCGGGTCCGTGTTCGGGATGGTCGACCTCGAGGCCGGCGAGGCCCGCGCGGGCGAGCGTCCTGATCGTGGCCACCGGGTGCGACCGTCCCTGCACGCCCGCGAACGGATGGGCCAGCACCGCCACTCCCCCGGCCCCGCGCACGAGGGCGACGGCTCGTACGGGGTCGAGGGAGTACTTCGGTATATAGGCTCGCCCGCCGGTACCGATCCACCGTGGGGTGAACGCCGACGCCGCGTCGGGGACGACCCCGGCGGCGACCATCGCGCGGGCGATGTGGGGGCGGCCCACCGGCGCATCGCCCGCCACTTGGAGTACGTCTCCCCAGGTCAGCTCGGCGCCGAGCGCGACCAGGCGCTCGACCGTCGCCCGTGCTCGCCGCTCCCTGCCGGTACGCAGGCGAAAGCGCTCGCCCGCGAGCAGCGGCTCGTCCGGGTCGAACAGGTAGGCCAACAGGTGCAGGCTCGCCCCGTCCACGGCACAGGACAGCTCGGCTCCGGGAACCAGCGCGATGCCCCGAGGTAGGGCCGCGGCGGCCGCTACGTGACCGGCCACGGTGTCGTGGTCGGTGAGCGCGACGACGTCGAGACGCGCGTCGCCGGCGTGCCGGACGACCTCGGCGGGCGGATCGGTACCGTCGGACGCCGTGCTGTGGCTGTGCAGGTCGATACGCACGCCACCAGTCTCGCGCCCCCGCTCCGGCCCGCCCCTCCGCCCGAACGGAGCGACGCAGGAGAAGTTGGTCACGACGCCGTCGTCACATCGCGATGCGCGGGGAGAGCGCGCCATACGGTAGGTCGAGCTCGTGGCCGGCGTCCCGCAGGTCGGTCAGCTCGACACGCTCGAGGAACAGAACCCCCGCGGCAGCGGGCCACAGTACCGCCCAGAGCCACTGCCCCATCGCCTCGCCGACGAATACCGCGCGGTCGGAACCGCTGTCGATGCTCCACAACGGGGCGGGATGGCCGCGAATATGGAGCTTCGCGTGTGGCGCGCCGCCGCCGAAGCCCTCGCCCGGATCCGGGCCCGGCAGACCGGCGTACGTCGCGCCGAGGCCGACCCCAGGCTCCTCGGCGACGAGAACCATCTCGCCGGGACCGCCGAGCGGCGCGGGCCCAGAGCAGGCGACCGCGCAGGCGCGCGCGCCCGTGTGTTCGTCGCCGGCGTAGGCGAAGCCCGTCACGAGCCAACGGTCAGGAAGCGGCCACGGCAGCCACACCGGTACTCGCGCGGCCCGCACGACGACGGCGAGTCCATCGGCGGTCGGCCGACATACGGGCTGGAGGGGGTGCACGTCGCCGTGCGCCGCGCAGCTCCATGCGCTCGTCCACGGGCCGGGCGGCTCGACGTATCCGCCGCACCGCGGACACGCTGGTGATCCTCGCATGACAAAAGAACGGTCGCCGCCCGACCAGCCTCGCGTCAAGTGCGCCGTCGTCGGCGGGGTCGCCGGAGGTCGTGCGTAAGCTGCGGACATGCGCGTGCCATGCGTCGGGGCGGTCGTGTACGACCAGACGGGTCGCCTGCTCCTGATCCGCCGCGGCCATCCGCCGGCGGAGGGAGCGTGGTCGATCCCCGGTGGGCGGGTCGAGCCCGGCGAGACCGGCACCCAGGCCGTCGCCCGTGAGGTGCGGGAGGAGACCGGCCTCGAGGTGTCGACCGGCCCGCTCCTCGGGCGGGTCGAGCGGGACGGCCCGGGCGGGGTCGTGTACGAGATCCGCGACTACGCCGCCGAGGTCGTGGGCGGTACGCCCACCGCGAGCGACGACGCGAGCGACCTGCGCTGGGCCACGCGGGACGACCTGACGCGGCTGCCGATGACAGCCGGGCTCGTCGAGGCGCTCGACGGGTGGGCGGCACTGCCGCGCGCCTGAGACCGCTTCTGGGAATCGCGTCGGGGCAGTGGCAGTCGGGTCCAGGTCCCGGACTCAGGGACCGAGGCGCGCGTGCCACAGGAGGGGCGAGTCGTGCCGGTAGTCCGCCGAGTAGCCGACGCCGATGAGGTGACCGCCGTGCGCCGCTACACCGTTCACCTGCTGCTCGCCCGGGCCGGAGAGGCCCTTACGGCCGGGTGCCACCGTCCGCCACGACCGCGCGTCCCCGGAGTACCACGCGACGACGTCGCCGCGGCCGGCCTTCCCCGTGACGCCCACGGCGACGAACCCGTCCTGCGTCGTGGTGAGGTCGGTGACGTACGCGTTTCCCTTGACCTTGGGCAGCCTCTTCGTCGTCCAGGTCCCGCCACCGTCGCGGGACACGCTGGCGAACGGGAAGGCCTTGTCGTCCGCGGGATCGTGGGTCTTGCCGGTCACCGTGGCCATCCCGAGAGCCACGATCGTGTCGCCGCTGGCCGCGATCTGGCGCAGGCTGCCCGCGTCGGCGGCCCGCGGCGCCTTCACCCGCCGAAGGGTCCAGCCGGCGCCGTTCTTGGACGTCCACAACGCTGGGCTCGCGTCGATCCCCCGCGTGGTGACGCCGGCCGCGGCGTACCCGAACGAGCCGCCCGTCACGTCCAGCATCTTCCGCGAGACGCCCTTGGCTCCCGCCAGGTCGTGGGCGCCGGCGCCCCTGCCGCGTCGCCACTTCCCGAGGTCGCGGGAGCTCCAGACCGCCGCCGCGGCCGCGCCCGCCTTGCTCGACCGGTAGCCCACCACGATGTACCCCGCGGGCCCGTACGCCACCGCCTGAGGAGCGACCCGCCGCGGCCCGCGTTTCTTGCCTTGGGTGTGGGCCGCGAACGCGTGCCGGCCGCCGACCGAACGCCACGACGTACCGTCCTGCGAAGTGAGCACGAGTGGGGTCTCGTCGCCGCTGTCGTCGGCGATGCCGGCCGCGACCCACCCGTGGTCGCCGTGCGCGACGTCGAGGAGCTCCTTGGTGTGCGGTCCGCCCGGCGCCGCGAGGGCGCTCGGTGCATTTCGTACCCGTCGCCAGCTCCTGCCGCTGTCGCTCGCCCAGATGGCCGCCCCGCTGCCGGCGCCGCCGACCGCGACGGAGGACTCTTTGGTGGAGGCGACGGCGTTCAGGACGTGCCGCGTCCGCGGGATGCCGGACACTTTCGAAAGGTCGATCGCCTTCGCGTGCCCGCCCTTCGCGCGGACGGCCACCGGGTCGGTGTCGGCTCCCCGCGTCGACCCCACGGCGACGGCCCCGCCGCCGGTGACGGCAAGGCCCATCAGGCGTGTCTTCTTCGCCGAGCCGACCCCGGACGTCCGGTTCCACTTGCGGCCGTCCTTGCTGGTGAAGACCGCGTAGGCGTGGTCGCCAACCGTCGCGAGGACGGCCAGCCGCCGCTTGCCTGCGGCCACGTCCTGGGTCGACATGTACTTCTTCGCCCCCTTGGGCGGATGGATCGTGCCCGCACGCTTCCAGTGCCGGCCGTCGGGCGAGGACATGACCACGCTGACGGAGGTGAAGTGCTTCTTCGCGACGCCGTCGACGACCGCGACGAAGCGCTTCCCCGCCGCGGCGAAGGTCCCCACCGGGTCGTACGAGCCTGTCACCTTCGGCATCGCGACCCGCTTCCAGGTCCGCCCACCGTTGGTCGACCGCAGGGGGGCAGCCTTGCCTGA
Organism: Streptosporangiaceae bacterium; assembly: GCA_050699055.1. GTDB lineage: Bacteria > Actinomycetota > Actinomycetes > Streptosporangiales > JBOHCT01 > JBOHCT01. The sequence continues at coordinate 1,114 of JBOHCT010000124.1, read as the reverse complement.
CTTGTCGCTCACGCTCTTGGCCAGCAGCACGTGGCCGCGTGAGACGACAGTCTGGAGGCCGGCGATGTGGGAGTGGCGCGGCAGGCGCAACCGCTTCGGTCCGATGCGTTTCCAGGCACGGCCGTCCTTGGACCTCCACACCACGGGCGCGCCGCCCCTGCCGTGGCTGGTGTACCCGACGGCGACGTAACCCTTGGGGGTACGGGCCAGACCGCGTACGTAGTCACGGGGGGTGAACGCCTTGGCCCCCGCGCCGTCGAGGTGGGTCCAGGTGCGGCCGTCGTCGCTTGTCCATACGGCGGAGGAGTAACCGGTGCTGCTGAGCGCGAGCCAGGCCCCCTTGGCGCCGACCACGTAGTCGGGGAAATCCCACGGCGGTGGCTGCCCGCCGTCCTTCGCCTCGACGTGGGCCAGCCGCCAGCGCGCGCCGCCGTCCGTGGAAACGAGGAAGAGACCGTGGCCGACGGTGCCGTCCTGAGCGTTGCCGACGGCGACGACAGTCCTGCCAACCGCGGCGACGCCGTTCAACGGCTCGCTGACGCCGTCACCCCGCCCGAGGGCGCCGGTCGGGAAGACGTCGCCGCCGACGCGGGTGCCCTGGGTGTGTATCGCCAGGGTGCCGCCGGAGTCGTCCGCCGAGACCAGCCAGTACGCACCCGCTCCCCCGCCCGCGACGACGATGACAAGCGCCACCACCGCGAGGACCGCGAGGACGGTCCGGCGGCCCATCCGCGTCCCGCTTCGTGGCCCCCCGCCCGTCCATGAGCCGCGGTCGCGTCGCCTGCGTCCCGGGCCCCCGCCGGCCCGTGCCCACCAACGGTCCTTCACCCGCGGCCGCCCGCCCGCTTCCTTATCCTCCGGGTCGGCGCCCGGAATATCCCAGGTCGCGGCCGGCGTCTGCCAAATCGTGTCCGTCGCTGGCGGGCTCGGCGCGGCCCGGGGGTCACCCTGGCGGTCGTAGGCGGCCCGGAGGTACGCCCGGCCGTGTGGGTCCCGGCTGTACGGGTCCCGGCTGTACGGGTCCCGGCTGTACGGGTCCCGGGCGGGCGGGTCCCGGGCGGGCGGGTCCCGGCTGTACGGGTCCCGGGCGGGCGGTGTCTGCCCGTAGCCGTAC
>JBOHCT010000123.1:0-13188 GCA_050699055.1 Streptosporangiaceae bacterium | reverse complement strand
CATCAGGCCCGCCGGCTCCTGGCCGAGCTGCAGCACGACGGATACGACGTCGCCGGGCTCCTACCCGAACACGCGGCCTGAGGCGTCAACACGGAGCCTGGATTTAGGGAACAGACCCTAGCCATTTCCGTGGTAGGGCAAGGGCACGCACCACTCGACCACGGTGCCGCCGCCTTCGCGGGGAGCCGCATCGAAACCGCCACGGAGGCCGGCCGCGCGCTCCGCGAGGTTCCGCAGCCCGCTCCAGGAGGCCCCAGGAGGGAGACCCACACCATCGTCTTCGACCCGTAGGCTGACCTGCTGGTCCTCGACAGCGACCGCGACGCTCGCGTGATGGGCGTGGGCGTGGCGAGCGACGTTGGACAGCGCCTCGCGCAGCACGATGACGAGTTGTCCGCCGACGTCCTCGGGAACCGCCGTGTCCACTCGACCGTCCAGCTGTACCCCCGGGGCGAAGCCCAAAGTATCGCGGGCGACCTGTACCTCCGCGAGCACCCGGGCGCGCAGACTCGGCTGAACCTCCTCGGGAGGCCCTTGCAGCGCGAAGATCGCCGAGCGGATTTGCCGGATGGTCTCGTCCAGGTCGTTCACCACGCGCTGCACCCGCGTCCCCACCTCCGACTGGTCCGTGAGCTTCGCTACTCCCATCAGCGTCATTCCACTGGCGAACATCCGTTGGATAACGATGTCGTGCAAGTCCCTGGCGATACGGTCACGGTCCTCCATGACGATGAGGCGCTCGGCGCTGCGGCGGCGCTCGGCGAGCTCCAACGCGACGGCGGCCTGACCGGCGAAGGCGTGCAGCATCCCCTGGGTCGCCTCCGGGAAGGAAGGCCGGCCTGGGCTGAAGGCGGCCACCAGAACCCCGCGCACGGCCCCCGGGGCTCCGAGCGGGATGAGGAGCGCCGGGCCGAGCGGCAACCGACCGAGCAGCCAGGTCGCCTCCGGCTCCTGTCGCACGTCGACGATCATCCTCGGCGTGCCTTCGGAGAAGACCTGGCCGATGAGCGAGCCGGAGAGGGGCAGCGTGGTCCCTCGGGCCTGGTCCGCGTACTCACCGTCGGCGACCTCGACCGACAACGCCTGTCCGCCCGCCGCGGGAAGGGCGACCCCCGCGAGGACACCACCGGCCATCTCCCGCGCCAGACGCGCGATCAGCGTCAGTACCTCGTCGGGGTCGGTTCCGGACAAGAGACTGGTCGACACCTCCGCCGACGCCTGGAGCCATCTCTCGCGTCGGCGCGCTTCGTCGTACAGCCGGGCATTCTCGATGGCCACCCCTGCCGCTGCGGCGAGCGCGACCACGGCGTTCTCGTCGTCCTCGTCGAACTCTGCCCCGCCCTGTTTCTCGGTCAGGTAGAGGTTGCCGAACACCTCATCGCCGCCCCGGACCGGCACCCCGAGGAAGCTCCGCATAGGCGGGTGCCCGGGCGGGAAGCCGTACGAACCCGGGTGTTCGCTGACGTCCGCCAGCCGCAGCGGACGCGGATCCTGGACGAGAAGACCGATGACCCCCAACCCGTGCGGGCAGCCAGGAACGTCGGCGATCTCCTCCTCCGTCATGCCCACGGGGATGAACTGGACGAGCTGCCCTTCCTCGCCGACAACTCCCAGTGCTCCGTAGCGTGCGCCCGCCAGCCGCACGGCGGTCTCCACGATCCGCCGCAGCACGACCTCCGCCTCCAGGTCGGCACCGACCGAGACCACCGCGTCAAGCAACGCGCGCATTCGATCCCTCGTGGCCAGCACCGCGTCGAGGCGGGCCTGCACCTCGGCGAGCAGCTCATCCAGTCGCATCCAGGGAAGTACGCGCTGCTCGGCGTCCGACCCCGGGCGCGGGTCCTCCCCCAGGGGCTCACTCGTGGCCACCGATGCGCTCCCTTCACACGAACCGGCCAGACCCCATGTCCGACCCGCCCGGGACTGTCATCGTGCCCGGTAGCAGCGTATGTACCCCGGTGAGCGCGTGAACTAGATGTCTGCCCCCCGCTCCCCGATCTGGTCCGTCGACATGTCGAGCGATCGCTGACCCAGAGGCGGTCTCACGGTAGCTCGCAGGGGCTGGGCGGCCGCACCTCTCGAACGTGGCGGCTACGGCCCACCGGCCGGTGGTGACGGACGGGACTTTCGGCCCAGGAGGACAGGACCTGCGCCCCCGCCTCCGTCACGCCGCGGCGTGGTGTCGTGGGTCCGGCCCACCTAGCCAAGAGAGGGACATCATGGACGAGAGCTACCCCGTCGAGGTGCGATCTCGCCTGGACGAACCGCTGAGCCGTTGGCTCTGGATCTTCAAGTGGCTGCTCGCGATCCCGCACTACATCGTGCTGTTCTTCTTGTGGATCGCGTTCGCTGTCGTCACCATCATCGCGTTCTTCGCGATCCTGTTCACCGCCCGGTACCCGCGCCCGTTGTTCGACTTCAACCTCGGCGTGCTGCGCTGGTCGTGGCGGGTCTCGTACTACACCTACAGCGCGCTCGGGACCGACAAGTACCCACCGTTCAGCCTCGGCGAGGAGCCGGACTACCCGGCGACATTGAACATCGCCTACCCGCAGCGGCTGTCCCGTGGACTCGTGCTGGTCAAGTGGTGGCTGCTGGCGATTCCGCAGTACGCCATCGTCGCGGTGTTCACCGGCGGCGCCGCCTACACCGTCACCTCGGAGACAGGACAGACCTGGCAGACGAGCAGCCTTTCAGGAGGCCTCATCGGGCTGCTGGTGTTGTTCGCGGCGGTCGCCCTGCTGTTCGCCGGCCGGTACCCCCACGGGCTGTACGACTTCGTCATCGGCATGAACCGTTGGGTGATCCGGGTCATCGCCTACGCCGCGTTGATGACCGACGCCTACCCGCCGTTCCGTCTCGACCAGGGTGGCGGACAGGCCTTGCCCGCGCCCACCCCCGGCGATATGTCCCCCGGCGCCGCCGCGCAGCCCCCGGCCGCGCCGGTCCGCTGAGGGCAACGTCGACGTCGACACCGCCACACACTGACAGCACCGCTGGACACCCCCGAACCGGTAGCGCACCCGAGGAACACGCGCGACCCGGGAGCCGGCTTTGACCTGGGAAAACTCGGTGGGCGATGCTGGACTCGAACCAGCGGCCTCCTCGGTGTGAACGAGGCGCTCTCCCGCTGAGCTAATCGCCCGAACGATCGCACACCCTACAGCACACCGCCAGGCAGGGCGAAAGGTGCGGCGAAGGGCAGGCCGTATCGCCAGACGTACAACCCACACCCGACGATGACGAGCGCGGTGACGGCCCCAGCGATGATCTGGTTGCGCCGCCGCGTACGGGGATCCAGCGCACGACGGGAGGCCTCCGCGGCGACGCTCTTGGCCTTGTGCAACGCCTTTCGAGCCCACACGAACTCGGTGGCGAGGATCGCGAAGCCGATGAAGATCGTCACCCAACCCGGGCCGGGAAACACGAGCATGAAGATGCCGCCGAGCACGATCAGCCACCCGACGGTGAAGACGGCGGCACGCCAGGCGGTGTTGAGGAGCGGGCGCGCGCGGACGCGTTCGCGCGCGCGGTACAAACGCGCGCGGAGACCGGACGGCTCGCGCGCCGCCTCGCCCTCCGTTCGCCCGTCGGAGACGTCCGGTCCGGTCCCCCTGATGCTCACCTGGACACGGTACCTACCGCGACGGGCGCGGAGGGGGACGGCGGAGGGCCGCGTCCGGCCTCATGGCTCACCTCGAGCGATGTGGTGTCGCCGAGGGTGGCGGGCAGGCTGCCAGCGTCGATGACGGACAGGCCCCCCCGTCGTACGTCGAACGCCTTGACAGGGCGCACCCCTTTCCCCGTCCGCTGCCCCGTCCGCTGCCAGAGGACGTACGTCGTGCTCTGGACATCATTGGGGATCAGACCATCGACGACGAGCCACGCGTGGCCACCTTCCACCAGGATCGTCACGTGAACCTCGCCGCCACGCGTGCTCTCGAGCGGCACAGACCGGCAGCCGGGTTTCTCGACGCATCTCACGACCTGCCTGGCCTGGTCGAGGTGCTCCTGCCGCTCGGTGCCGCGGGCGAGAAGGACGAACCCCCACACAGCGAGCGCGGCGACAACGACGAGCACGGCGGCCACCGCGTACCAGGGCACCTGCACGGTGCGGGTACGTCGGACGCGTCGCCACCACGCCCACCACGCCTCGGGCTCGTGTTCAGGAAAGGCCGTACGCTGCTCGTCCGCGACCCTGTCGGCGAGAGCGGCACCGGCCGACTCCGGAGGCTCGCGCGCCTCGACGCCTCCGGCGAGAGCGGCCATCACCTCGCGGGTCTCGACCACCACCCGGGCACACCGCGCGCATCCGGCGAGATGGCGCACGAACGTATCCTCCTCCCCCGGCTCCAACGCCGACAGTGCGTGCCCCGCCGCCAGTTCCTCCCAGTCCGTGTGCTCCCGGCCGTTCATGCCTGCCCGCCCTCCGGCCTGAGGCAGGCCAGCAGCCGCCTCGTCCCCGCCAGCATGCGGGTTTTCACGGCCTCGGGCGATACCCCCGTGAGGCCCGCGATCTCTCGCCCCGTGTAGCCGCCGAAGTAGGCGAGCAGCAGCGGGTCCCGCTGATCATCGGGCAGTTCCTCCAGCGCACGGCGAAGGCGCTCCCCGCTGAGCCGCCGCCAGGCCTGTCCCGACATCCTGGACCCGGCCCCCGGGCGACGACGGCCCTCGCCGCGACGGATGATCTCGACCGCTTGCCGGTGTGCCAGCGCGAGAACCCAGCTGGAGAACACGTCTCGACGCCCGTCGAAGTGCGTCGCCTCACGCCAGACGGTCAAGAAGACCTCGTGCAGCGTCTCCTGAGCGAGCCTGTCATCAGCGAGAACCCAGCGCGCGAGCGAGAAGACATCCCGGCCGTACCGCGTGTACAGGACCTGCAGGGCATCCCCGTCGCCTTCGCTGACCATGGCGACGAGGGCCACGTCCGTGTACGCGGCGTAGCCGGTCGCCGACCCGTTCATGCCCTCGCTCACCGGAGAGCTCACCCGCGTCCGTAGTACCCCTGTGCCCTGATTCTGCCGCGAGACTCTCGTTCTCGCGTCATGACCCCCGTGGGAGTCCGTCTCTAAGTCGAAAGTTCCCGATGGCGAAGGGTCGACACCATGAAGGGACCAGGATCCGTCGTGTCCCGAGAGACCGACGTCGACCTCGTTCTGCCGGAGGGGACGCGCGCCCCATTGCGGGCGAGCCTGCGCTACGCGGCCTCGGACCCGTACGCGATCCACATGACGTTCCAGACCGGGCCGAGCGAGCGGGTCGAATGGGTCTTCGCGCGAGAGTTGCTCGCGATCGGAGCGGTCCGGCCGGCGGGAGACGGCGATGTCCGTGTCTGGCCCGACGGTGAGGATCCGGACCGGCGGATCAACCTCTCCCTCTCCTCGCCGTACGGCAGCGCGCTTTTCGAGCTGTCGCTGCCTCAGGTGGCGGAGTTCCTTCGCGATGCCTACGCGATCGTGCCCGGGGGCACGGAGAGCGCGTTCATCGACGTGGACGCGGCCCTGCGGTCGCTCCTGCGCGGATCCGTCTAGTGGTCGGTGTGTGGTCAGGCAGGTGTGGCCGGCGTGCCAGGGCGCCGCCGGTCACGGGTCGGGATGCTCGGCGCTGCGTTGGGCGAAGGTCTCCTGGACCTTGCGTGTCACGGGCCCCTGAGGGGCGGGCAGGGACCGCTCGTCGACGGTCCGGATCGGGTGCACGTGGCGGGTCGTCGAGGTCAGGAACGCCTCGTCCGCCTCAGCGAGGACGCCGATCGGCATGTCCTCCTCATCGGCGCCGACCCACTCGAGGATCAGGGCGCGCGTCACCCCGGCGAGGCAGCCTGCGGACAGCGGGGGCGTCAGCAGTTGCCCGTCGCGTACGACGAAGACGTTGGTGCCCGTACCCTCGCAGAGGTCCCCGGCGTTGTTGGAGAAGACCGCCTCGTCGGCCCCACGCTGTGTGGCGTAGGCGAGGGCACGGACGTTCTCGGCGTACGACGTCGTCTTGAGCCCAGCCAGAGCGCCGTGTTCGTTGCGGGTCCACGGGGCGACCGTGACATCGCAGGTCGCACCGTGGGCCGGCAACTCCCCCAACGCGAGGACCAGAGTGGGCTCGGCGTCCCCGCGAGCGGAGCCCAGCGGGGACGGCCCGCAGGTGTAAGTGACGCGCAGACGAGCCGACCGCAGCGTGCTTTCCGCCTCGAGCAACTCCGCGACGGCCGAGCGGACGCGTTCGAGGTCGGGCTCGGGGAGGCCGAGCCCCATCGCGGATCGGTAAAGACGCTCGAGGTGTCGTGTCAGCGCGAACGGCCGTCCGCCGGTGACCTTCACTGTCTCGAAGACACCGTCTCCCGTTGTGAGCCCGTGGTCGAGGACCGAGATCCGCGGGGCGGGCTCGTCAACCACGGTGCCGTCAACCCAGACCTTCATCCCGGCCATCCTGTCATCTACTCGTGTCCCCCGGTGAAGGTTGTCGCGAGCTCGACGATCTCGGGCAGGATCCGGTCGACGGCCGCGATCTGTCCGGCCATCTCACGATCCACGTCCATCGCGGGCACGCTCGCGCGTACGCGGTCATGGACAGCGACGAGAGCCGGGGCCGGACGAGCGACGTCGGCCCGGAAGTCGATGCCCTGGGTCGCGCACAGCACCTCCACCGACAACACCGAGCGTACGTGACCGACGACGCTCCGCAACTTGCGCGCCGCCGTCCACCCCATGGAAACGTGGTCCTCCTGGTTTCCGCTCGTCGGGATGGTGTCCACGCTCGCCGGGTGGGTAAGGACCTTGTTCTCACTGACGAGCGAGGCGGCCGTGTACTGAGCCAACATGAAGCCGGAGTTCGTCCCCGGGCGCCGGGCGAGGAAGGGCGGCAGTCCCCGCGAGAAGGCGGGGTCGAGCATGCGGTCGACCCGGCGCTCGCTGATGCTGGCAAGCTCGGCGAGCGCGATCGCCAGCATGTCCGCCGCGAGTGCGAGGGGCTCGCCGTGGAAGTTGCCGGTCGTCATGACCTCGCCGTCGGGCATGACCACGGGGTTATCCACGACCGCACCCAGTTCGGTGTCCACGACGCGCCGGACGTGCGCGAGCACATCTCGTACCGCCCCATGCACCTGCGGCGCGCACCGCAGGCAATAGGAGTCCTGCACGGCGTGGCGGCTGTGTCGGTGACTCGCGAGAAGCGGCGAGCCGGCGAGCAGTGCCCGCAGGTTCGCGGCGGCCTCGAGCTGGCCGGGATGGGGACGAAGCACCTGGACGCGCTCGTCGTACGGTCGATCGGTGCCGAGCAGGGCCTCGACAGACAGCGCGCAGGCGAGGTCGGCGGCCGTGACGAGCATGGCGGCGTCGGCGACCGAGAAGGCGAGGAGTACCTGCATGGGCTCAGTCCCGTTGAGGAGAGCGAGCCCCTCCTTGGGACCCAGCGCCAAAGGCTCCATGGCTTCCTCGGTGAGTAGCTCGGAGGCCGGGCGGCCCCAGCGATCTGGGTCGCCCTGGCGACGCAGCCGACCCTCACCGATCAGCGGCAGGCCAAGGTGGGCCAGCTGTGCGAGGTCCCCCGAGGCGCCGACAGAACCCTTCTCGGGCACGACCGGGAGCAGACCCCGATCGAGCTGTTCGAGTAGACGTCGGGGCAGGTCCTCGCGTACCCCGGACAGGCCTGCCGCGAGGGTCCGGGCGCGGAGCAGCAACAAGGCACGTACGACCTCGTCGGGCAGCGGGTCGCCCACCCCCGCGGCGTGGGAGCGTAGGAGAGCGAGCTGCATGCGGGTGAGGTCGTCGGGGCCGACGGAGGTGTCGGCGAGGGCCCCGAAGCCGGTGTTGACGCCGTACACGACCTCCCCGCGCGTGACGGCGTCCGCGATGAGGCGGTGGCTTGCTTCCATACGTGCGGCGGCGGCCGGCTCGAGGGTCGCCCGAGCGGAGCCACGCGCGACCGCGACGACTTCCGCCACGGTCAGTGGGTCGCCTGTGACCATGATGGTGCGCATGCCGATCAGAGTCTCATCTCGGCCGACACGCTGGTGTGGCGGCCGTACCGCGCGGTGTGCGCGTCGGGTGCGATCGAGACGTGAGCGAGTCTGCCCCCTGTTTGGGTCCACGGGGGTGGATCCGCTAGAGTTTCGTGACGCGGATCGGCGTACTCGCCGCCACGCGGACGTGGCTCAGTTGGTAGAGCACCACCTTGCCAAGGTGGGGGTCGCGGGTTCGAATCCCGTCGTCCGCTCGGAGGAGTCGCGGGAGCACCGTCACACGGGCCCCCTCTGGGCCCTCGTGGCGGAGTGGCCGAGTGGCTTAGGCAAGGGCCTGCAAAGCCCTGTACGCGGGTTCGATTCCCGCCTCCGCCTCCACATCCTTGGGCGACTAGCTCAGTGGGAGAGCGCTACCTTGACACGGTAGAGGTCACTGGTTCAATCCCAGTGTCGCCCACCAGGTGTTCCCATCTACGTGGGTCGCGCGACGATGTCCAGCCACCCTGTGTCGTCGCAGGTCGTGCAGGGCCACGGGTGCACGACGGTGAAGGCGTCGCCCAGCCCGTTCGTCGTCGCGCGCATCACGTGCCTCTGCCCGGTGCCCTGACACTCTGGGCAGACCATGCGGTACCGTTCGGCCGCCGTCATGGGTTCACTCTGACACACGGTCCGAAGGGCCAAGAAAAGGGCCCGCCATGGACCAGAGGGGCCTTTGCGCCACGGGCCGGGGCAACCTCACCACGACCTATGGCGTCTTCCTTGCCGAGGAACACGCGAGCACGAGCGGCAGTGCCAGCCGCCTGGGCCCGCGCACGGGGCTGGCCCGGCGATCGGTGAGGTACGGGCGCGGGAACACCCACACTCGGTGAAGCGTTGTGCTAGCTGAGCCGAAGTCAAGAAGCTCTCCCGACCTTTCGAGGTGGTTCTGCAAATGGCTCAGGTACGCAGGCAGACAGGCCGACCTGCGCCCCGCTGGGGCTGGCAGGAGGCTGCCGCGTGCCGTGGAGAGGACATCGCGCTTTTCTTCGGGCCGGAAGGCGAACGTCAGCCCGAGCGCGAGGTACGCGAACGTAAGGCCAAGGCGATCTGCGCCGACTGCCCGGTGCGCGCCGAGTGCTTGGAGTACGCCCTCACGAAGCCGGAGAAGTACGGCGTCTGGGGCGGCATGAACGAGGACGAGCGCACCGCCGAGCGTCGGAGGCGCAGCAGGCGGGCTGCCTGAGGCGCCCTCATGGTCGTGGACCGCCGAGGTGGCGGGTAAACCAGTCTCCCGCGAGTCCCGCGACGGCATCCAGGGCGCCCGGTTCCTCGAAGAGGTGGGTGGCTCCTGGTACCACCGCGACCTCATGCGGGGCTCCGAGTTCTTTCGCGGCCTTCTCGTTGAGCGTGAGAACCTCCACGTCACGCCCGCCGACGATCAGAAGCGTCGGCGCCCGCACGGCCGGTAGCTCCGTACCGGCCAGGTCGGGCCGGCCGCCGCGCGACACCACGGCACCGACAGCACCTGACCGGTGCGCGGCAGCCACTAGCGCGGCGGCCGCACCCGTACTGGCACCGAAAAGGCCGAGCGGAAGGTCTGCCAGATCGCTCCGTGTGCGCACCCATTCCACGGCGCCTTCCAGCCGCCGAGCCAGCAAGGTGATGTCGAACCGCCACCGCGCGGTGGCAGCCTCCTCCTCTGTCAGCAGGTCGAAGAGCAAGGTCGCCATGCCCCGGACGCTGAGCTCCTCGCCGACGTGACGGTTACGCGGGCTGCTGCGGCTGCTGCCGCTGCCGTGGGCGAAGAGGACGAGCCCGCTGGAGCCGTCGGGGACAGTCAGGTCACCCGGAAGACTCGCCGTCCCGGCGTCCACCGGGAGGGTGTCGCGTCGTGTCACCCACGTCCCCCGGCTTGTTCGAGCCCCGCTTGTTCGAGCAACGCCACGACGTCGTCGTCGGTGAGCTGGTCGAAGGCGTGGTACCACTGACCGACCGCGCGGAATCCCGGCGGCGCCGCGAGGATGACCACGTCGTCGGCGTCCCCCCGGATCGCCTCGGCGGTATCCGCGGCGCTCACGGGGGCGGCCAGAAGGAGACGCCGTGGCCGCCCGGCACGGACGGCCCGCAGCGCGGCGCGAGCGGTCCCTCCTGTCGCGAGACCATCGTCGACCACGACGACGTCGCGCCCCTTCGCGCCGGGCAGCGGACGCTCACCGCGGTACACCTCGACCCTTCTGCGCAGTTCCTCCCGTTCGGTCGTGACCACGTCCTCCAGATCATCCGGATGTAGCCCGAGCCGGTCCATCAGCCTGGGGTCATACACTGGCTCCCCGCCCTCGGCGATCGCCCCGACACCAAGCTCAGGCTGGTACGGATAGCCGATCTTGCGTGTGACCAACACGTCGAGAGAAGCGTCGAGGACATGCGCCACCTCGTACGCGACGGCCACCCCGCCGCGCGGCAGGGCGAAGACGAGGGGGTCGGTCAGCCCCATCGAGGCGAGCCGGTGCCCCAAGTGCCGGCCGGCCGCGGCTCGATCCGCGAACGGCGGGGAGACAGACTCTTCCGAGCCGGGCGACGAACGGCTCGACCGCACGACGACACCTCTCCTCGGGCCCTCCTCGGGCGCACGTCCGCTTGTCTCCGCTCTACCCGCTCGGCGCAGTACGCATGCGCCGTCAGGCGCCCCGGCTGACCGTGCGCCGACGGTAGAGCCATGGCCGCTGGGACACCGAGCACGACGTTCGACGTCATCAACCAGCCTCCGCCGCTGGTCGGTTACGACGTGGCGGGCGCCTACCGCGATCTCCTGGAGGGGGTGGTCCGTCACGGCGCCGAACACGCTTGCACGACTTGGGGTGCCTCGCCGGCGGAGAGGAGGCTCAGCGCTGGGGCGTGGAGGCCAATGCCCATCCCCGGTCCTTCGCACCCGCGACAGGTACGGCCGCCGCGTCGACGGGGTCGACTTCCACCCCTCGTGGCACCGGCTGATGGAGGTCGCGGTCGGGAACGGGCTGCACTCCCTGCCATGGCGCGAGCGCCGCGCGGGGGCCCACGTGGCCCGCGCGGCGACCTTCTACGTCTGGAACCAGGTCGAGGGTGGCCACGGCTGTCCCATCTCGATGACGTGCGCCGCCGTGCCCGCCCTGCGTGCCGACCCGGACGTCGCCGCCAAGTGGGTGCCGCGGCTCACGCCGACGGAGTACGACTTCGGGCTGCGTCCGCCGGCGGACAAGGCCGGCTGCCTGATGGGCATGGGCATGACGGAGAAGCAAGGCGGTTCTGACGTACGGGCGGGCTCGACGCGCGCGCATCCCCTCGGCGGCGACGCGTACGCGCGCCGCGTAGGGCCGGAGGGGCGTGGAGTCGCGAGGATCATCGAGATGGTGGCGATGCCCCGTCTCGACTGCGTCACGGGTTCAGCGGCGCTCATGCGGCAGGCTGTCGCCCAGGCGACTCATCATGCGACGTACCGGCGAGCGTTCGGGGAGCCGCTCGTGGCCAAGCCCCTCATGCGGACTGCCGCCGCGCGTCTGACGGTACGCGCCGTCCACGGCGCGACCGCTCAGACACCCCGCCCCGCGAGGGCCACAACCCGCCCCGCGAGGGCCACAACCCGCCCCGCGAGCGCCACAATAGGGGACGTGATCTGCGCAGCGTGTCGGGAGCGTCGCCACGATGAGTGTCCCGACGGGAGCTGGTGCGACTGCCAGCACGGCCAGCCGGGAGAGCCGACAGAACCCGCGACCGGCGCGCCCGGCCCCTGACGATCCACGGCCGGTACGGGCCACATCCTCTGGACAGTACGTGGGCCGGCATGTCACTGTCGTATACGTGACCGCTGAGACGTTGCTTGGTGTGGGACTCGTCGTGCGACGCCACATCGACTACATGCGCGTCTTCAGCGCGGTCTGTCGCGACGCCCGCTGACGTCACCCGCCCATTCCGGACGCGTGGCCCCGTCGGCGTCGCGTCGTCATGTCTTACGGACCCCTTCTCAGGCTCTGTCCGGTCTCCCATGCCGACTGTCGGCGGTGGCCACGTGTCCTCGACCCGATGACATCTGCTAACCCCAGTCCCGGAGGACACATCCCATGCCCCCGAACCCCGCATCGAAGCGCCGCGGGCGCCATCGGGCGGAGGGCCAGTGGGCCCTTGGCCACACGGAGCCGCTCAACGCCACCGAGCGACTGAAGAAGGACGACGACGGGCTCAACGTCCGTGATCGGATCACCAATATCTACGCGCGGCGCGGCTTCGACTCGATCGACCCGGCCGACCTGCGCGGACGCTTCCGCTGGTACGGCGTGTACACCCAGCGCAGGCCGGGAATCGAGGGCGGCAAGACCGCGATCCTCTCCCCTGAGGAGCTCGAGGACCAGTACTTCATGGTCCGGGTACGGATCCCTGGTGGGCAGCTCGACCTCGCCCAGCTGCGGACGATCGCGGACATCTCCCGGAGGTACGCCAGAGGAACCGCGGACATCACCGACCGGCAGAACGTCCAGCTGCACTGGATCGAGATCGAGAGTGTGCCGGCGATCTGGGACGCGCTCGAGGCCGTCGGCCTCTCCACGACCGAGGCGTGCGGCGATACTCCTCGCAACATGCTTGGCTGCCCTGTCGCGGGCATCGACGCGGACGAGATCGTGGACGCCACACCCGCGCTCGAGGAGCTGCAGCGGCGGTACGTCGGGTCGCCAGACTTCTCGAACCTCCCCCGTAAATACAAGACCGCGGTGAGCGGCTGCCGCCACCTGTGCACCATCCACGAGATCAACGATGTCTCGTTCGTGGGGGTGGTCGGCCAGGACGGCGAGCTCGGCTTCGACCTGCACGTCGGCGGCGGGCTGTCGACCAACCCCATGCTGGCCAAACGGCTCGGCACGTTCGTACCTCTCGCACAGGTGCCCACGGTCTGGGCCGGAGTGACCTCGATCTTCCGGGATTACGGTTACCGCAGACTGCGCAATCGGGCGCGCATGAAGTTCCTCGTCGCCGACTGGGGGCCCGAGCGTTTTCGCGAGGTGCTCGAGAAGGAGTACCTCGGCTACGCCCTCGCCGACGGCCCCTCCCCTCCCGAGCCTCTCGACGGGCGGCGGGACCACGTCGGGGTGCACCGCCAGCACGACGGGCGCTGCTACGTCGGCTTCGCCCCCACCGTGGGGCGCGTCCCCGGTGACCAGCTCGGCAGGATCGCCGACATCGCGGAGGAGCACGGCAGCGGACGCGTCCGCACGACCGTCGAGCAGAAGATGATC
>JBOHCT010000122.1:0-13216 GCA_050699055.1 Streptosporangiaceae bacterium | reverse complement strand
GAAGTCGTCCGCGGTTTCTTCGCCGATCCGAAGCTCCGGTACACCCACGCGTAAACGCATAAACCACACTTCCGTCCAGGAACTTTCGTTCTCCTTAGTACGAATCGACGCCCGTTGCCGGTGCTCGCCAGTAGATGGGTGCCAACTGCGCGAGCTCGGCGACCGGGGCGAGGGACCGTGCCTCGGCGAGTTGGGTGGCGTCAACGTTGCTGACGCCGAGTGCCGGATCAACCCTTCACGGCGAAGCTCCGCGAGGACCGCGAAGCGTTCACCGATCGATTCGTCACCCGGCCCCGCCCATACCGCCCACTCGCAGGTAGACCAGGTCGAGGCGGTCCTGGCCGAGGCGGCGCAGATCCCCCTCGACCAGACCGCACAGTTGATCGGCGGTGGCCTGGCCAGTGGGCATGATGCCCCCCTCGAGCAGCGGACCCACCTTGGTGGCGATCACCAGGTCGTCGGGGTACGGCGACAACGCCTCCCGGATCAGCTCGTGCGCGCGGAGGTCACCGAGCCCGTAGAAGCCGGCGGTATCGATGTGGTTCACGCCGAGCTCCGTGGCACGGCGCAGCGCCGCGATGCCCGCCTCGGGGTCGCGCACAGAGCCGCCAAGGGCGAGCCGGTTGACCCGCAGGTCGCCGCCGAGAAGGAACTCGCCGCCAGCGGCGGCCGCGGTCGTGTTCACGTTCCTGTTCCTGTTCGTGGTCGTGTTTGATACACGCGCGTGGCGGTCTGCGTGACGTGGTCAGCCGCGGTAGTAGTCGGCCAGCGCGGTGAAGGCGGCCTTGGGCTCCCACGGCATGTCGGGGTAGGTGTCTCCGCGGCGATCCTCGAGCACTTTGACGATGCCGGGGCTGGCAAGGTCCAGGTCGTCGCGGGGATCGCCATCGGGGCGGTGCGGATAGTTGTAGAGCGCGAAAAGGAACACAAAGGCGCTGTCGACACCTTCGGTGTCGAAGACCTCCAGCAGCTCGCACAGGTAGGTGGCTTGGCCGGCCTCATCACGGATGTACTCCCCGTTCAATCGAACTGGGTCACCGGTGTCCTCGTCGTATTCGAGGATCTCCATGCTGCGAGGCGCTACGTCGCCCGCGCCGCGCCAGGCGGCCGTGCCGAAGCCGGTGATCGCGACGGGCTTTCCCTGCGCGACGAGGTTGCGTACGCCGTCCCGGTACTGGTCGGCGACCTCGGCGGACCGGATGAGTTCGACTGACACGATGTCGAAGGGCGTCCAGTCGACACGCTCGAACGGTATGGCGGCGTAGGTGATCCTCCCACCGAATCGCTCGCGGACCACTGCCACGGCGTCACGGAGGAAGTCGTTGACACGGGTGCTCGCCTCGGCGAGTCGCTCGCGCCGGCCATCGGGCTGGCTCAACAACAAACTGAGCCGCTCCTCGAGGTTGTCGCCGGACATGAATCCCCGGTTCATGATGGTCAGCTCGACGCCGGTAACGAACACGACCTCGGCTCCCGCCTTCCGGAGTCGCTCCGCCCGCTCCGCACAATCGGCGAACAGCGCCAGGATCTCGTCGGTCGTCAGTTCCAGAGGGTACGGCGAGAACCAGACCTCCAGCCCGAGCTCGGCGGCCCAGTGGCCAGCGAGCTCCAGCCGCTCCGGATCGCCGCCGGTGACCTGGACGGCATTGCAGTGCAGGTCATCACGGATGATGGCCAGCTCCCGCTGGACCACCTCGGGATCGAAGCGCTCGCGGGAGATCTCGCCCATACCGGAAAAGCCGGTGTCGTACGTCATGCCCTTGCCTCGCATGTCTTCGGCCTTTCCTGTCGAGTGGGGTTCGATCAGAGGCTACAAACGATACATGCGTGTGCGCAAGTTTGCGTGCACGCATGTCTCCTGGCATGATGACCTTGTGACGACGAGGCGGGCGGGGTTGCGCGAGCGGAAAAAGCAGGCCACCCGCGAGGCGTTGCGGGAGGCGGCGCTGCGGCTGGCAATGGAGCGCGGGCCGAACAACGTGCGCGTCGACGACATCGCCGAGGCCGCCGGCGTCTCCTCAAGGACATACAACAACTACTTCTCCAGTCGCGAGCAGGCGATCGTCGCCGCCGTCACCGCCGAACGGGAGGCACGAGTCGCGGCGGCGGTAGCCGCCAGGACACCCGACGTCCGGCTCGCTGACGCCGTTGCCGACGCGATCGTGGAGCAATACACCGGCCCGGGCGAACGCAGTCGCGATGCGCTGCTGCTGATCACGACCAGCGCCGCGCTGCGCGATGCGTTCGTCGGCACTGCCGACGCGATCGAACAACCCCTGGCAGGCGCGATCGCAGGGCGCCTCGACGGCGCCGACGAACGTACTGCCCGCGTGCTCGCGGCGGGCGTGGCTGCCGCGGTCCGCATCGCACTCGAACAGTGGCTGCGGCCGGCAACCGATTCCCTCGCGGCCGGCGGCCTCGTCGTGGTGTCCGGCTCGCTACCCGACCTACTCCGCGCCGCGCTCGCACCACTCACACCCGCACTCGACGCGGCCGAAAAACGACCACAACGACGCCAGCATCAGTGACCCCGTTTCGCAAGGGAACCCCCTCCGTACGTACGGAAGGGATGGTCAATTCCTGGGCCCAGTTCGGCCGCCGCAACGCTGGGGTTGTTGGGGCCGAGGGTAGCTGGTGTTAGTGGGATTGAGCCTGGTCGCCGCGCGCCGCCGGTGGGGCAGGTCCTGGCACGTTTGTTCGTTGTTAGCTGTCGAGCTCGGCGAGGTCGAGTTGTTGCAGGCGCTCTGGGGCCGCGATCACGTCGATCTCGGTGATCTTGTCGCCTGCGATGGTGAAGTCGAGTACCACGGTCAGGTGTCCGCTGAGTGCCATCACCAGTCCCACTCTTCCGTTGACCAGGGCCAGCTGGGTGTGCCTTGCTCGGGCGGAGGAGGCCGTCGCACCCCGGGCGACGGCCTGGGCGCCGCGCAGCAGCGTGGGCACACCGGAGGGGACCGCGTGCGGGTCGGCGCGGAGCACCACGTCCGGGTCGAGCAGCGCGAGGAGCGCCTCGAAGTCACCGTCGCGGGTGGCGGCCAGATAGGCATCGACCACGCGGCGCTGGCGGCCCCGGTCGGCCTCGGGCACCGCCGATCCCCTAACCCGGCGCCGGGCGCGGCTGGCCAGTTGTCGTGCCGCGGCGGGAGAGCGGCCGACGACGGGGGCGATCTGGTCGAAGGGCAGGTCGAACATGTCGTGCAGCACGAAGGCCAGTCGCTCGGCGGGAGCCAGCGTGTCCAGGACCACCAGCAGCGCCAGCCCAACCGAGTCGGCCAGCAGTGCCTCCTGGGCGGGGTCTGCCTCCCCCTCGCCGCCGTCCGGGCGACGATCCGTGTGTGCGTCCAGGGGTTGTTCTCGCCGCGATGCCCGGGCGCGCAGCATATTCAGGCACACCCGTGCGACCACGGTGGTCAACCACGCCGGCAAGTTCTCCACAGCGTCGCCGTGGGTACGGTCCAGCCGCAGCCACGCTTCCTGAACCGCGTCGTCGGCCTCGCTCGCCGAACCGAGCATCCGGTAGGCCGCCGCCAGCAGCCGCGGCCGATGCTCCGCGAACCGCCGTGCCAGCCACTCGCGCTCATCCACGTCGGTTTCCTTCCTGTCCTTGCCCCGTGTCATGCCAGCAGCCCGTCAAACCCCACCGGCGCAGGTCTGAGAGATCCCTCGCGGCCCAGTGCAGCGTCAAGGGCTTCTACTGGAGCTAGAGGGTGCTCTAGGCGGCGAGGCCCACCGCCAGAGAGCCGACCACCGGCGCCACGTACACCAACGGGAACGGGACGTGGGAGTACCAGCGCGCCCGGACCACGGTGATGACAGCCCCGGCGAAATACAGCACCAGCCCGGCCCCGGCCAGGAGGCCGATGACCGGCACGACCAGGCCGACCAGCAGACCTGCCGCGCCCGCGGCCTTGACCGTACCGAGCCAGGGCCACCAGGAGCGCGGGACGCCGTAGTCGGCCAACGGCTGCACGACCCACTTGGCGCCGACGAAGACCGAGGCGGCCGAGAAGCCCACCATGGCGGCAGCCACAACGGTCACGACGACGTAGGTGACGGACATCAGCACTACTCCTCATCAGATGGGCCGGCGCGGGCTGCCCCCGGCCGGGACTTTGTGTTCGCCACCGTGTTGACCCGCCGCGGCGGGTGAGTGTGACAGGAAGCTGTGCCCCGCACCGGTAAGGAGACAGTCCGCGTAGCGCTCCGTGCGTGCTCGCCGCGCACCTCTGCGCGGGATGTCCGCTACGTACCGAGTTTCAGCCCTCGGGTGCGAAACGCCTTCGCCGTGCGCTCATTCATGGTGGGCGATCTGCGCGCGGGCCAACTGCTCCAGCATCGCGAGTGAGCCGCCTCGGCCCGCCTGAACGCGGCCGAGGCGGCGGTGCCCCGTCGTCACCCCTCTCGTCCTCGGGAAGCGCGGGAAGCCGCCGGAGCAAGGCCTCAAGCCTGCGGGCCCTCTCCTCGACGTCGGCCCGGTAGTCCGAAGGCCGATCATCCGCCACGCCACGGTCCAGGGCGAGACTTCCGACACGCGACACTAGGGATCTGCCTTTCGGTGGATTCGGCTGGTCGTGCGGTGGGGCTGCGTCAGTGAAAGCCGTAGGAGCCGACCTCATGCAACACCGTGAGTACGGAGGGTTCATCGCACCGGTCGTCGAGGGTCGCGCGGTAGCGCTGGAAGGCCCCCAGCTGCTGCAGCACCGCAGGGCCCTCGTCCATCTCGGCGAAGGCCACGAAGGTCACCTTGTCTTCGAGCTGGAGCGTTGCGTACCGCAGACCCTTCGGCTGGACCGAACGCATCTCCTCGTACACGTCCTGGAGCAGCTCCAGGTTGCGTTCCACCTCGTCGGGTCTGACCTTGCAGCGGATCATCACCCGCATGACGGCCCCCTTGTCTTCGGTCGCTGGCGTCCTGGCGCTCGCCAGATTCGCATGACAGTATGTATTCTAGAATACGTCATGTCAAGCCAATACTAGGGTAATGGTCATGGCCACCCGGAAGTACGAGCAGCGCCTGCGGGCGGAGGCGGCGGCGGAGACGCGGCGCCGCATCCTCGACGCGGTCTACCAGCGGTTGCGTGAGGCGCCTTCGGAGCCGGTCAGCATCGATCGCATCGCCCGTATAGCGCGCGTCGCGCGGCCCACCGTCTACCTGGTCTTCGGCTCGCGCGCCGGATTGTTCGAGGCGGCCGGGGCGGATCTGCTGGAGCGCGGCGGGTTCGGTCGCATGCTGCAGGCCGCGGGCCACCCCGACGCGCGCGAAGCCCTGCGCGGGGGGATCCGCGGGGTCGTGGAGATGTACGCGGCTGATCGGGACGTGCTGCGAGTGCTGTCCTCGATGGCCCTGCTGGACGTCGCCGCGGTCGGCGGCGCGATCCAGCGGATGGAACAGGGCCGGGCGAGTGGAATGGCCCACCTTGCCCAGCGCCTGGCCGAGCAGGAGGCGCTGCGTGCCGGCGTCACCGCCGACCAAGCCGCCGACCTGCTGTGGCTACTGACGAGCTTCGATAGCTTCGACCTGCTGTACACCGGCCGGGATCTGTCCATCGAGGGGACCGCGACAACACTGATCACCACCGCCGAACGCAGCCTGTGCCGCTGAGTCACCTCGCCCGGGGCCGGCCAAGAACGCTCACGAGATCCTGTTCCGCGACACAGAATTGAAGTTACTGTCACATACACTGCCGACCGGCCGCGTCCGCGCAGCTCGGCACCTGCCATGCCGGGGCCGACTCGGCAACGTTATGTGTCACATCACCGGGAGGTCGCCCCCCGCCGTGTCCGTCGTCACGCTCCCCGGCCCGGCCGACCGCTTGAGTCTGGCGGCGGCACGTCGCCCTCTCCGCCGGGTTCCGGTCGATCCAGTCGTAGGGACGGCGAGCGAGAGTACATCGCCGAGGGCGCGCTTGATGACGCGAGGCTACGTCTCCGAGAGGCACTCGTTCCACGAGTCTTTCCACGGAGTGTCGCGCGACGGCGTCTGCGTCCCACTCGTAGCCCTGCGACCTGGTGTCTTGTGGAGCCCCCTTACGGACTCGAACCGTAGACCTTCTCCTTACCATGGAGACGCTCTGCCGACTGAGCTAAGGGGGCATGCGGCACCTGAGAATACACGTCGTCCCCCATCACGCAGAAACCGGATCACACCGTTAGTCGATCGCGTGCCCGCCGCCGGCCCAGTCATCGTGGCGAGCGCGCCACGGAGAACCTCGCTGGTGACCGGCGAGACGCCGTGCGATCGACCGCGGCGCCTCCTCGGCCACCTGTGACGGCCCCGGCCGCACAGTAACCGTGGCGGCACCCCCGCGGAAAGGCTCGCTACCCGCGAATCTCCAGCGTGCAGCACTTCACGCTGCCGCCGGCCTTCAGCAGTTCTGACACGTCGACGGGCACGGGCTCGTACCCCCGCTCGCGCAGGGTCCTGGCGAGGCCGGTCGCATGGATCGGAAGGACCACGTTGTGACCGTCGGACACGAGGTTCAGGCCGAACGCCGCGGCGTCGGCGTCCGTCGCGATCGTGGCGTCCGGGAAGAGTCGGCGCAGCACCTGCCGACTGCCCGGCGAGAAGGCCGCCGGATAGTACGCGACGTTCTCGTCGTCGAGCACGGCGAGGGCGGTGTCGAGGTGGTAGTAGCGGGGATCGGCGAGCTGGAGAGAGATCACCGGGCGGCCGAAGTACTCCTGTGCCTCGCGATGCGCGGCCGGGTCGGTACGAAAACCCATGCCGGCCAGGATGAGGCCGTCCACCGCCAGCAGGTCACCCTCTCCCTCGCAGACGTGCTCGGGCTCGCGTACGTCATGGAAGCCGGCCGCGCCAAACCACCTCATGTAGGTCGGGGCCTCGGCCGCCCGCTGCTCATCGCGGAAGCGCGACCCGAACACCTTGCCGTCGAGAACGAGCGCGCCGTTGGCGGCGAAGACCATGTCGGGCTGGCGGGGTAGCGGCTCGACGAGATCCACCTGGTGCCCCAGGCGGGCATAGGCGCGCCGCAGGCTCTCCCACTGATCGAGTGCCCGGCCACGGCCGGCGGGCCGGCCCGGATCCATCCACGGGTTGATGGCGTAGGCGACCTCGAAGTAGGTGGGCGGACACATGAGGTAGCGGCGGCAAGTCGCATGGCGGTCGGCCGCCGGCGCGGCACTGGCGGTAAAGATGGCTGTCATGGTCCTCTCCGCGTCGTCTGCCCGTCCGCACAACGAACGCTAGGACCGCAGCGGCCAGCGACCCAGCCGTCGCCATTGCTCCCGAGAGCTACTTTGTTGCGTACGAGTAGCAGGGCGCGGATGATCCGCTCGTCCAGCGCATCCAGTTCCTCTTGCGGCATGAGTCGATTGTCGGCCAGCCGAGGCTCACGAAGCGCGACCGGACCTCGCGACGTCGCTCAGGCGAGGTCGACGATCGCCGCGACCGGCCCGCCGCCGACGGGTCCCTGATGAACGGCCGCGACCGAGACGAAGACCGCGGGGTCGCCGGTCACCGCCGCGGTCACACCACCGACGCACGCCTTGATCTGGCGGTGCCAGTGCACGTCCGAGTCGTCGAGCATGATGTTGCGTCGACCACGTACCCGCCCCGACGGGTCGGCCTCGCACTTCAAGAAGACGGCGACGAGCCTTTCCCGCAGGTCGCTCGGATGCGGACGGTCCGGGAGGTCGTCGAGCCCGGCCGAACGGATGGCCGCCCAGATGCCGTCGACGTCGAGAGCGTCGCGCATGACCGAGTGCCCGATGCGGTAACGGCCGCCGACACCCCGCGCGTTGCCGACGACCACGATCTGCGCGCGTTCCAGCTCGACGCCCGACGAGCACGAGGCGACAGAGGAGTACAACGACATGTCCCGGTGGATCCGCTCAGGTTCCGGCGTTTCGATCTCGCCGAGCGCGACCCCTATCCCGAGCGCCGTCGTCGAGTTGGAGACGTCCATGGACGCGAGGGTGTCCTCTGTCCACACGTCGTGCCCTCGGCGCCTGGCGTCCGTAATCGTGTCGAGAGTGAGCAGCGGGGTCTTCGTCTGGACGTAGTGGACGTCGGTGGGGTCGGAGATCCCGGCGTTCTCCATGGCCGCGCGCACGCCATCGGCGACCTTCTCGACCATCGCTGGCCGGCCAACGTCCTCTGGCAAGATCCGTTCGCTCATCGCGACGCCGACGGTCACCCGTGGCTCGTCCGTACGCGGTGCCCGCGACGGGGCGGTGCTCGCGAAGATTGTCGCGTGCGGGCTGATGACGCCGTCTGTACCGCCGGACCAGACGAGCGGTACTTGACGTATCTCTTCCCACGACCGCGAGCCCCTCCCGGCCAGTACCTCGCGGAACGCCCGGTCCGCCAGGATCCGGGTGTAGTCGTTGACCCCGCCGTTGCCCTCGGTCTTGCCGATGACGGCAAGGACACGGTCGGCCTCGAGTCCCCCCTGGTCGATGAGGTCGGCGAGACCGGACCCGTCCGTCACGCTCTCGAGCGGAACCTTGCGCACCTCGATGGGGTCGGGCACCCTCTCCACCTCTTCACCTATTCACATGCAGGTCGACGTCCGCGAACGCGCGACCGCCGGACAGACGAGCGTAGCCCGGCCCGCGATCGAAGAACGGCCGGGCGACGCTCGGGTCCCGGGCGGCCCGCAGGCGGGCACGTAGCGCTTCGGTCGCGGCGACGTCGACCCGGCGGGCGTCGGATCCCGCGGCCAGGACGACACCGTAGTCGTCGCGCGCGGCCGGCACAGACACCTTGCCGTCGCGGACGTCCCGCGCTACCCGTTCCGGCTCGCGGTCGAGAGGGTCGCCCCACCCGCCGCCGCCGGTCGTCCGGATGCGGACGAGCTCGCCGGCACGGACCGGCTCGTCGTCGACCAGGCCGCCCATCTCGCGCTCGTTCGGCCCGCCCGGGTCGATCGTCACCTGGAACGGCCGCCCCGCGCGCCCGCCGGCCACCCCCCAGCAGGACAGGATCGACCGGTCGGCGATCGACATGTAGTGGGCGTCCTCGAGCATCCGGAGGTGCTTGTCGTACCCGAGCCCGCCGCGCCGCTCGCCCGGCCCGCCGGAGTCGACGGCGAGCCCGAGCCGCTCGACCAGCAGAGGAAAGCGGGGTTCGGCGAACTCGGTGGGGAGGTTGCGCGAGTCGGGGACGACATGGATCGTGTCCTCGCCATCGGCGTACGGGCGCCCGCCAGATCCACCGCCGAGCACCTCGCGCATCAGGTACGGCGTGCCGTCCTCCCGGGTGCCGTAAACGCCGGTGTAACGGATCGTCTCCTGGTCGGCGGGCATTCGTCCGCCGACCGCCTTGGCGAGCGCCCCCGCGAGCACGCCGAGCAGGCGGAGGATGACGAACGTACGGGCGTTGGTCGGCGCCGGAAAGACGGGCGTGAGCAGCGTCCCCTTCTCCGGGAAACGCATCTCGATGAGCGGCACGACACCCTCGTTGACATCGAGCTCGGCGGCGCGTTCGGGGGTGTCGGCGAGGTTGCGCAGGATCGGGGCCAGCCACTTCTTGAGGAACACGCCGTCGGCGTAGTCCCCGGCGTGGTTGATCGGCCCCTTGGCCTGCGGGGACGTGCCGGTGAAGTCGATGACGAGGCGCTCGCCGCCCTCCTTGGTCAGCGCGATGCGCTGGGCGTGCAGACGTGGCGGGTCGACGCCGTCGTGCTCCGCGTAGTCCTCCCACACATACGTCCCGTCAGGGATCTTCGACAGGATCTCGCGGCGGAACGTCTCCGTCGTCTTGTCCACGATCGCGTCAAGGCACCCCTCGACGGTCCCGCGGCCGTACCTGCCGAAGAGGTCCGCCACGCGCCGCGCCCCCATGAGGCATGCCGAGCACTCCGCGTCGAGGTCCCCGGCGAGCGAGTCGGGCATGCGGGAGTTGCGCGTCATGATCGTGAACGCGGCGTCGTCGCGTACCCCGCCGTACCACAGCTTGATCGGGGGAACCATGAGCCCTTCCTCGTACACGCTCGTCGCATGGCTCGGCATGGAGCCGGGGACGGCGCCGCCGATGTCGTCGTGATGGCCGAACGCCTGGACGAAGGCCACCACCTCCCTGTCATGGAAGACCGGCACGGTCACGCAGAGGTCGGGCAGGTGCCCGATGCCCCCTTCCGAGGAGTACACGTCGTTGTGGAAGAACACGTCGTCCGGCCGCATGGTCTCGACCGGGTGGTCGCGGACGACCGGATGGACGAGGGCGGAGTAGGATCTGCCGGTCAGCTTGCGCAGCCGACGGTCGTGGATGCCGGCGCGGAAGTCATGGGCGTCGCGGATCATCGGCGACCTGGAGGTGCGCTCGATCGCCGTCTCGACCTCCTTCTCGATCGACGCGAGCGTCCCCTCCGCGATCTCGACCACGACCGGGTCGGCGCGGGAGGCACGCTCCTCGCGAACGGCCTCGCTCGGGGGGAGGCCACGCGAGACGCCGGTCAGGACGAGGTTTCCGTACGCGTCGACGCTGGCAGTGAACCCCGGATGCAGCGGGATCGTGGAACCGAACTCCTCGACCACGGCGGGTCCTCGGACGATGTCGCCCGACGCGAGGCCCTCGCGACGGTAGATCGGTGCCTCCGCCCACCCGTCGAACCACACGCGGCGCGTGCCGGTCCGCGCCCGCTCGGGATCGCTGTCGCCCACGGGACGCGAAGAGCGACGCGGGTGGCGGATCGGCCCGACCCCCGACACCCGGAGGTTCACCCACTCCACGGCCGCTCGCCGCTCAGGACTGTCGCGGTAGCAGTACCCGTACAGTCGCTCGTGGGCGTCGTGGAAGGCCGCCACGACCGCGGCCCGGAACGCGTCGTCGACCGGACGGGAAGGTGCCTCCACCCGGACCTCGAACGCCTGCCCCCCATAGCGAAGGTCGGCACTGCGCACGTACGTGTGCGTCCCGCGGGCGAAGCCCTCCGCGTCCAGCGCGGCCGCGGCGTCCTCTTCGAGCCGGGCGTAGATCCGGGCGAGCCGCTCGAGATCGAGTCGCGCGTCATCCATCACGACGGTCCGCACGTAGTCGTTCCGCACGTCGACAGTGAGCAGGCCGAAGGCGGAGAGGTTGCCCGGGCTCTCCGGGATGATCGCCGCCGGCAGCCCGAGCAGGTCGACGAGCCGGCAGGCGAGCAGCGGGCCCGACCCGCCGAACGCCACCAGCGGCAGATCGCGTACGTCTACCCCACGCTTGACGCTGACCTGTCTGATCGCGTTGGCCTGGTTCCAGGCGCTGATCTCGAGGATGCCCGCGGCCGTGTGCTCCGCGTCCAGGCCGAGCTCGCCGGCCAGCGCGGCGACCCCCTCGCGCGCCGCGTCGACGTCGAGCGGCATGTCGCCGCCCAGAAGGTGCGGGGGGACGCGGCCCAGCAGCGCGTGCGCGTCGGTGACCGTCGGCTCGGTGCCACCGCGACGGTAGCTGAGCGGCCCCGGGTCCGCGCCCGCCGAACGCGGGCCGGCCTTCAGCGTGCCCTCCGGGGACACCCACGCGACCGAACCGCCGCCCGCCCCCACGGTGACGACGTCGACCATCGGGATCAGCGACGGGTACCGTCCGACGCTGCCCTCCGTGGTCAGCGTGGGCCGACCATCCTGAACGAGGGCGACGTCCGTCGACGTCCCGCCCCCGTCGAGGGAGAGCGCGGAGCCGCCCCGCCAGCCGCACGTGCGGCCACAGTGGCCGGCCTCCTCGGCGACGACAGCGGCGCCCAGAGCGCCCGCAGCGGGCCCGGAGAGCACGGTGGTGATCGGTTGGCGGACCACCTCCGCGGCGGACAGCACCCCTCCGTTGCTCTTCATGACGTAGAACGGCGCCGCCGCTCCCTCCCGCTCGTGCAGGCGACGCGAGACCTCCGCCACGTAGCGGGCCAGCACCGGCTTCACGGCGGCGTCCACCAGCGTCGTCACCGACCGCTCGTACTCCCTGTACTCCCGCAGGACGTCCGAGGAGATCGACACGACGCACTCGGGATACTCGCGACGCAGCACCTCACGCATGCGGCGCTCGTGGGCGGGGTCCGCGTAGGCGTGCAGAAAACAGACACCGACCGCGGTGACGCCCCGCTCCCGGAACCATCGCGCCGCCTCGGCGGCCTGCTCCTCGTCGAACGGCCCGACCTCGCGGCCGTGCCAGTCGAGCCGCCCCCGTACGGTGCGAACGAGGTGGACGGGGACGATGCGCGGGGGCCTCACCCAGAAGTAGGAGTTGCCGTACCCGTCGGGCACGCTCTGCCTGGCGATCTCCAATACGAACCCGTAGCCCTCGGTGGTGATGAATCCGAGGTTCCCGACGCGGTCCTCGAGGAGCTGGTTGGTCGCGACAGTCGTGCCGTGCGAAACCGCGCGGACCTCGGCGTCCCCGCCGACGAGCCCAAGGGCCTTGTTCAACCCGTCGGTAAATGCGCGCGCCGGCTCGGCGGGAGTCGAAGGGGTCTTGGTCGTGACGATCTCGCCGGTGTCCTCGTCGAGCACGACGACGTCGGTGAACGTTCCTCCGGTGTCGATGCCGATGCGGACCCTGGGATAGGCTCCAAGAAAGGCACTACGTCGGGCCATGACACTGATGTCTACCGCCTCGGCGAGCGATCACGAACCGTCAACTTGTGACGAGGACCGATTTATCGCTTGGCTCGTCGGCGCGCCACGATGCCCACACCCGCCAGGGCGATTCCGGCACCCAGCGCCGCACCCCCCGCGAACGCCAGCCGTGGGTCCACCGACGCGACACCGCCGAGGCGGGCGCACACCGCGTCGAAGGTCTGCGACGACAGCGCCGACACCGTCGGCATCTCCATGCGCCCGGGCCTGCGGGCGGGTCCGGGCGCGCCGGTCAGCGTCCGCTCGACCGCACCGAAGAACTCTCCGGCCGTCCTCTTGGCCTGGCCGACGAGGAGTAGCTGGCCGATGCCCGCGATCTCGCCGTCGACGCGGGCGTCGGCGTCGTAGTCGACCTTCGTGTGCTCGGCGTCGACCTCGTGCAGGGTGACCTCGACGGTCGCCTCGACGCTGCCGGACGTCCCATGGGCGCGCGCACTGGCGGTCAGCGCGTACGGCGGACGCTGCTCGGTGACGCGCACCTCTCCGGTGAAGGGTCCCTCCACGGAGGCCACCCGGGCGGTCACGGTCAGGTGGTATGCCCCCTCCGCCGGCGTCTCGAGCCGCGAGCAGCCGGGGATCGCGCGGGCGAGCACGTCGCGGTCCTGGAGGGCATCCCAGACCCGCTTGATCGGTGCGCCGACGTCGGCGC
>JBOHCT010000121.1:0-13303 GCA_050699055.1 Streptosporangiaceae bacterium | reverse complement strand
GAGCATGACGGCGTGCTCGCGCTCGGCGGAGGCGCCGTCCTCGACGAGGGCGCGCGCACCCTGCTCCGCGACCAGCACGTTGTCTTCCTCGATGTCGGGCTCGCCGACGCCGCGCGCCGCGTCGGGCTCGCGCGGAGCCGTCCGCTGCTCGTCGGGAACCCGCGCACGACGCTGCGCAGGCAGCTCGAGGCCCGCCACCCCTTCTATGAGGACGTCGCCTCCACGACCGTCGCGACCGACGGCCGTGACCCCGCGGAGGTCACCGACGACGTGTTGGCCACCCTGAAGGAGGGCGGGGAGCCGGGGTGAGCGCGCCCACCAGGATCCGGGTCGGCGGGGAGGCCCCGTACGACGTCGTGGTCGGCCGCGGGGTGCTCGACGAGCTTCCTGACCTGCTCGGCGGGAGCCCCCGAACGGTCGCGGTCGTCTACCCGGGGCCGTTGCGGGAGTCGGCCGAGGCCGCGTGGGCGTCTCTCGCAGACGCCGGGTACGACGCCTACGCCGTCGAGGTCCCCGACGGCGAGCCGTCCAAGGACGTCGCGGTCGCGGCCCACCTCTGGTCGACGTTCGGGAAGATCGGGCTGACCCGAAGCGACGCCGTCGTCGGGCTGGGCGGAGGCGCGACCACCGACCTCGCCGGCTTCACGGCGGCGACCTGGCTGCGCGGGGTGCAGGTCGTCCAGTGTCCGACGACGCTCCTCGGACTGGTCGACGCCGCTGTCGGCGGCAAGACCGCGATCAACACCGAGGAGGGCAAGAACCTCGTCGGGGCGTTCCACCCGCCGGCCGGCGTGCTCTGTGACCTCGACCTCCTCGCGACCCTTCCGCGTGACGACTACGTGAGCGGGCTCGCGGAGGTCGTGAAGACCGGTTTCATCGCCGACCCCGCGATCCTCGAGATCGTCGAGGCGGATCCCGCGGACGCCCGCGTCGCGTCCGGCCCGCGTACCCGTGAGCTCGTCGAGCGCTCGATCCGCGTCAAGGCCGACGTCGTGTCCGGCGACCTTCGCGAGCGCGCCACCGGCGGAAAGAGCAGGGAGATCCTCAACTACGGCCACACCCTCGGGCACGCGATCGAGCTCGCCGAAGGTTACGCCTGGCGGCACGGCGCGGCGGTCGCCGTCGGCATGGTCTACGTCGCCGAACTGGCTCATCTCGCCGGCCGGCTGGACCGGGAGACGGTACACCGTCACCGTACGGTACTCGGTGCCCTGGGCCTGCCGACGACGTACCGCCGCGGGTCGTGGGCCACCCTCCGCGAGGCGATGTCGCGGGACAAGAAGGCCCGCGGGGCACGGCTGCGCCTCGTCGTGCTCGACGGTCTCGCGCGCCCCGGCCTGCTCGAGGACCCTCCTGAGGAGCTGCTCGAGGCCGCCTACGACCAGGTGAGCGGATGACGGCGTCCGCTCCCGTGTCCTCGGCTGTCCTCGTCGTCAACGGCCCCAATCTCGCCCGGCTCGGCGTCCGCGAGCCCGACGTGTACGGCACTGTCGCCTACGAGGACCTCGCGCGCCGGTGCGAGGCGACGGGGCGGGAACTCGGGCTAGAGGTCACGGTGCGGCAGACCGACGATGAAGCTGAGCTGGTGCGCTGGATCCACGAGGCCGCCGACGCGCGCACGCCGGTCGTGCTGAACCCCGGCGCGTTCACGCATTACTCGTACGCCCTGCACGACGCGATCGCCATGCGTACCGCGCCGCTCGTCGAGGTGCACATCTCCAACCCCGCGGCCCGCGAGGAGTTCCGGCACACCTCGGTCGTCGCCGGGGTCGCGAGCGGGACCATCGCAGGGTTCGGCCTGTCCTCGTACCGCCTCGCGCTGCGGGCCGTCGCGGAACTCATCCGCGCCCCAGAGAATCGCTGAACCTTCGAGCCGGCGGTACATCGCCACTGTGACACCCACGTGCGGCGCGACGCGCGGGCCTACCCGGCCTCACGATCGCGGCCCACATCGGCCAGCTACGCTCTTCGACATGCCCGAGACCCACGAACGCCGGCGCCAGTGCCTGCGCGCCTTGGTCCGCGACCGGGACGCTGACGCCGCCCTCGTCACCCATCCCGCGAACGTCCGCTACCTGACCGGCTTCACCGGGTCCAACGCCGCCCTCCTCGTCGAGGCGGCGGGCCACGCCGTGCTCGCCACCGACGGCCGGTACGTGCTGCAGGCCGCGGACCAGGCGGCGGACGCCGAGCTGGTGGTCGATCGCAAGGTCGCCGCGGCGCTCGCCGAGCGGGCGGCCAAGGACGGCGTGCGCCGGCTCGCGTTCGAGGCCCACCACGTGACCGTCGAAGCGGGTGACCGGCTCGCTGAGGCGGGTGCCGGCGCCGAGCTGGTCCGCCTGGGCCGCGCCGTGGAGGACCTGCGCATGGTCAAGGACGCCGACGAGATCGACAAACTGCGCGCGGCCTGCCAGATCACCGACCGCGCCTTCCGGCATGTGATGTCGACGATGAAGGCGGGGGTCACCGAGCGCGAGATCGCCCGGGCGCTGGAAGAGCGCTTCCTCGAGCACGGTGCCGAGGGCCCCGCGTTCTCCACGATCGTCGCGAGTGGCCCGCACTCGGCCGAGCCCCACCACGCCCCGACCGATCGGCAGGTCTCCCGCGGCGATCTGATCGCCATGGACTTCGGCGCCCTCTACCACGGCTACCACGCCGACATGACCCGTACGGTGATCGTCGGTGAGGTCCGGGACTGGCAGCGTGAGCTCTACGACCTCGTGGCCGACGCCCAGCGGGGCGGGAGGGACGCGCTGGTGCCCGGCGCGGACGTCCGCGACGTCGACGAGGCCGCGCGTTCCGTGGTCCGGGCCGCGGGTCTCGCCGACAACTTCCCGCACGGGCTCGGGCACGGCATCGGCTTGGAGGTGCACGAGCAGCCGTACATAGGGGTCTCGGGCACCGGTAAACTCCAAGACGCGGTTTCGGTCACCGTCGAGCCGGGCGTCTACATCCCCCGCCGCGGCGGCGTTCGTATCGAGGACACTCTCGTGGTGCGCCCCGACGGGCCGGAGCTGCTCACGACCTCCACCAAGGAGCTCCTCGTCCTCTGACGCTCGCGTACCAGGGAGAGACCACCATCGTGGCGACGACCAACGACCTCAAGAACGGCATGACGCTGAACCTCGACGGAGGGCTCTGGAACGTGGTGGAGTTCCAGCACGTCAAGCCCGGCAAAGGGGGGGCGTTCGTCCGTACCAAGCTCAAGAACGTCCTGTCCGGCAAGGTCGTCGACAAGACGTTCAACGCGGGTGTCAAGGTCGACGTCGCCACCGTCGACCGGCGAGAGATGCAGTATCTCTACCGCGACGGGGACGCCTTCGTGTTCATGGACATGGACACGTTCGATCAGCTGCCGATCCCGCGGGAGACGGTTGGGCGCATCGCCGGCTACCTTCTCGAGAACATGACGGCCACCGTCGCCTGGCACACGGAGACACCGCTGTACGTCGACCTGCCCGCGGCCGTGGAGCTCACGATCGCCGACACCGAGCCTGGCCTGCAGGGTGACCGCTCGACGGGGGGTACCAAGCCAGCGACGCTGGAGACGGGCGCCCAGGTGCAGGTGCCGCTCTTCATCGAGTCCGGTGAACGGATCAAGGTCGATACCCGCACCGGTGAGTACCTCGGCCGCGCGTGACCGCCAGGACGAAGGCCCGCAAGCGCGCGCTCGACACTCTCTACGCGGCCGAGCTGCGCCAGATATCGGTGATGGCGCTGCTGGCCGAACGCATCGCACAGGCGAGCCCACCGGTGCCTGAGTACACCGTGTCCCTGGTCGAAGGCGTCGAGGCCCACCGTGAACGGATCGACGAGCTTCTCCAGACCTACTCCGTCGGGTGGGAGCTCGAGCGGATGCCGGCCGTCGACCGTAACGTGCTGCGCCTCGGCGCGTACGAGCTGTTGTGGGCGGGCGACGTGCCTGACGGGGTGGCGATCAGCGAGGCGGTCGCGCTGGCACGCGACCTGTCGACATCCGAGTCGTCGACGTTCGTCAACGGCCTGCTCGCCCGGCTCCTCCAGCTGAAGCCCTCGCTCCAGCTCTGAGCGGCCCGTCCCCCCACGGATCATGCGCGGAGGATCGTACCGACGGGCGGCGACCTTCCGCGGCACGCGGTGTGCGAGGATCGCTGACGCACGCGTCGAGGAGGGAGGCAACCTGGTGGGGCGCAGCGTGGCGATCATCGGAGGATACGTCGTCCCTGGGGTGGGGGAGCCGGCGGACGGGGGGACCGTGCTCATCGAGGACGGACGGGTCGCGGCCGTCGGGCGGAACGTGGCCATCCCTGATGGGGTCGAGGTCGTCGACGTCTCGGGCAAGTGGGTGGTCCCGGGTTTTGTCGACGGGCACGCGCACGTGGGCGTCCATGAGGAGGCCGAGGGGTGGGCCGGCGACGACACGAACGAGAGGACCGACCCCAACGGCGCGGGCCTGCGCGCGATCGACGCGATCAACCCGGCCGACAAGGGTTTCCCCGACGCGCTCAGCGGCGGCGTGCTCACCGCGGTCGTCAAACCAGGCTCGGCGAACCCGATCGGCGGTCGGACGGTCGCGCTCAAGTGCTGGGGACGCGTCGTTGACGAGATGGCGTTCCGCGAGCCCGCGAGCGTGAAGAGCGCACTCGGGGAGAATCCCAAGCGCGTGTACGGCGACAAGAAGCAGCTACCGAGTACGCGGCTCGGAGTCGCCTCGGTAATCCGCGACGCCTTTACCAAGACGCGCGACTACATGGAGCGGCGCGCGAACGCCGAGGCGGGTGGCTCGCCGGTGGAGACGGATCCGCGGCTCGAGGCGCTCGGCATGGTGCTGCGCGGTGAAGTGCCGTGGTGCCAGCACTGTCACCGTGCCGACGACGTCGCGACCGCGGTGCGTTTGGCCGAGGAGTTCGGCTACCGCCTGGTCGTCAACCACGGTACCGAGGCCCACCTCATCGCCGATTTCCTGGCCGAGAAGAACATCCCCGTCATCACGGGCCCACTCTTCACGGCCCGCGCCAAGATCGAGCTCAGGCAGCGCACTCTCAAGGGACCAGGGGTGCTCGCACGCGCGGGGGTACTGGTCGCGATCATGACCGACCATCCTGTCGTACCGATCCACTTCCTCGTCCACCAGGCGACGCTCGCGATGAAGGAGGGCCTCGACCGCGACGAGGCACTGCGCGCGATCACCGTCAACCCCGCCCGCATGCTCGGTATCGACGACCGGGTCGGCTCGTTGGAGCCCGGCAAGGACGGTGACGTGTGCGTCTGGTCCGGCGACCCGCTCGACGTGCTGCAGCGCTGCGAGCGGGCCTACATCGAGGGGCGCGAGGTCTACCGGTACGACACCGGGCGCGACGAGGGAGTCGTGACCGACCCCTATGGCGCGAACTCGATAACTTGACTTCCACATAGCTAATCTCTCCACACTTGTCGAGACCCGGCGACTCAGCGCGTGAGGAGGCTCACATGGGCGACTGGGCGCGGCTTCGGCTGTGGCCGGAACACGCGAGCGAGGACTACGTGTCGGCCCGCGAGGACCTGTTGCGCGCCGAGGTCGAGCTGCGCGACCACCGCGAACGCGTAGCCGTCCTGCGGAGGAAGCTCCCGCCCGGCGGGACAGTCCCCGACTATGTGTTCACCGAGGGCCCGCGTGACCTCGACGCGGACGAGCGGGGCATCGACCTCCTCTGGCCCGTTTGGCAGGTGCCCGACCCGCTGCCAGAGGGTCGGGGAGAGTGGTACCCGTCCTACGCGTACGCGGATCGCGGCCGCGGCTAGGGCCTGGATTAGGAGCCAGGCCCTAGCATACGCACGGCCCGTGGTCAGCCCTCCGTGCCTCGTAGCCCGCCGCGCGACACTAGATGATCAGGTCCTCCTTGTAAATGGTCGACGCTGCGTCCGAAATGCCGCCTTCCGCCGACAATTTGGAAGGAGAACGTGATCGTTTCGGATGTAGTAGCGCGTGGGCCGTCGGCTGCCGTCGAGGAGGGGCTCGGTGTCGTGGGCCGCGGTTAGTCTGGTCTCACCGTGCAGGGTGAAGAGGACACGAGGGAGGCCAGCGTGACCGAGCGGCCGCGCGCCCCGAGCGCCGTACGCACCGCGGTGGTGTGGGACGCGCTGCGCCGGTCGCTGGCCGCACGGTCGTCCGCCACCCGGCGTGACGGACTCGACGTGCTCGACGTCGGTGGCGGCACCGGCGGTTTCGCCGTCCCTCTCGCCGAGCTCGGTCATACCGTCACCGTTGTCGATCCCAGTCCAAACTCCCTGGCGGCTCTGGAGCGACGGGCCGCCGAGGCGGACGTCACGGGGCGGGTGCGCGCCCGTCAGGGCGACACCGACGACATCCCCGCGCTCGTCGGCGAGGGGAGCATCGACCTGGCGCTCTGCCACAGCGTGCTCGAGGTTGTCGACGACCCGCCCAAGGCACTGGCCCTGGTGGCCCGGACGCTGCGGCGGGGCGGGACGGCCAGCGTGCTCGCCGCCAACCGTACGGCCGCCGCGCTGCACCGTGCCCTTCTCGGGTACTTCGACGAGGCGCGCCGCGCGCTCACCGACCCTGACGGCCGATGGGGCGCGGCCGACCCGGTCCCGCGCCGCTTCACGCTCCCCGCTCTCGTCGCGCTGGTCGAGGGGGCGGGCTTGAGTGTCGGCGTCACCCATGGTGTCCGTATCTTCGCCGATCTGCTCCCCGGTGGGCTCGTCGACGGTGAGACCGGTGCGGGCGACGCGCTGCTCGCACTCGAGACCACCGCCGCCGGGCACGCGGACCTGCGTTGCGTCGCGACCCAGCTGCACGTCCTCGGCCACTGCCAGGGGGATGGCCGGGGAGATGGCCAGGGGGATGGTGACGCGTGAGCCGGCGCCAGCAGCTGAGCCGTCCAGGTCCGCCCGCCGGCCCACCGGGTGACGACACCGGCTGCGGCATCCTCCACGTCGACATGGACGCCTTCTACGCTAGCGTCGAACTGCTGGAGCGACCGGAGCTCAAGGGACGTCCGGTGATCGTCGGGGCCGCCGCGACCAGAGGTGTCGTGCTGTCAGCGACCTACGAAGCCCGCGGTTTCGGCGTCCACTCCGCGATGCCGATGACACGCGCCCGCAGGCTGTGCCCGCACGCGGCGGTGATTCCCCCTGACCACGCCAAATACGCTCGCGTGTCCGCCGCCGTCATAGACATCTTCCGCTCCGTCACACCCCAGGTGGCGCCGCTTGCGCTCGACGAGGCGTTCCTCGATGTCTCGGGGGCCGTGCGCCGGCTGGGACGTCCGGCCGAGATCGGCGCGATGATCCGTGCCCAGGTGGTCGATGAGCAGGGCATCACCTGCTCGGTGGGGGTCGCGGGCACGAAGTTCGTCGCCAAGCTCGCCTCCGTCCGTTGCAAGCCCGATGGGCTGCTCGTCGTGCCCCGCGACGGTGTCGTGGAGTTCCTGCATCGTTTGCCCGTCGCACTGCTGTGGGGTGTGGGGGAGCGGACGGAGGACTCCCTCACCCGTCTTGGCCTGCGTACGATCGGCGACGTCGCCCACACCCCCGTCGCGACTCTCCAGCGCGAGTTGGGGGGCGCCGTGGGAGGTCGGCTGGCGGCGCTCGCGTGGGGGCGTGACGAGAGCCCGGTCGTGGCCGATGAGCCCGATCGCAGCATCGGTGCGGAGGAGACGTTTCCGCGCGACGTCGACGACCCCGATACGATCCGCCGCGAGCTGCTGCGTCTCTCCGAGCGCACCGCCGCGCGCCTGCGCGCGAGCGGTCAGACCGGGCGCACGGTGAGTCTCAAGCTCAGGTTCGCCAACTTCCGTACGATCACCCGTGCGCGTACCCTCGCCGACCCGACAGACGTCGCTCGGGACATCTACGCCACGACCCGTGGCCTGTACGACGCCCTCGGCATCGACAGGGCGCGGATCCGACTCGTCGGTGTCCGCGTTGAGCAGCTCTGCGACGAGCGCTTGGCCCCACGTCAGCTTGCCCTCGACGAGCGGCCTGCCTCCTGGCGGGAGGCGGAACGCGCCGCCGACCGGGCCGCCGATCGGTTCGGTGCCGGCGCGGTCCGGCCGGCGACACTTGTCGAGATCGATGGAGTGGCTGAGTAGTGCGTCCCGGCCGACGTGACCTGTGGGACGCCGGGTGTGGGTCGCGTGGGGTGTCCGATGGGGCGGGCCAGGGTGACCAGGGTGTGACCGATCCGTCGGGCGCCGGGCCTGACCCGTGCAGCGCCCCCGAAGGCCGCTCAGGTACGTTCGCTTGAACGGACGGCTTTGCCGGGGTGAGAGGTACCCGTATTCTGGGCAGTAACAGAGACGAGGCTTTGTAGGGCAACGAGGCCCTGTGGGACCGTCCTTGGGAGGCGCCGTGCCGCTCTCTGAGCACGAGCAGCGTCTACTCGACCAGATCGAGC
Organism: Streptosporangiaceae bacterium; assembly: GCA_050699055.1. Lineage (GTDB taxonomy): Bacteria > Actinomycetota > Actinomycetes > Streptosporangiales > JBOHCT01 > JBOHCT01. The sequence continues at coordinate 4,926 of JBOHCT010000121.1, read as the reverse complement.
GGGCGCTGTACACCGAGGACCCGAAGTTCGCCCATACGGTGCGGACGACGGACCCGCGTACTCATTATCGGCGACGTATCATTCAGGCCGCGATCGGGTTCGTGGCCGGTGTGGGCCTGCTCCTCGCAGGCGTCATTTCCAAGATCATTCCAGTCGGTGTGATCGGCTTCCTGGTCATGTTGGCCTGCTGCGTATGGGGACTGTCGAGCTGGAAGCGGGCGAACGGCGCGGGCGGTGAAAAGGCGCCGCCGCGGACGGCGCGGCAGCGCCGACCCACACGCTCGCCCGGTTCGGCGCGTACCAGTTTCATGCAACGGATAGAGGAGCGGTGGCAGCATCGGCGTGACGGCGGCCCGTAACGGCGGAGCTCTCTGGGCGGCCCCTTAGCCTCCTCGGGTGACCGTACGCGTGAGCCGCGTCCACGTGCGGCGTACCGCCTCCTCAGCGATATCGACGGTATCCAGCACGGCGCCGAGCACGCGGCGTGCTGCCGTGAACGTCGACACCGGCAGCAGACTGGCACGCCACCGGCGCCACCGTCCGGCCGACGACCGCAGTGCCTGCCGCGCCGCCTTGCTGTCCGTGGCAACCTCGCGGCTCTCGCCCGGCACACGCGCGTACAAGGCGCGTTCCTGTACCCCAGCCACGCGCCCGACCGCGGCACGTCCCGCCTCGTCGAGCGCCGCGTGCTCGGAGAGGGTCCTGGCAACGGCGCGCGGGCTGTCGGTGGTGCGCCAGGGCAGGCCGAGGTCCAGGGCGTCGTCACGCAGTTCCATCCAGGCGGCCTCGGCCCGCCCCGAGTCGGTGGTGGCCGCCGCCCACCTGCGTCGCCGCGTGCCCTGACGCAGCGCCACGGGTACGCACGCCAGCACCGCGGCGGCCAGGACGCCGATCACGAGTCCGAGAGGGGGGCCGCGCTCAGGCGGGGCGGGCTGGGCGCTGATCGTGCCGGGTAGGCCCCGGTCGGGGTTGGCGCGGCCGAGCCGCGGGTCCTTGCGTTCCAGCTCGCCTGGGCGCAACGCGTCGCTGGACCCGACCGCGCCCGCGGTGTCCCCGGGCCCGGACGCCTGGGGAGCGGAGAGCATCGGCTCGGTGTAGAGGGGGACACTCGCCGACGGCTGACCACCCGCCGGCGAAGGCTCGAAACGGACCCACCCGACGCCCTCGAAGTAAAGCTCGGGCCAGGCGTGTGCGTCGTGCGTGGTCACCTCCCACTCGTGGGTGTCGACCTGTGCGCCCGCGGTGTAGCCGACGTCCACGCGTGACGGGATGCCCAGGACGCGCGCCATGAGCGCCATCGTCGCGGCGAACTGCTGGCAGTAACCCTTGCGGTCGCGGAGGAAGGCGACGAGCGCGGGAAGGCTGCTGTTCGTCGACGACCTGAGCGTGTACGTGAACGTCCCCGAGTCCGCGAACCACTGCTGCAGCGCCACCGCCTTGTCATACGGCGTCGGTTCGTCCTTAGTCACCTTGTGCGCGAGCCTCTGCACGATGTCCGGCAGGCGATCGGGCACGCGAAGGTACTGCCGCGTGACCTCGCTCGGCGGTGTCGCCGCGCTGCGCAGGTCCGCTGGGGTTGGCTCGAGGTGCAGGCTTCGTACCAGGTAGCTGCGGCCTTCGGCGACGTCATGGGTGGAGTAGACAACCAGCGAGGAGCCGTTGTAGCGCCAGTCGCCCCCGATCTGTACCTCGACAGGAGGATACGGAACGGGGAGAACGCGCAGGTCTCGTACGTCTGGGTTGACAGTGACGCGGGTCGTCACCTTGCGCGCCTTGATGCCGTCGAAGAGGCCGGGCGCGCGGGGCAGCTTCTCGTCCGAGAGCGCGTGACCGCCCCGCCGGAACGGCCGCATCGTCCACCGGACGCCGTCGAAGGCGCTCAGCGTGTACATCCGGAAGTAGTCCGGTGACGGGTCTCCGGTGTGGTAGCGCAGCACCACGTGATCGCCGGGGAGTTTCAGCTCCCGCTTCAGGCTCACGAAAGGATCAGGCGCCATGACCGGGCCCACCCCCTTACCGGAAGCGAACCCCCTGCCCGAGAGGAAGGCACCCGGGGCGAGATCGGGGACGACGAGAGGCACGAACAACGCGAAGGCGAGCGCGGTCAGCCCGATCCGCCGCCCGTTCGCGGCCAGCGAGCCCGTGTCCACGGTCCGTGCCGTGGGGCGTGGCGGGAATGCCGAACGCCCCCACCGACGAAGGCGCTCGTGCCCATCCACGACGAGCAGGAGGAGGTAACCGGCGGCGCCGACGACGAACGGCAGCCAGCCGGCTCCGTCGGCGCGGATCGATCCGGTCACGCTGAACAGGGCGAGCAGCGGGAGCCCCGCGAGGGCGGTATGGCGGAGCCGTACCGCGAACAGGTCGACGAGTATCGCGACGATGCCGACACCGCCGACCGTGATGAGAGCGATTCCAGGGGTCGGGGGAACCGGCGCCGCGTATCGGGGGATGGCACGGAACCCCTGGCCAAGCAGTCCGGTCAGCCGTCCCCACGACTCGGGAGTCGGGATGACGACGGCCAACCCCTGGTGGCCGGCGAACAGCCCGGTGAGCAGGCACAGCAGCGCCACCGCCCCGGCGACGGGTACGAGGAGCGTGGGGAACCGCAGCCGTCGCGCCAGGTCGTTCGCTGCCGCCACGACGACGACGGCCGCGACACACCGCGGGAACCATCCCCCGTTCACGAAGAGTGGGTACAGCGCGACGGAGCCGAGAATCGTGGCGAGTGCCGCGAGCAGCGTCAGACGCAGGGTCGAGCTCACGGCGCCGCTCCCGGGGCCGCCCCCGAGACCGGGATCTGGCTGTCCGCCCCCGAGCCCGTGGTTGTCCACAGAAGATCGAGCCGAGACTCCTTCTCGACAGGAAGGACACGCCACCCTCCTCGCCGGAGCGTCCGTGCGTTCAGGTCGTACGCCTCCCGCGCGCGCTCCCGGGCGTGGGCGGCGAGTGGCAGCCACGAAGCCGTATCGAGAAGCAGGGCCACGCAGCTCGCCCCGCCCCGGGCGAGCCCTGCGATCTGCTCGGCGTCCGGCTGCTCCATGGCGCCGAGCACCGCGACAAGGACACCCTCGGCCCGCTCGCGCTGAACCGCCGCCACAGCGTCGTGGATGGAGGCACGGCGGGCCGCGGCGACGGTCGCGAGGAAGTCGAGCAGCCTGACCTCGGCCGAGGTCCCCGCGCCATCGAGGGCATGCCCACCGTCGGTGTACAGCCTGAGGATGTAGCCGTCCCTGGCGAGGTGGGCTCCGACGGAGGCGGCCACGGAGACCGCCCACTCGAACGACGAGCCTGGGCCCTCGCCTCGATGCGCGGCGCGTCGCGAGTCGAGCAGCATGACGCATCTGCTCTGCCAGTGCTGCTCCTCGCGCCGCACCATGAGTTCCCCACAGTGCGCCGTCGACGGCCAGTGCACGCGTCTCAAGTCGTCGCCTTGACGGTACTCGCGCGTGGCGACGTCGTCCTCGCCCGCGACCGCGATGGCGCGGCTGCGGCTCGCGCCGTCTCCCGACCGGTCGCCGAGCAGCCTGAGACGTTGGAGCGGAACGACAGCGGGGGTCACGATGAGCGTCGAGGTCCCGGCGAACGAGCGGCTGAGCTCGACGAGGCCGAAAGGATCGGCAAGCCTGGCCGACAAGGGGCCGAGGCGGAACCGTCCTCGTACGTCGGACCTCACCGTATGGGAGACCTCCCACGACCCTCGGGGCTGAAGACGCCCGAGCACGAAGCGCGGCGAGCTGCCGAGCGCGTACGGCACCTGGTCCTCGACGAGCAGTAGGCCCGTGGGGACGCGCGCGAGACTGCGGACCCGCAGGCGCACCGTCGTCTCCTGACCGACCGCGACCCGCTGCGGGTCCAGCCGGCGTTCGCACTCCAGGCGGAAGCGGGAGCGGGCCACCACGCCCGCGGCGATGAGCGGAAGAGCCACGAGGAGAACGCCCACACGAAACAGGTCGTCCTGGCCCAGCGCAACGCCGAGCAGGATGGCGGTGATGCCCGCGCCGACGAAGCAGCGGCCGCGGACTGTCAGTCCGCCGAGAGCGGCCCGCATCCTCGTCTCCTACCGTCGATGACGTCTGCTCGAGTGGTGGTCGGGGACCGGAATCTGTTCGAGGAGTTCGTCCACGACCCGCTCCGGAGACCGGCGGGCGATCTGGGCCTCAGCAGTCGGCAGCAGCCGGTGGGCGAGCACCGGGACGCCGAGCTCTTGGATGTCGTCGGGAAGAACGTAGTCGCGGTCGTCCAGCGCGGCATGTGCCCGCGCGGCACGGACGAGGTGGAGGGTCGCCCGTGGCGACGCGCCGAGCCGGAGCTCCGGTGACGTACGGGTCGTGGCCACGAGGTCGATCGCGTACCGACGGACGGCCTCCGACACGTACACCGACCGCACGACCTGGACGAGCTTGGCGACGTGGCCGGAATCTGTGACGGGTTCGAGGTCGTCGAGGGGGGACACCTGGCCATGGGTGTCGAGCATGGTGAACTCGGCGTCGCGCGCGGGGTAGCCGATCGAGATCCGGGCGGTGAAGCGGTCGCGTTGAGCCTCCGGCAGGGGATAGGTGCCTTCCATCTCGACGGGGTTCTGGGTCGCGATCACCATGAACGGCGCCTCTAGAGGATAGGTGCGCGTATCGACGGTGACCTGACGCTCCTCCATGCATTCGAGTAGGGCCGACTGCGTCTTGGGCGAGGCGCGGTTGATCTCGTCGCCGACCACGATGTTGGCGAACACCGCCCCCGGTTTGAACTCGAACTGACGGTTCTCCTGATTGAAGACGCTGACGCCGGTGATGTCGCTCGGGAGCAGGTCGGGCGTGAACTGAATGCGTCGCACTGAGCAGTCGACGGAACGCGCGAGAGCCTTGGCCAGCATCGTCTTGCCGACGCCAGGGACATCCTCGATGAGCAGGTGCCCCTCGGCGAGCA
>JBOHCT010000120.1:0-13353 GCA_050699055.1 Streptosporangiaceae bacterium | reverse complement strand
GCCGCCCGCCGGCGATGATGACGACCGAGTCGACGGTGTGCTCCACCTCTGACAGGACGTGGCTCGACACCAGCACCGCGCACCCGCGGTCGGCCAGGTGTCGCAGGAGCCCGCGAAGCCAGTGGATGCCCTGCGGGTCGAGCCCGTTGGCCGGCTCGTCGAGGATGAGCACGTGGGGACGCCCGAGCAGGGCCACCGCGAGGCCGAGCCGCTGCCGCATGCCGAGCGAGAAGCCGCCGACCCGCCGGCCGGCGGCCTCGGTCAGGCCGACCTGCTTGAGGACCTCGTCGGCTCGGGTCTCGGGCAGCCTCCCGCCCGTACACAGCACGCGCAGATGGTTACGCGCGGTTCGGCCCGGATGGAAGCTCGTGGCCTCGAGGACCGCGCCCACCTCCTCGACCGGCCGGGCGATCTCGGCGTACGGGCGTCCGTTGATCGTCGCGGCGCCGGCGGTCGGGGCCACGAGGCCGAGGAGCATGCGCAGCGTCGTCGTCTTGCCCGCGCCGTTGGGGCCAAGAAAGCCGGTGACCGTCCCGGGCTCGACGGTGAACGTGAGGTCGTCGACGGCCCGGACCGTCCCGAAGGACTTGCTCAGCCTGGACACCGCGATGGCCGACATGTCTGTCTTTCTGATTGGTGAGGGGAGACGCCCAGACCCTACACGGCGTCTGCGACACCTCCGCCGCTGCCTGGCGCCACTGGGCGCACGTCGGTCGCTTCCGCTCGCTGTTCAGCTGACCAAGGGGGCGACGACCACCGCGGTGGCGTGATCAGCGAGCCGCTCCAGATCGTCGGTATCGACGGTCGCCACGACCGCGCCTCCGGCCAGATCCGCGACCGCTACCAGGAAGGCGTCGACCGCCAGCGTGGAGTCGGCCCTCGCTCGGCCGAGCAGCCGACCGGCCCGGACGCCGACACGGCTGTCGACCGGATGAACCTGGACCCGCTCTCGGCGCAAGCCGCCGAATACCGCGGCGTCTGCCCACCTGCCACGTATGACCTCGGCGAGGACCGCAGCGACCGTTCCCACCGGACGCTCGCGCTCACGCATCTCGCTGATCAGCGCCCGCACACGGTCGCGGCGCGGGGCTGGGCCGTGCGCGATCGCGGAGAGAGCCTCGCTGTCGAGCAAGAGCATCAGCTCGCCCGTCGCGCCGGGGCGTCCTGGCGAGCCGCCTCCCAGTCGTCGACCAGCCGAGCCGCCCATTCGAGGGTCTCGGCGGGGACCGGGCCGTAGTCGCGCTCCATCTCGTCCAGCCACTCGTCCAGTGCGGCGAGGTGACGGAGATGGTCGACGTACCCGGCGACGGCAGCGTCAACGGCGCTCGACAGACTGCGCCTGCCGACGAGGACGCGAAGCTCGTCCACGCGATCAGCGTCGAGAGTGAGGGTTACCTTCTCCTTCGCCATTGTGTGATAGTACCTCTACACAGCCTGGACTCGGTAGCTGCCGGGGCTAGCGGGTGCGGTCGGGGAGGCGGTCGCGGCCATGCGGCGTGGCCCAGTCGATCGCGGGCCCCTTGGGGACGATCCGCGTCGGGTTGATCGTCGGATGCGTCTCGTAGTAGTGCCGCTTGATGTGGTCGAGGTCCGTGGTCTCGCCGAACGCCGGCCGCCCGTAGAGGTCGCGGGCGTACCCCCACAGGTTGCGGTAGTCGACGAGCCGCCGCAGGTTGCACTTGAAGTGCGAGTAGTAGACGGCGTCGAAGCGGGCGAGTGTGGTGTACAGGTGCACATCCGCCTCGGTCAGGCGGTCGCCGCAGAGGAACCGCTGCCGGCCGAGGCGCGACTCCAGCTCGCCGAGCGTCGCGAACAGGGCGTCGAACGCCTCCTCGTACGCCCCCTGGGTGGTGGCGAAACCGGCCTTGTACACGCCGTTGTTGACGTCTTCGTAGACCGTCGCGCCCACCGCCTCGATCGCGTCGCGCAGCTCGGGCGGATACAGGTCCGGCGCCCCCGCCCGGTGAAAGGCCGTGAACTCCGTCTCCATCGTGAGCGTGAGCCCCGGGAAGTCGTTGGTCACCAGGCGCCGGGTCTTCGTGTCCCACACGCACGGGACCGTGACGCGGCCCGTGTACGACGGGTCCGTGGCGTGGTACAGCTCCGACAGGAAGCGAGCACCCGTGACGGGGTCGCGGCCGTCGGGGGACAGGGTGAACCGCCAGCCGCGCTCGTCCCTGATCGGGTCGACGATCGTGAGCCCGACAACATCCTCGAGCCCGAGCAGGCGACGCACGATGAGCGAGCGTTGCGCCCAGGGGCAGGAGTACGAGGCGTACAGCTGGTAGCGGCCGGCCTCCGCGGGGAAGCCGCTCGATCCGTCGGCGGTGATGCGCTCGGTGAAGCGGTTGCGCTGGCGGACGAAGCGCCCGCCGTTCCCTGTCTCCGCGGGGAACTCCGCCGTCGTCGGCCCTCGTGTCTCACTCATGCTGATCTCTCCGGGTCCACGTCTGTCCATTACCTGCGGCCAGCCAGGTTCTACCCCCCGCCGTGCTCCGTTCCCGCGCCACGGTCCTCCGTCTGGCGGTCCGCGGGCTCGTGGAACTTCTTCGCGATCTCGGGGACGAGGTCCGGGTCGGCGAGCACCATGACCTGGTCGCCGGCTTGCAGCGTCGTCTCGCCGCGCACCTGCACGAGGCTTCCCCCGCGAATCACGAAGCTGACCCACACGTCCTCACCGACCGGCAGGTCCGAGATCGCGCACCCGTCGGCGGGCGAGCCGCGCGCGACGACGAAACTGCGGACGCCCTCGGGCTCGTGCTGGAGACGGACCCCGAGCGCCCACGGCTCCGGCTCGACCGTGTGCATGGGTACCCCCAGCTTGCCCGCGATGGCGGGCACGAGCGCTCCTTGGGCGACCACGGAGAACGCGACGACCACGAAGATCACGTGGTAGAGCCGCTGGGCGCCGGGGACGCTGTGGACGACGACGAGCGTGCCGAGCAGGATCGGCACGGCGCCCTTGAGCCCGGCCCACAGCACGAAGATCCGTTCGCCGGCGCGCAGCCGGATGGGAAGCAGCAGGAGACCGACGAGTACGGGGCGGATGAGGAGACCCAAGAGGGCGGCCAGGGCGAGGCCGATCCACCATGTTCCCCCCGACCCCAGCACGTCGAGGTTGATGGTGAGCCCGAGCACGATGAACGCGACGATCTCCGCGAGGCTCGCGAGGGAGGAGTGGAAACGCTCGATCTCGCGCTTGTACGGGGCGCGCCCGTCGCCGATGACGATGCCCGCGACGAAGACCGCGAGGAACCCCGACCCCCCGGCGGCGGTCGCGGCGCCGTAGAGGACGAGGGCCCCCGCGAGCGTACGCAGGGCGTACAGGCCCTCGCTCGGCAGGGCCACCCGCCGCATCAAGTACATGAGCAGGATGCCGCCGGCGATCCCGATGGCGGCGCCGACGACCATCTGGACCACGAACGTCACGCCGACGCTCGCCGCCTGGCCACCGAACGACGCACCCGTACCCGTCGCGGCCAGCAGGCTCACCATGAGCGCGATGCCGACGGGGTCGTTGACCCCAGACTCCCCTTCGAGGATCGTCCCGGTGCGGCCGGCGACCTCGCGACGTCCGAGCACGGAGAACACGACGGCCGGGTCGGTGGGGGCGAGGGCGGTGCCGAGGATGAGCGCGGGGAGCCAGCCGAAGCCGAACACCTCGTGAGCGAGCAGCGCGAACGCCCCGGTGGTGAGGAACGTCCCGACGATACCCACCCAGACGATCGGCCCCGCGGCCGAACGGAAGCGCCGCCAGCCGATGTGCATGCCGCCGTCGAAAAGGATGATCGCGAGCGCGATCGACACGATGTCCTCGACCGTGACGGTCGACAGCGCGGTGTTCAGGCCAGGGAAGAACTCGGCGGCGACCGCCGCGCAGATGAGGAAGATCGCCGGCGCGGGGATCCGCAGCCGTTCGCTGAACCTGTTGGACAGCACGGCCACCGTGCACACGACGGCCGCGGCGAGGACGATGACGCCGAAGGTCTCCACGCTGCTCATTCGCTCGACTGGAGCAGCCCGAGCGCGGCCGCGACACCCCCTGTCTTGTGCGGGACACCCGCCGCGGCCAGCCCGAGCTCCACGCCCGACAGCGTCGCCATGAGGCTCAGGTCGTCGAGGTCGCCGAGGTGGCCGATGCGGAAGGCGCGCCCACGCAGCTTGCCGAGACCCGAGCCGAGCGACATTGCGTACGCATCGTAGACGACCCGACGGAAGGCCGCCTCGTCGTGGCCTTCGGGCATGAGCACCGTGGTGAGGGACGGGCTGTACTCACGCGGGTCGCCGCAGCACACCTCGAGTCCCCACGCCTCGACCGCGGCACGAGTAGCGGCGGCGTGCCGGCGGTGGCGGGCGAAGACGTTCGGGAGGCCCTCCTCGAACACCATGTCGAGGGCCACGCGGAGGCCGAACAGCAGGTTGGTCGCGGGCGTGTACGGGTAGAAGCCCTCGGCGTTCGCCTCGACGATCCGGCTCCAGTCCCAGTACGCCCGGGGCAGCCGCGCGGCGCGAGAAGCGTCGAGGGCCCGGCGGCTAGCGGCGTTGAAGCCGAGGCCTGGAGGCAGCATCAGGCCCTTCTGGGATCCGCCGACCGTGACGTCGACACCCCAGGCGTCGTGGTCGTACTCCACGGAGCCGAGAGAGGAGATCGTGTCGGCGAGCAGCAGGGCGGGATGGCCGGCCCGGTCGATCGCCTGACGTACCTCAGGGACACGGCTCGTGACACCCGTCGACGTCTCGTTGTGGACCACGCAGACCGCCTTGACGCGCCCGTCGCGGTCCGCATGGAGACGCCGCTCGATCGCCTCGGGGTCAACGCCGTGACGCCAGTCGCCGGGCAGGAGCTCAACATGGAGACCGAGCCGGCGTGCCGTCTCCGCCCACAGCACGGCGAAGTGCCCGGTCTCGTACGCGAGCACGGTGTCGTCCGGTGAGAGGGTGTTGACCAGGGCGGCCTCCGACGCGCCGGTCCCCGATGAGGGAAAGACGAGCACAGGTCCGCTCGTGCGGAACACCCGGCCGAGATCGTCGAGCACCCCTCTCGCCAGCGCGGCGAACTCGGGGGAGCGGTGGTCGATCGTCGGCCGGCCGATCGCTTCGAGCACGCGTTCCGGCACGTTCGTCGGGCCGGGCACCTGGAGGAACCGTCGCCCCGGCACGCGCCCGGGCGCGGTCATCGGCCGGTCCATTGGGGCTTGCGCTTGTCGAGGAACGCGCGGACTCCTTCGGCGAAGTCGGCGCTGCCGTAGCAGGTCTGTACGAGGTCGTCGCCGGGGGGGAGACCGGCGTGGCGGAGCCTGCGGACGGCTTCCTTGGTGGCTCGTAGGGTGAGCGGCGCGCGGCGGGTGAGCTGGTCGGCGAGTTCCTGGGCGCGGGCGTCGAGGTCGTGGGGGTCGGTGATCTCGTTGACCAGGCCGGCTGTGAGGGCTTGGTCGGCGGTGAGGAACGACGCGGTGTAGATCATGTGGAGGGTGCGGGCGGGGCCGACGAGGGCGACCAGCCGGGCGTAGGTTTCCATCGACAGGCAGTTGCCGAGGGTCCGGGCGATGGGGATGCCGAACTTGGCGTCGGGTGTGGCGATCCGCAGGTCGCAGGCGGCGGCGATGGACAGCCCGCCGCCGACGGCGTAGCCGCGGACCACCGCGAGGGTCGGGACCTGTACGTCTTCGAGGCGTCCGACGACGCGGTCGAGGTGTTCCTCGTAGGCGATGCCGTCGTCTGGTGTCTCGAACGCGCGGAACTGGCTGATGTCGGTGCCCGCGACGAACGCCTTGTCGCCGGCGCCGCGCAGCACCAGCACCCGGACCCCGTTGTCGCTATCGGCGTCGGCGTCGACCTTCTCGCAGGCGTCGTGCAGCCCGTCGTACATCGCCCAGGTCATCGCGTTACGCGCGTGCGGGCGGTTGAAGGTGACGGTCGCGACCGGCCCGTCGCGGTCGAACAGCAGCTCATCTGTTTGGCTCATCTTGCCGGCTCCAGCTTCGGCCCGGCTAGCAGCATTGCCTTCGTGTCGCTCACCCCACGGCTCCTTTCTCGCGCAGCGCCGCGATCTCCTCGGCGGTGTACCCGCACCGGGCGAGCACGTCGTCGGTGTGCTGGCCGAGCAGCGGGGCCGCGGCCCGCACCCGTCCCGGTGTGTCGCTGAGCTTGATCGGGATGCCGAGCCCCTTGACCGGGCCCTCGACCGGGTGGGTCATCTCCACGACCATGTTCCGGGCGAGGGTGTGCGGGTCTTCGAACACCTCCTTGTAGTTCCTGATCGGTCCGCAGGGCACGCCACCCTCGTACAGGGTGTCGACCCATTCGTCCGTCGTCGCGTCTTTGAGTACGGACTCCAGCTCGGTGGCCAGGATCTCACGGTTGGCCAGCCGCTCGGTGTTGGTGGTGAACCGCTCGTCGGACATCAGGTCCTCGCGTCCGATCGTCCGGCACAGGCGTTCCCACAGCCGCTGGTTGTTGGCGCCGACGGTCAGGTACCCGTCGCGGGTGCGCAGCGCCTGGTACGGGGCGCTGAACCGGTGCGCCGAACCGAACCGGGCCGGGACGCCGCCGGTCCCCCACAGCTCGGCGGTCTCCCAGATCGACAGCGCGAGCGCCGCCTCGAACAGCGAGGTGTCGACGTGCTGACCCACCCCGGTCTCCTGGCGGGCGATGAAGGCCGACAGGATGCCCACGGCGGCGAACAGGCCCGCCCCGAGGTCGCCGATGGGGATCCCGCACTTGACCGGCTCGCCGTCCGGCTGCCCAGTCACGCTCATCACCCCCGACATGGCCTGGGCGATGAGGTCGTAGCCCGCGCGGTCCGCGTACGGCCCGGTCTGCCCGAACCCGGAGATCGAGGCGTAGATCAGCCGCGGGTTGACCTCCCGCAGGGTCGGGTAGTCGACGCCGAGGCGCCGCGTGACGCCCGGCCGGAAGTTCTCCACCACCACGTCGGCGTCCCGTGCGAGCCGGTAGAAGGCCTCCCGGGCCTCTGCCGACTTCAGGTTCAGCGTGACGCTCTCCTTGCCCCGGTTGACCGCGAGGAACGACACGCTGTCCTCGCCCTTCATCCGGAAGCTCATGGCGTGCCGCGCGTGGTCCCCCGCCCCGACCGGCTCCACCTTGGTCACGTGCGCGCCGAGGTCCGCCAGCAGCTGGCAACAGAAAGGCCCAGCCATCACCTGGGTGAGGTCGAGGACCCGAAGCTTCCCCAGTGCGTCTGTCATGAGCTCTCCCTGCCCATAGTGGTCGTGGTGTGCGTGTCCCCCGAGGGATTACCGGGACCTGTCCCAGACGGCTGAAGCGCGGGCGGCGGTGCGCTGCCGGCGAGGCGCCGCACCGCCTTGACGGCGTACGGTCCGAGGAGGACGGCGAAACCGATCGCGAAGAGCGCCAGCGCGATCGGGCGGTGGAAGAAGATCATGAGGTTGCCGCCCGCCATCTGCGAGGTCTGCACCAGGTTCTTCTCCATCAGGCCGCCCAGGATCAGACCCAGGATGACCGGGGGGGCCGGGTAGTCGTACTTCCTCATGAAGTAACCGATGAGCCCGAAAGCCAGCGCCAGCCAAACGTTCCACATGCGGTTCTGGATCGAGTACGCGCCGATGAGGGCGAGGAAAAGGATCAGCGGGTACAGGAACGCGTAGCGCAGCCGCAGGATGGATGCCAAAAGGGGGGCGAAGGGCAGGTTCAGCACGAGCAGGAAGACGTTCCCGATGTAGAACGACGCCATCAGCCCCCAGACCAGCGCCGGCTGGTGGGTGAACAGCAGCGGTCCCGGCTGTATCCCGAAAATGAGGAACGCGCCCAGCAGGATGGCCGTGGTCTCCGAGCCGGGGATCCCGAGGGTGAGGGTGGGGACGAACGCGGCGTTCGCGGCCGCGTTGTTGGCCGCTTCCGGCGCCGCCACCCCTTCCAGCGCGCCCTTGCCGAACCGTTCCTTGTGTTTGGAGACCCTGCGTTCGATCTCGTAGGCGAAGAACGACGCCAGGGTCGCGCCCGCGCCGGGGAGGACGCCGATGAAGAAGCCGGTGACGCCGCCGCGGGGGATCGACCACCGAACCTGCCGGAGGTCTCCTCTCGTCACGAGCATGTCACGCATGCGGGTGCGAATAGGCTTCGCCCCACCACGCCCCACCTGGTTCAGCACCTCGCTGACGGCGAACAGGCCGATGATGACCGGGACGAACCCGATCCCGCCGTAGAGCTGTACCTGACCGAAGCTAAAGCGGGCGATACCGGTTTGGGGGTCGAGGCCGATCATGGCGAGCGCGACCCCGAAGGCCCCCATGGCGAGCCCCTTGGCGGGGGAGCGGCCGGTGAAGCCGACGATCGCCAACATGCCGAGCAGCACGAGCGCGAACGTCTCCGGCGGGCCGAAGTGCAGTGCGAAGCCCACGAACACCGGGGCCAGGGCCATCAGCGGGATGACGGTCAGGGTGCCGGAGACGAAGGACGAGATCGCCGAGATCGCGATCGAACGCCCGCCCAGGCCCCTTCTGGCAAGGGGGTAACCCTCGAAGGTGATGACCGCACTGGCGGAGTCGCCGGGTGTCGAGATCAGCGTGGAAGAGATCGACGAACCGTACTGACAGCCGTAGTAGATGCCCGCCAGCATGATCATGGCGGTGACCGGCGGCAGGGTGAAGGTGACCGGGAGCAGCAGGGCCACCCCGGTCGCCGAGCCCAGGCCAGGCAGCAGGCCGATCACCGTTCCGAGCACCACGCCGACCAGACAGAACAGCAGGTTGTGCAGGCTGAACGCGGTCGAGAAGCCAAGGGCGACGTCGTGGAGAACCCCCATGTCAGCCACCCCCGAGGATGTGCAGCATCCCACCGGGGAGCGGGACGCCCAGCAACACGGCGAAGAGGAGCCACGCGACGAAGATCGCCGCCAGGCTGATGAGGGCGCCGAGCCAGACGCGCTCGCGTTCGACCACCGCGAGCATGACGAAAGTGATGATCCCGAAGGCGATGACGTAGCCGATGAAATACGTCAGGAGCGCCGCCGCGGCCACGAGCCCGAGCACGACCATCGCACGGCGGTCGCTCCCCAAGCGACCGCCTGCCTTCCGCCTCGCTGCGTGGTCCGCCTCCGCCCCGGGCCCGGAGTCGGCATCCGGCTCGGGGCGTGGCCTCCCCGCTGGGTCACTCTGCCCCTGAGGGGGCTTACCGGCCTGAGCCACGCCCGCATGTCCCCCCGACCCGTTTCCGCGGGCGCGGAGTGCGCCCTCGACCCCGGCCCACGTCGCGAAGCCCGCGACGAGCACCCCTGCCGCGAACGGCACGAAGCCTGGCCCGATCAGGCCCCCGCGGGCGAATAGCCCGTAGCCCAGCGAGCGGACGGCCATGAAGAGACCGAAGACGCCCAGCAGCGTCGCGAAGAGGATCTCCGGCATGGCCCTCCGCATCGTGTTACTTCAGTCCTCCGGACGCCTTCAGTGCCTTCTTGATTGTGGAGTCATAGGTGTGCAGGTAGGGGACGAACTCGTCGTGCGGGCGGATGACCTTCCTCAGGTGGTTCTGCTTGATGTACTTCTTGAAGCTGGGGCTCTGCGTCCACTTCCTGGCTGTCTGCACCCAGTACTTGATCTGGGCGTCGGTGAGGTCGCCGGCCGCGAAAAGGCCGCGGTACTGGCCGACGGAGACGTCCACGCCCTGCTCTTTGGCCGTGGGGACCTTGTTGATCGGCGGCCTCTTGTACCGGTGGTCGGAGAAGACCGCGATCCCACGCACCTTGCCGGCCTTGACCTGTTCGATGCCCTCGCTCGGGTTGAGCATCCCCATGTCGACGTTGCCGCCGAGCAGGCCGGTTATCATCTCCCCGCCCGATTCGAAGACGACCCGACGTAGCTGGATACCGGCGTCCTTTTCCATCAGCGCTACCTGGATGGCGTCGATGCTGAGGGTGCCGGTCACGCCGATCCGCAGGTGCTTCCCGTGCTTAGCCGCCGCGATGACGTCCTTGAGTGACTTGTACGGCGAGTCGGTCGGCACGAGCAGCAGGCTGGTGTCCTCGGCGACCTGCATGATCGGCGTGAAGCTCGTCCACTTCCACGGCGTCTTCGTGGCGAGCGGCAGGGCGACGGCGGTCGTTTCCGAGGGCAGCAGGTAGTAGGGATCGCCCTTCTTGGAGTACAGGAAGGTGTAGCCGACCGCGCCCGAGCCGCCAGCACGGTTCTGGACCGTGACGTTCAGCCCGGGGCGGACCTTCTCGAAACCCTGGGCGATGGCCCGGCCGAACACGTCGCTCCCGCCCCCGGGCGCGAACGGGACGTCCATATGGACGGTCTGGGACGGCTTCCAGCTCGAACCGCCCGCGCCCGCCGGCGCGCCGCCGGAGGCCGACCCGCAGGCCGCGACCGTACCGGCGACGACCACCGCCACGGCTGTGGCGCCGACCGTCCTGGTTGTGTGCTTGTGCGTACGCCGACCGGACATCTCGGGCCGCCTTTCGCCGCGTGTTGCGCGTTCTGTATATTGGCACGGCGTGCCGTGTAGAGGTATATGCGTACGGTAAGGTCAGTGACACAGGGAGTCAAGGGTGCAGAGTGTTCTCAACGCCCTTCGGGTGCTCGAGGGGGTGGCCGCGCATCAGCCGGTCGGGGTGAGCGAACTCTCCCGCGGACTTAGCCTGCCGAAGAGCTCGGTCCAGCGCGCGCTGCGCACCCTGCACACGGCCGGCTGGATACGTCCGGCCGGCACGGAGCTGACCCGGTGGGCGCTCACGACCAAGGCCGTGCACGTCGCGCACCACGCTGGCGGCGAGCTGAGCCTACGCGACGTCGCCGTCCCCGTCATGGAGTGGCTGCGCGGCGAGACCGACGAGACGATTCATCTCATGGTCCGCGAGGGCAGGCACGTGGTGCTGATCGAGCGCCTCGAGACCCCGAAGCCGCTGCGGATCGTCCTGCCGCTCGGCAGCGGTGCGCCGCTCCACGGCTCGTCCAACGGCAAGGCGGTCCTCGCGCACAGCGCCCCCGAGGAGCTGGACGGCATCCTCGCGGCCGGTCTGCCCCGGTACACAGACACGACCGTCGTCGACACCGGGGCCCTCCGCGCGGAGCTGGAGGAGATCCGTCGGCGCGGGTACGCGACCAACAAGGGGGAGTGGCGCGCGGACATCGCCGCGGTCGCCTCCGCGATCCTCGGCAGCGAGGCTCGAGCGGTGGCGAGCCTGTCGATCTCGACGCCGATCAACCGCATGCCCGATGACCTTCGCCCTCGCTATGGGGCCCTCGTCCGCGAGGCGGCGCGCCGCATCAGCGACGGCCTCGGGCCCGTGTAACCGAGTACCCTCCTGGCCGTGTTGCCTCGGCTGGCCGTGCTGTGGTTCTCGGGCATGATGCTCCGCCTCACGGTGCTCGCCCTGCCTCCGGTGTTGCCGCAGATCCACCAGCAGCTCGGGCTCAGCCAGGCCGCGCTCGCGGCCCTCACCACGCTCCCGGTGCTGCTCTTGGCGCTGGGCGCTCCGCTCGGCTCCGCCGTCATCGGACGCGCGGGCCCACGTCTGGCGCTCCTCGTAGGCCTGGCCGTGATCGCCGTGGCGTCCGGACTGCGCGGGGCTGCGGGCGTTGGCCTGCTGTTCGCGTTGACGTTCGTGATGGGGCTCGCGATCGCCGCCGTCCAGCCTGCGATGCCGGACCTCGTGCAGCGGTGGGTGCCGCGCGCCGCCGGCCGCGGCACCGCGACGTGGGTCAACGGGATGCTGGTCGGCGAGGTGCTCGCGGCGTCCCTGACGCTCGCGGTCGTGGTACCGCTCACGGGAGGCTGGCGGGGCGCCCTGGCGGCGTGGTCGGTACCCGTCCTTGGCACGGCGGTCCTCGCCGCTGTGGTGCGCGGAAGTCCCCCGGGCGGGGGCATCGCGCCACGTTCCGTCGGGGCGGCGCGGCAGATCGCCGAGCGACCCGTGTCCCCGCTCTGGCCGCCGCGATGGCTGCCGGACTGGCGGAGCGGCCAGACGTGGCGGCTCGGCCTGCTGCAAGGGGTCGGCTCGGCCTTGTACTTCGGGGTGAACACGTTCCTGCCGACGTACCTCCATGCGGTCGGCCGCCCGGACCTGGTGGGGGTGGGCCTGACGGTGCTGAACGCCGGACAGCTGCCCGCGTCCCTCCTGATCGCCGTGCTGCCCACCGCTCTCAGCACCGGGCCCTTCTTCGTCGGAGCGCTGGGGCTGGCCGGTGCCGCGGGCCTGGCGCTCATCGTCGCCTCGCACGGCGCGGGGATCGTGGCCGGCGCGGGGATCGTGGGCTTCGTCGCCGGTGGAGGCCTCACGGTCGCGCTCACCCTTCCGGTCTTGGTGGCGGGGGAGGGCGACGCCCACCGCGTGTCGGCGGGGATGTTCACGATCGGCTACATGATGGCGTTCGTGCTGCCGCTACTCGGAGGTGCCGTCTGGGACGCCACGGGCCAACCGGTACTGGCTTTCCTGCCGTCGTTCGCGTGCGCCGCCGGCATGTTCGCGCTGGCCTCCACCCTGCGCGGGGGGCGGCCTCGAAACGTGGGGTCGGGAAGATCGTCGGGTGCACCAGGCGGAGGCTTATCAGGGCGAGTTCGGGGCGGGTGCACCCGGCGATTCTTCCCGACGTCCCGGAGGGGACGTGCACCCGGCGAATCTTCCCGCGTCCGCAAGGGGCCACTCAGCCCATGTGACGGTGCACATCCTCCTGCTTGGAGGCGCCGAACTCCTGCTCCGCGATCCACGGGCCCTCGATCGAGGGATCGAGCACACCCTCCTCCAGCCAGGTGTAGCTGTCGTCGAGGACCCGGCGGGCGATCGTGGTGTCGACGCCGTCGGTGTTGCGCCACAGCCGGGTGAACAGCGTGTCGACCCGCAGCCTGGCCTGGCGGCAGAAGGCGTCGGCGAGCTCGTACGCGGCCGTGCCCTCGCCCGGGTCATCACGTCGCTGCATCTCCGCGCGGACGCACACGGCGCTCATCGCGAACAACTCCGCCCCGATGTCGACGACACGAGACAGGAAGCCCTGCTTGCGCTCCAGCTTTCCCTGCCAGATCGACATGCCGTAGAAGGTCGAGCGGGCGAGCTTGCGGCTGGCGCGCTCGACGTAGCGCAGCTGCCGGGCGAGCCTGCCGAACTCCGCGTACGAACCAGGGCGTTGACCGTCGCCGACGACGAGAGTCGGCAGCCACCGGGCGTAGGACCGCCCGGCCCTCGCCGCGGCGCGCGCCTTCGCCGCCGTGTCGACCTTCGGGTCGATCAGCTCGCCGGCGGCCTTGAGGTGGGCGTCGACGGCCTCGCGGGCGATGAGCAGGTGCATGATCTCCGTCGAGCCCTCGAAGATGCGGTTGATCCGCATGTCGCGGAGCATCTGCTCGGCGGGCACGCCGCGCTCGCCGCGGGCGGCGAGCGAC
>JBOHCT010000119.1:0-13671 GCA_050699055.1 Streptosporangiaceae bacterium | reverse complement strand
CACCTGTGGTGTCGGCCGTCCCGCCCACCCCGGCTGATTCCCAGAAGGGAGTGCCATGGCCACCACGACCCGGCAGGAGCACAGTCAGCCGTGGCTGCACCAGCACGGCGGGGAGATCCAGGCCTTCGGTACGGTCCGGCAGTTCCCCCTCGGCCTGTCGTATGACGCGCGGATGTATTCGTGTCAGCGGCTGAACCGTGTCTTGGCCGACACCCAGATTCTGTATGCCCTGTACAAGAAGCACCACTGGCTGGTCCGCGGGCACACCTTCTATCAGCTGCACCTGCTGCTCGACAAGCACGCCGGTGAGCAGCTCGCCCTCGTCGATGGTCTCGCCGAGCGGGTGCAGACCCTCGGCGGGGTGGCGGTCGGCGACCCGCGGCACGTCGCGGAGATTACCCAGGTGCCCCGGCCGCCGAACGGGGCCGAGGAAGTGCCGGCCATGCTGTCCCGGCTGCTGGAGGGGCACGAGATCATCCTCACCGAGGCCCACGACGCCGCGGCCAGGGTGGTTGCCCAGGGTGACGACGGCACCAACGATCTGCTCGTCTCGGATGTGATCCGCACCGGAGAGATGCAGGCGTGGTTCCTCGCCGAGCACCTCGTCGACACCCCTCTCGCGCGCGGCGCTGAGGCGGTGTCCTGAGTATCCGACTCCAGAGGATGGAGGAGGAACAGATGACGCCCGCATGGCGCCACGTGCCGGCTCGGGCGGCAACTGGGGCATTCATCCCGAAATAGCGGCGTGGAAAAGTTCTACGCGCCCACAGTCCCTGCACGTCTCGGGGGCGGGTCGCCCGGCCAACCGCGCCGGCCCACGTAGACCCTATTTCCGGTCTCTCCTCGCGGGCGGATCGAGGATGACCCGCGCGACTCGTCGTCGTCCGGTGGGCCGCTTACTTGGATACGTTGGCCTGCCTTCCCGGACGATAGGCTGTGGGCCGATCCGGCCATATCAGCGGTAACAAACCCGCCCGGGACAGCACCGGAGGGGCTCCGCCAGCGCTCCGCTGAAGTGGCCCTGGACAGCGCAGATACGGACACATCCGGACGGGACGGGCGTACCCGGTGGGGGAGAGGCTTTCGTGATCCGCACCCATGGGGCTGGGATCCTCCGCAGGGAGGACGCCGGCCGGGAGGTTGTCCTCGCCGGTTGGGTGGCCAGGCGACGTGACCACGGCGGCGTCGCCTTTATCGACCTTCGCGACGCGTCCGGCGTGGTGCAGGTCGTGATCCGCGAGGACGCGGCCGTCCACGACCTGCGTGCCGAGTACTGCGTCAGGATCGCCGGTGACGTGCGGACCAGGCCCTCGGGCAACGAGAACCCGGATCTGCCGACCGGCGACGTCGAGGTCGTGGCGGGCGAGGTCGACGTCCTCTCCGAGGCGGCGCCGCTGCCGTTCCCCGTCGACGGCGCCCAGGACGCGGGCGTGAGCGAGGAGGCCCGACTCAAGTACCGCTACCTCGACCTGCGCCGGGAGGGCCCCGCCCGCGCGCTGCGCCTGCGCTCGGAGGCGATGTACCTCGTCGGCGAGGTCATGCGCGAGCACGGGTTTGTCCAGATCGAGACGCCCTATCTCACGCGCTCCACCCCCGAAGGGGCCCGCGATTTCCTCGTGCCCGTACGGCTGCAGCCGGGCCGGTGGTACGCGCTGCCGCAGTCGCCGCAGCTGTTCAAGCAGCTGCTCATGGTCGGCGGCATGGAGCGGTACTACCAGTTGGCGCGGTGCTTCCGTGACGAGGACTTCCGCGCCGACAGGCAGCCCGAGTTCAGCCAGATCGACATCGAGATGAGCTTCATTGACCGTGACGACGTGCTCGCGGTCGGGGAAGCGGTGATCGCCCGGCTCTGGCAGGGTCTCCACGGCTATGACCCGCCACGCCCCTTCCCGCGGATGACCTATCAGGACGCGATGGCCCACTACGGGTCGGACAAGCCGGACGTACGCTTCGGCTGCGAGCTCGCCGACCTGACCGCGTACTTCGTGGACACCCCGTTCCGTGTCTTCCAACAGCCGTACGTCGGCGCGGTCGTCATGCCGGGCGGCGCGTCCCAGACCCGTCGCGAGCTCGACGACTGGCAGCGATGGGCGAAAGCCCGGGGGGCGAAAGGCCTCGCGTACGTCTTGGTCGGCGACGACGGATCGCTCGGTGGCCCGGTCGCAAGGAACCTTTCCGGCGCTGAGCGCGCGGGACTCGCGGATGCGGCAGGGGCGAAGCCAGGTGACTGCGTGTTCTTCGCGGCCGGGGAGCCGGCCAGGTCCCAGGAGCTGCTCGGTGCCGCCCGGTCGTCGATCGGCGAGCGCTGTGGGCTCATCGACGCCTCGCGGTGGGAGTTTCTCTGGGTCGTCGACTTCCCCATGTTCGAGCGCGGCGACGACGACCGCTGGTCTGCGGTGCACCACCCGTTTACCTCGCCCGTCCCGAAGTGGGAGGAGTCCTTCCAGGACGACCCCGAGCACGCGCTCGCGAACGCCTACGATCTCGTCCTCAACGGCAGCGAGGTCGCGAGCGGCTCGGTTCGTATCCACCGGGCCGACGTGCAGCAGCGCGTCTTCGATGTGCTCGGGCTGTCCAAGGACGAGACCGAGGAGAAGTTCGGGTTCCTGCTCGAGGCGTTCACCTACGGGCCGCCGCCGCACGGGGGGATCGCGCTCGGCTGGGACCGCATCTGCGCGCTGCTCGCCGACGTCGAGTCGATCCGCGAGGTCATCGCCTTTCCCAAGACCGCGTCTGGTTACGACCCGCTGACCGGAGCGCCGACCCCGATCACGGCCGCCCAGCGCAAGGAGGCTGGCATCGACGCCAGGCCACAGGAGAAGGCTCCGCCGGCGACCGAGCCGGGCGGCGAGACACGTCCCGACGAGCGTCGCTGAGCGCCGTTATCTGCCAGTAGGCGTCGCGAGTGGCGTGGAAGCTCAGACGCGGGGACAGTCAGGCGGCCGGGCGCCAGACCGCCGGGTAGGGTCGGGTCGTGGCACGCCAGCAGCGCGAGAGCCTGTTCGACGACGCGGCCGCCGATGCCGAGCGCGCGGCCGCCCCACTGGCGGTGCGCATGCGTCCCGAGGCGCTCGACGACGTCGTCGGGCAGCGGCACCTGCTGGGGCCAGGCACGCCGCTGCGACAGCTCGTCGAGCGCGGCCTCCCCATGTCGCTGCTCCTGTGGGGACCTCCGGGGACCGGCAAGACCACCCTCGCGTACGTCGTGAGCCGCACGACCAAGCGTCACTTCGTGGAACTGTCGGCCGTGTCCGCGGGCGTCCGTGACGTGCGCGCCGCCATCGACGGCGCCCGGCGGGAGCTCGGCCTTACCGGCGCCCAGACCGTACTGTTCGTCGACGAGGTGCACCGCTTCAACAAGGCCCAGCAGGACGCGTTGCTGCCCGCCGTGGAGAACCACTGGGTGACGTTCATCGGCGCGACGACGGAGAATCCCTTCTTCTCGGTCGTCGGCCCGCTCCTCTCCCGGTCGCTCCTGCTCACCCTTGAGCCGTTGTCGGACGGGGACATCAGGGAGGTCGTTCGTCGAGGTTTGGCGGACGACGACGGTCTCGGGGGACGAGTGGACATCGACCCCGCGGCCGAGGATCATCTCGTGCGTCTCGCTGGCGGCGACGCCCGCCGCGCGCTCACCTACCTCGAAGCGGCCGCGTCGGCGGACGGCACGATCTCCCTGGCCACGCTGGAGCGCGCGGTCGATCGCGCCGCGGTGCGGTACGACCGTGAGGGGGACCAGCATTACGACGTCACGAGCGCGTTCATCAAGAGCATCAGGGGCAGCGATGTCGATGCCGCGCTGCACTATCTGGCTCGGATGATCGAAGCGGGCGAGGACCCCCGCTTCGTCGCACGCAGGTTGGTGATCCTCGCGAGCGAGGACGTCGGCATGGCGGACCCGAGCGGCCTGCGGGTCGCGATGGCCGCGGCCCACGCCGTCGAGTACGTCGGTCTCCCCGAGGCGCGGATCAATCTCGCCCAGGCGGTCATCCACCTCGCCCTCGCGCCGAAGTCCAACGCTGTCATCAAGGCCGTCGACGCGGCTCTCGCGGACGTACGAGCCGGCCGGGTCGGGCCGGTGCCCGCCCATCTCCGCGACGCCCACTACCCCGGCTCAGGGCGTCTCGGTCACGGGCAGGGCTACCGTTATCCACACGACGTCGAGGAGGGCATCGTCGGGCAGCGCTATGCTCCGGAGACGGTCGCCGACCGGGAGTACTACCACCCCGGTCCGCACGGCGCGGAGCGCCCGCTCGGCGAGGTTGTGGACAGGATCCGCAAGCGTCTCCGAGGCGAGGCGCGCTCACGGTAGGGTCTGAGGACAGCCCCGGCGGTGACCGGAGGTGTCCGACCACGCACCCAGCGTTTTCCACTGTAGGCGAAGGAGTGGCGCGGTCCCATGTTGACTGGTGGACAGCTCGCGGCCCTGATCGTCGCGATCTTCTGGGCGATTCTCGTGTGTTTTGTCGCGTTCGCCTTGGTGCGGCTCGTCCGCGTCCTGAACGAAGCCGCCAAGCTCGTCTCGGGGATGGCCGAGCGCGCCGCCCCCCTTCTTGACGACCTGAACACGACCGTCGCGCGTGCCGACGCGGAGCTACGCCGTGTCGACGCGGTTACCCGCGACGTCGAGGTCGTGAGCGGCCAGGCGGCCACGTTGAGCGCGCTGGCCTCGGTGGTGCTCACCGGACCCGCCGTGAAGGCGGCCTCTCTCACATACGGTGTGCGGAGGGCGATCAGCGGTCGGCGGCGTCGCGAGCTGCGCTCGGAGCGGAAGGTCGTGCGAGGGTGAGGCGCCTCTTCTACCTCGGAGCCGGTGCCGCCCTGGGTGTTTACGCCATGCGCAGAGCGTCGCGTGCCGCACACGCGCTGACACCCGAAGGCATCGCACAGAATGTCACGGAGCGTACCCGCTCCTTCATCGACGACGTCCGTATCGCCGCGGGGGAGCGGGAGGCTGAGCTGCGCGCGGCCCTGGCGGCGAACGCCCCGCCGAACAACAACGCCACAGTTGATCAGATAGAGGACCCGTACTGATGGAGTCGGCAGAGATCCGCCGCCGCTTCCTGCGGTTTTTCGAAGAACGCGACCACCTCGTCGTGCCTTCCGCCTCCCTCATCGCCGATGACCCGACCCTGCTGCTCATCAACGCGGGCATGGCGCCGTTCAAGCCGTACTTCCTCGGCCAACAGAGGCCGCCTCACCCGCGCGCGACAAGCGCACAGAAGTGCGTGCGCACCGTCGACATCGATGAGGTCGGCAAGACGGCCAGGCACGCGTCGTTCCTCCAGATGCTCGGCAACTTCTCTTTCGGCGACTACTTCAAGGCGAAGGCGATTCCGTACGCCTGGGAGTTGCTCACGCAGCCGGTCCCCGAGGGCGGTTTCGGCTTCCCTGAGGACAAGTTGTGGGTGACCGTCTATCTGGACGATGACGAGGCCGCCGGCATCTGGCGGGACGCCGTCGGCGTGCCGGAGGGCCGCATCCAGCGTCGCGGCATGGAGGACAACTACTGGTCGATGGGGGTGCCGGGTCCGTGCGGCCCGTCCTCGGAGATCTTCTACGACCGCGGCCCCGAGTACGGCCGCGAGGGCGGCCCGATCGCCAACGAGGACCGCTATCTCGAGGTGTGGAACCTCGTGTTCATGCAGTACGAACGCGGCGATGGCGCAGGCAAGGACGACTTTCCGATCCTCGGCGAGCTGCCGACCAAGAACATCGACACCGGCATGGGCCTGGAGCGCATGGCGGCGGTCCTGCAGGGTGTCGACAATCTCTATGAGATCGACACGACCCGGCCCGTGCTGGACTTGGCAGCGGAGATCGCGGGGCGGAGGTACGGCAGCGACCCCAAAGCGGACGTCTCGCTGCGGATCGTCGCCGATCACGTGCGCGCGGCGATCATGCTGGTGAGCGACGGGGTGTTGCCGAGCAACGAGGGCCGCGGTTACGTCCTGCGCCGCATCCTGCGCCGTAGCGTCCGCAACCTCCGGCTGCTCGGCGCCGGCGAGCAGGGCGCGATGCATCAGCTGGTGGCCGTCACGATCGACGCGATGAGCCCGCAGTTCCCGGAGCTGGCCAAGGACGCGGCGCGCATCCATACCACCACCGACGCGGAGGAAGCGTCGTTCCTCGCGACCCTCAAGACCGGCACCAGCCTCTTCGACACCGCGGTCGCCGAGACCAAACGGCGCGGTTCCGCGACCCTGTCAGGAGATCGCGCGTTCATCCTGCACGACACGTACGGTTTCCCGATCGACCTCACCCTCGAGATGGCCGATGAGCAGGGGCTCTCTGTCGACGAGGAGGGCTTCCGCCGGCTGATGGAGGAGCAGCGGCAGCGTGCCAAGGCCGACGCGGCGGCGCGCAAGGTGGGCCTGACAGACGTGTCGGTCTACCGCGGGGTACTCGACACTGGCGGCACGTCGGTGTTCACCGGTTACGACGACGTCGCCGCAGAAGGCAGGGTCGTGGGCGTGCTCGTCGGCGGGGCGTCCGTGCCGGCGGCGGCCGAGGGCGATGAGGTCGAGCTCGTTCTGGACCGCACTCCCTTCTACGCCGAGGGCGGCGGTCAGCTAGCCGACCAGGGGCGCATCATGTTCGACGGGGGCGCGGAGGCTGAGGTGCTCGACGTCCAGGCCCCGCTTCCTGGCCTGGTCGTCCACCGCGCGAAGGTGCGTGCCGGCGAGGTGATCGTCGGTCTCGGGTCGTACGCCGAGGTCGACCTCGACCGGAGGCTGGCGATCTCCCGGTCGCATACGGCGACCCACATGACCCACCAGGCCTTCCGACGGGCGCTCGGTGAGTCGGCCGCGCAGGCGGGGTCGGAGAACTCCCCGGGACGCTTCCGTTTCGACTTCACGTCGCCGGGCGCGGTGCGCCCGTCCGTGCTCGCCGATGTCGAGGCCGAGATCAACGCCACCCTGCAGGACGACCTCGAGGTCCGGGCGTTCGTGACGGACCTCGAGCACGCGCGTTCGATCGGTGCGCTGGCGCTGTTCGGCGAGAAGTACGGCGACCAGGTGCGGGTGGTCGAGGTCGGCGACTACGCTCGCGAGCTGTGCGGCGGTACCCACGCGCGGCGTTCCGGCCAGCTGGGCATCGTGAAGCTGCTCTCCGAGTCGTCGGTCGGGGCCGGCCTCCGCAGGGTCGAGGCGCTCGTGGGGGTGGATGCCTTCCGCTACCTCGCGCGCGAGAGTCTCCTCGTCTCGCAGCTGGCCGAGCGGCTCAAGACGCCGCGGGACCAGGTACCCGACCGGGTTCAGTCGCTTGTCGTTCGGCTGCGTCAGGCGGAGAAGGAGATCGAGCGGCTGCGTTCGGCCCGGGTTCTGGAGTCCGCGGGCGATCTGGTACGGGGTGCCTCCGATGTGGCGGGTGTGGCCGTGGTCGCGCACCGCGCCCCCGAAGGCACGACGGCCGACGACGTTCGCAGGCTCGCCTTGGACGTACGCGGACGGCTGCCCGCCGGTCGTCCGGCGGTGGCCGCGGTCATCGGTGTGCCCGCGGATCGCCCGGTCGTCGTGGTCGCCGTCAACGACGCCGCCCGCGAGCGCGGCATCAAGGCCGGCGCCCTCGTGTCACCCGTCGCGTCAGTGCTCGGCGGTGGGGGCGGTGGCCGTGACGACGTGGCGCAGGGCGGCGGTCAGCGGACGGATTCGATCGAGGAAGCGCTTCGGGTCGTCGAACGCGAGGTCGGCCGGAAAGCGGCGAGCGGCGGGTGAGGTCAGGCGTGCGCCTCGGGGTCGACGTGGGTTCGGTCCGCGTCGGTGTCGCCCGCAGCGATCCCGACGGGCTGCTCGCCACTCCACTCGAAACCGTGCGACGCGGACGCCGCGACCTCGATCGTCTGGCCAGGATCGCCGACGAGGTCGGTGCCGTAGAAGTGGTCGTCGGCCTGCCGACTTCGCTCTCTGGCGGCGAGGGCCCCTCCGCGCGGGAAGCGAGGCGGTTCGCCGACGCTCTGGCGCGGCGGGTCGCACCCCTGCGGGTGCGGCTCGTCGACGAGCGGCTTTCGACGGTTACGGCGGAACGCGAGCTGCGCGGAAGGAGACGGGGGAAAGCCAAGCGGGAAGTCGTGGACCAGGCGGCCGCGACGGTGATCCTGCAGGGCGCGCTCGACGCCGAGCGCGGTACCGGCAACGCCCCCGGCCAGCTCCTGGGAAGTCTTCATGGATGAGCCGGATATTGAGAAGATCCTGAGTGGAGAGTTCGCTACGCGCTCCAGCCCGGAGGGCGGAGGCCGCAGACGAACGGGCGGGCGACCGCCCAGAAGGCAGCACAGCCGACCGCCCAGAAGGCAGCACAGCCGACCGCCCAGAAGGCAGCACAGTCGACAGCATCGACGGCAGCACAGACGGGGTAGGCGCTCGCCCGCTCTCGCGTTTCTGCTCGCGGTCGCCCTCCTCATCGTCGTCGGAGTGGGGGCGACCGGCTACGTCCTGCTCCACGACTACATCTCTCCGCCCGACTACACCGGGGAGGGCAGCGGGTCCGCCGTGATCCACGTCCAGGAAGGGGATACCGCCACCGCCGTGAGCGAGACCCTCGAAAAGGCGGACGTGGTCAAGAGTGCCGGCGCTTTCATCGACGCCGTACAGGACGCGAACGCCGCCCGAGAGATCACACCCGGCTACTACAGGCTCCATCGGCACATGGCGGCGAGCCTCGCCGTCAAGGCACTGCTCGATCCGTCGTCGAGGCTGCGTGCCCGTGTCACGATCCCCGAAGGCACGAGACTGTCGGAGATCCTCTCGATCGTCGCCAAGAGGGCCGACATGTCGAAGTCCCACGTGCGGTCGGCGGCCAGGCATCCGGGCAAGCTCGGGCTTCCGTCGTACGCGCACGGCCTCGAGGGGTATCTGTTCCCCGCGACGTACGACGTCGAGCCACACGCGACGGCCCGTGGCGTGCTGCGCGCGATGGTGTCCCGCTTCAAGCAGGCGGCCGACGATGTCCATCTTGTGAAACGCTCGCGTGATCGTCAGCTCAGCCCGCGCGAGACGGTCACGATCGCCAGCCTCGTCCAGGCCGAGGCACGCCGGCCGGCGGACTTCAGGAAGGTGGCCGCGGTGATCTATAACCGACTGGACCAGGGCAAGAAGCTCCAGCTCGACGCAACGGTGAACTACGCTCTCGGACACGACACGCTTCGCGTCTCGAAGAAGGATCTCGGGGTGCGATCGCCGTACAACACCTACCGTCACCCCGGGCTGCCGCCTGGGCCGATCGACTCGCCGGGTGAGCACGCGCTCCGCGCGGCGTTGCATCCGGCGCAAGGGGACTGGCTGTGGTTCGTGACCGTCGACCCGGACAAGGGGACCACGAAGTTCACGTCGAGCTATCAGAAGTTTCTGAAGCTCAAGCGCGAGTTCAAGCGGAACACCCACTGAACGGTGAGCGGTGATCGCGTCGGGGAAGTGGCAGGCTCCCGGGCGGAGCCTCCGAGGGCCATCGGGGGCGGTGGGGCGCAGTCAGGGGGCGAAACACTGAGCACGACGCCGCCGGAGGCGGCCGATGCCCGCGAGGTGCACAGACAGGCTCTGAGGCGGGCGGCGGTCCTGGGGTCGCCGATCGCGCATTCGCTCTCGCCTGCGCTGCACCGGGCGGCCTACGCCGCGCTGGGACTGTACTGGCGTTACGATGCGATCGAGTGCGGCGATCACGGGCTCGCGGGCTTTCTCGACGGCCTGGATGCGTCGTGGGCCGGCCTGTCACTGACCATGCCGCTGAAGCGAGCGGTTCTCCCGCTCGCCGACGAGGTGTCTGAGCTTGCGGCCTGCGTCGGCGGAGCCAACACTGTGGTCCTGGACGGTGGGCGTCGTCGCGTCGACAACACCGACGTCGGCGGGATGGTCGACGCCCTGGGCGAGGCAGGTCTCAGGTCCGTCGGGAACGCGGTGGTCCTCGGGGCGGGCGCAACGGCCTCCTCCGCACTCGCGACTCTACGGTCGCTCGGTTGTCGCGAGATGGCCGTGGTCGCCCGGGATCCGGCCCGCATCACAGGGCTGCGGGCCGCGGCGGAGCGTCTCCACGTCGACGTCGCCTTCCGGACCTTCAGCGGGCTCGCCGGCCTGCTACCGACAGATCTCCTGATCTCCACCATGCCCGCGGGTGCCGCCGACCCGGTCGCCCCCCTCGCCGCGGAGGGGGCTTCAGCGGTCCTCGACGTCGTGTACGATCCATGGCCGACGCCGCTTGCTGTGGCCGCTCGGGAGGCGGGTCGCCCCCTAGCCGGCGGTTTCGCCATGCTCCTGCACCAAGCGGCGCGGCAGGTGGAGCTCATGACCGGCCTCCGGCCCGCGCCTGTCGAGGCGATGCGGCAGGCGGGGGAGCGGGTGCTCGCGGGGCGCGCGAGCTCGTCCTGAGCACGCGGCTTAGTGGCCGCGCAGATAGGGCCGCTGGGCTCGCGGGCCCCTGAGCTTCGCCTGGCTGCGTTGTCGTCGGTCGACGCAGGCCCACTGCGACTCCCTCCGCCGCCTCGCCATGCTCGCTCAGCTGACCCGCTCCCCGATCCACCGCCCTATCTGCGCGGCCACTTAGCCAATGGTTCGATCCCAAAACTTACACTTGCTAACATTATGGCGGTGAAGGAACACGAACACCGCTGGCACGACGGGTGGGGTCACCGCCCGGTCGAGGAATGGCCGCTCGGCCAACTGTTCGGTGCGGCCTCCAGGTCCGTCGGCATGTATGCGTGGCGGACCAGCGAACAGCTTGGGCTGAGCGTGAGCGCGTGGGGGGTCCTGATGCTGCTCGACGGCGAGGACGGCCTGAAGTCCAGCGAGCTCGCCGAGCGGGTGTGGATCTCCGCGGCCACGGTCACGACTCTTGTCGACGGGCTCGAACGGGACGGCCACGTCGCGCGGCGGCGCGACGACGGGGACCGCCGCGTGGTCCGTGTCTACCTCACGGACGAAGGACGGAAGGTGCTCGCCGAGACCAGAGAGGCGATGGTCGAGCGATGGCGCGCGGCGTTCGACTACATCGACCCCGCCGACGAGCCGGTCATTCGCCGTTTCCTGCTCGCCACGATCCAGCGGTTCCGTGCGTTGGCGGAGGAGGAGCGCACATGAGCGACTCCACGACCCGCACCATGGCCGACGTGGCCATTCGCACCCGGGGGCTGCGCAAGACCTTCTCCTCCTCGGGGAGCGAGGTGGAGGCGGTCCGCGGGCTCGACCTCGAGATCGGACAGGGCGAGTTCTTCGGCTTGCTCGGTCCCAACGGCGCCGGCAAGTCGACGACGATCGGCATGCTCACGACACTCGTCGTCCCCACGGGCGGGGAGGCGCGTGTCGCCGGTGTCGACGTCGTACGGCGTCCCGTCGAGGTCAAGCGGCGCATCGGCGTCATGTCGCAGAACAACACCCTCGACCGCCAGCTCACCGTCGCGGAGAACCTGGAGTTCCGCGGCAGGTTCTTCGGCATGAGCGCACGGGAGGCCCGTCGGCGCACCGACGAGCTCCTGGATCTTTTCGAGCTCTCCGAGCGGCGCAAGGCGAAGGTGTACGACCTGTCGGGAGGCCAGGCCAAGCGCATCATGATCGGGCGGGCGCTGATGCACCGTCCGGAGGTACTGTTCCTCGACGAGCCGACGTCAGGGATCGACCCGCAGACCCGGATCAACCTCTGGGACGCGCTCCGCACCTTGCACGCGGAAGGCCAGACGATCCTCCTCACCACGCACTACATGGAGGAGGCCGAGGCGTTGTGCCAGCGGATCGCGATCGTCGACCACGGGGAGATGCTCGCCTGCGACACGGTGGACGACCTCAAGGCCTCGACGGGCGCGGACACGGTCTTCACCGTCGCGTACGACGCGCCGACGCCGCCCCCGCTCGACGGGCTGGCGGACCGTCCCGGCGTGCATAAGGTCGAGGCCGACGGGGGGCAGGTGCGTGTGTTCGCCCACGGTGCGAACGGCGTACTCACGGAGCTGGTCCACGCGGGAAGCGCCGCGGGCATCACCGTCCGCGACGCGTCCACCCTGCGACCGAGCCTCGAGAGCGTCTTCCTCGCGCTCACCGGAAGGGAGTACCGCGAATGACCGCGATCGCGGCGCCGACCCGGGCAGCGGCCCCACGGGCGAGCTCGGCGCACACGTTTCGGGTGATGTTGGCCCGTGACGTACGCGTGCTGCGACGTGAGTTCTTCACTTTCCTCACGCGCACGATCATGCAGCCCCTGCTGTTCGTCTTCGTGTTCGCCTACGTCCTCCCGCAGATCGGCCCGGCCGGCGGGCTGTTCGGCGCGGGCGGAGGCGGGGGACCCACGTTCTCCACGATCCTCGTGCCGGGGATGGTGGCGATCGCCATGGTCATGAACGGCGTGATGGCGGTGACCATGCCGCTGATCATGGAGCTGTCCTATACCAAGGAGATCGAGGACCGGCTGCTCGCGCCCCTGCCGGTGTGGGCGCTGGGCCTGGAGAAGATCGCCGCGGGGGCGATCCAGTCGCTCATCGCCGGGCTGGTGGTCTTTCCCGTCGTCTACTTCGTGCACGCGGGGGGCCAGGCGCCGAGCGTCCGCGTCGACGGATGGGGGCTGCTCATCGCGGTGATGGCCTTCGCGGCGTTGCTGTCGTCGTCGCTGGGCCTGCTGCTCGGGACATTGATCGACCCGCGTAAGATCAACGTGCTCTTCTCGTTGATCATGATGCCGGCCATGCTGCTCGGCTGTGTCTACTACCCGTGGGCGGCGCTCGGCTCGATCCGCTGGCTGCAGATCGCGACTTTGATCAACCCGCTCGTCTACGTGAGTGAGGGCCTGCGTACGGTCCTGACGCCGGTCATGCCGCACATGTACACGTGGGCGTTCCTGACGTTCCTGATCGCGGGTACCGCCGTAGCCGGAGGTCTCGCGATGAGTTCCTTCCGGCGTAGGGTGCTCTCCTTACCGGCCGCACCCGCGGCAAGAAACGACGGATGGCGACCCGAAATCCGCGCCGGGGAATACCGCAACCGACCCGAGTGCTGTTACCCTTACACGCTGACCGGCTTGGTGTGCGCACCAAGCCCGCAAGCGGAGGTTCCTCCTCCCACCCACTCGACTCGAGGGTCGGGGGGTCGGGTCAGGGTCGCGGTCGTTCCTCGACTGTGAGGGACGAAGCCGAGGCCGGTGCGGTGGCCCGCCATCGCACCCGGAGATGGTGGAGCCCCGCGTGCGCGGGGCTTTCGCGTTGGAGGGTCCCGCCGGTCGTCACGTGTCCATACGCACCCCATAGAGGAGGCCCCATCAGCGCCGAGCCCCGTATCAACGAGCGTATTCACTCCCAGGAGGTCCGGCTCGTCGGACCCGGCGGCGAGCAAGTGGGCATCGTCGCCCTACGCGATGCGCTCAAGCTGGCGCAGGAGGCAGACCTCGACCTCGTCGAGGTCGCCGCTCAGGCGCGCCCGCCCGTCTGCAAGCTGATGGACTACGGGAAGTGGAAGTACGAATCAGCGGTCAAGGCGCGGCAGGCGCGGCGTAAGCAGGCTCATACGATCATCAAGGAGATCAAGCTCCGGCCGAAGATCGACGCGCACGACTACGAAACCAAGAAGGGCCATGTCGTGCGTTTCCTCCAGCAGGGTGACAAGGTCAAGGTCACCATCATGTTCCGTGGCCGCGAGCAATCTCGTCCCGAGCTCGGGTTCCGGCTTCTTCAGCGTCTCGCCGAGGACGTCGAGGACCTGGGGT
>JBOHCT010000118.1:0-13706 GCA_050699055.1 Streptosporangiaceae bacterium | reverse complement strand
AGATCTCGGTGGTGGACAGGTCGGCGTGGCCGAGGATGTCACGGATGTAGGGCAGCGGAACTCCGCTGTCGTAGAGGTGCATGGCTCGACTGTGCCGTTTATGGGGAATTCCCCATAAACGTCATCGGATGGTGGTCCGCCGCACTCAGGCCTGGCACGCCGAAGGCGTCGACGTCGATGCCAAGATCAGCGCGCTGGCGACCTACCTCGGCCACGTGGAGGCCACACACACCCGGCCGTCGTCTCTCACCCACCGATCACCGCCGCCCCTCACGACCGGCCCTCCAGCGCCAACTCACCGGCGAGGACGCATTGGCTTTTCGGTAGTGTCGCCCCACCGACACGGACCCCATGCCAACAGCCAAGGCGCGAACGATCTCCGCCCCCGCCGACCAATCGCTCTGCATCATCAGGGTCCCGCGTCAGAACCTTCCCCTGGGTCCGCAATGCGGCCGGCCATCCTTGCAGGTGGTGGCAGGTCCAGGATCCGAACCTGGGGACGCTGAGCCAGGGGTCTTGCAGAATCGCTAGCGTCGGTAGAAGTTAACTCTC
The DNA here is from genome assembly GCA_050699055.1 of Streptosporangiaceae bacterium. Taxonomy (GTDB): domain Bacteria; phylum Actinomycetota; class Actinomycetes; order Streptosporangiales; family JBOHCT01; genus JBOHCT01. Next base: position 13,154 of record JBOHCT010000118.1, on the reverse strand, counting down.
GGCAGGATGAGATGCTGCGTTGACCATTTCCTCGACCGCAGAATGCCGGTTATCCAGGCCAGTCAGCGCTTGGACTGCCGCAGCTCGCAGGGCGCTCGCCACCTCGATGATCTCTGCGGTGTCCGCCAGCGACTGGCGATCGAGGTCCATCCCTTCCAGCGACTCGAACAGGGTATCGATCACCGAGAATGCCCGCTGCGCCGTTGAGGCAATCGACTCCAGGGTCTGACGGGTGGACGTGATGGTGGTGGCCTCGCAGGGCGTGTCGGATGGCGTCTTGTGGCGAGCGGCCAACTCTATCGCGACAGGCCCGAGAATTTTCGTGGCACCGGGAACCTTTGTGAGCCCATCTTCCGCAGGTACTGCATTCTGTGGGACCTTGACTGTGGAGATGGCGGCAGCATGGCGGGGGTGGCAGCCTACAAGGTCGCTCGAGGCGGCAAGCGCTGCGGTGAGGTCGCTGCTTGCGTTCCCGACTTCTCTCCACCCGTCAGCCAGACTCTCGGCCATTTGCTTCGGGACGGGAATGTAGCGGCCGGTCGCCTGGGCGTGGTGCAGCTTGGGGTCGGTGGGAAGGGCGGCGGCGTTGATGTACAGCTGACCGCGGCGCTGGAGGTGGGTGAGGGCGTGCTCACCTGCTGCGGCGAGTTCGTCGAGGGGGAGGGCGATGAGGCGGATGCCGGTGAGGAGATCGGCCATAGCTGTAGGGGTGGGGTGCATTTCGGCAGGGGTGGCCCATCGGCTGTCGCGGCGGGTGCGAGCTTCCAGGCCGGCCCGTACGGCGAGGGCCGCGTGGGCGAGGCCGGGTTGTGGTGGGTCGGGGCTGCGCAGGTGGCGTAGCTGTTCGTACAGCGTCCGCCAGCGGCGGGCGAGGTCGCGGGCGGCGCCGGCGGCCGGGTGGAGGGCGTCCGCGGGGGTGTCGGCGCGGTCGCCGGGACGGAGGTCGGCGGCGCGGGCGGTGGCGGCGCGGGTGATCGCGTCGGTGTGCTGGGCGAGGGACAGCGCGAGCAGGGCCACGTCGCGCAACGAGGCCGCGCCGAGCCGCCGATCACTGCCGAGCCGGTGGGCCTCGGCGCGGGCGTACTGAAGGGCCGTGGCCGTCGAGGCCAACGGGTTGGTCTGAGGCAGGGGTGCGGCAAAGGGGGGCAGCTCAGCGATGGCCTTGGAACCGGGGCCGGTGGCGCCGGCGGTGGTGAGCGCGCCGCGTGCGGCGGCCATCATCTTGGTACCGGAGACCACGTCGGCCGCGTGGCGGGGGTGCTGCTCGGGTGGCAGGCAGCTGATCAGCCGCGCACGGGCCATTGCGGCGGTGTAGGCGAGGTCCGCCGCTCGTACGGTGACGCCCCAGCGCGCCTCCAGGTCATCAAGGAGGTGTGCGTCGGGAGTGCGGGCCTCATGGTCTGGGCCGCGGTGGGTAGCGAGAACGTCGGTGGCCAGACGGATCGCGTCCGCGGCTCCCGCGAGAGCGGCGGCGAGATTTGACCGCCCAGCAGGTCCCGAGTCATCTTCGTCTCGGCTGTCGTCCGGGCGGAGCGCGACGATGAGGTTGTTCGTGGCGCTGTCGCGGGCAGGGAGATTGGTGCCGCGGAATCGGAGGCCCAGGTCGCCGACCGCTCGGCCGTGCAGGTACTCGAGGTGGCGAGCCAGGGCAGCGGTGAGGCGGTCGTGCTGGTGGAATGCGGCCGCGGCCTCGGCGTCAGGCAGCTTGTGGCGCTGCGACGTGAGCGCGGTCGCGCGGGCGAGGTGTGCCTCTGCCTCCGTGAAGAGGTCGCGGTGGGTGGTCACGTCGGCACGCCTCGGAGGGCGTCTGCGGCCACGGCCGCGTGGAGGGCGATGCGGGCGGCGGCCAGTCTTTGTTCGGCCGGCAACGACGTGAGGTGCTCGTTCAGGGAGGCGGCGGCACGGGCGAGCGCTTGAGTGACCTCGGCCACGGGGAGGTCGTCTGGCGTGGTACCGACCCCGTCCGTCGGTGGAGTCGAGGTTGAGGGTGCCAGCGCGTGAAGCTCGGCTTGGGCGACGTGCAGGTGCAGCGCGGTAGTGGTCGCGGCGTAGGAGATCTCTTCGTTGTCGGAAGCGACCAGCCGGTCGATGGTCGCCTCCGCGCGACTCAGGTCGCGCGCGACCTCGGCGAGGAGCGTGATGTCGTTTGTCATGTCGTCTCTCCTTTGTCGTCGGTGGGCGGAGGTATCACGCGCAGCGCCAGCGCCCGTGGGGGCGAGGGCTCGGCCGCGCGGACGCGACGACGGGCCTCGACGACGCGTTTCTCGCACCACGAGCGACTCATGCCGGTCCTGGCCATGAGGGCCGGGTAGTCGGGTCGCCAGTCGGGGTCGTGGCGTATTTCGTCGGTGAGCGCGGCTGCGACGCGTTCACGGTCTGCTGTGTGTGGCCGGCCCGAGTGAGCCGGTCGGGACCGGCGGGCCGGGACGCTCTGCGTCGGGGAGGTCGATGTCCCAGTATGGGCTGTGGATGATTCCAGCAGGCCGGTGTCCGGGCGGGTGGCCGTGGTCAGGTGGGCGAAGGCGAGCTGGTAGGCCTGGCTGGCCTCGGTGAGGACGATGAGCAGGACGGGGGCGACGGCGTGGATGAGCACGCCGCCGATGTCCGGTCCACGAGGCTGCGTCGCGGGTCCGGCGATGTTCAGCGACAGGGTGGTGAGCGCGCTGGTCCACCGCAGGGTCGTGCCCCAGCCGACGCGCACGCCGTGGCGGTGGAGGGCTCGGTCGCCGATGAGCGCCGCGCACAGGGCGAGGTCCACGGCGGGTGCGAGCATCCACGCCATCGCCGGTGGGACGCCGTGGCCGCGGAGCAGCTGGTAGACGGTGCCGGCGGAGAACACCATGACGACGATGGCGACGGTCCACACGCACCGGTTGATCCACCGGCCGGTCCAGGCGAGCCGAGCGGACTCGGCAGGCACGGCCACCCGAGCGTGCCGGAAACGCCCCGCCCGGCCCAGCTCCCTCGGCGTGGTCATGTCTGCTGTCACGCGTCGGGGCCGATCTGGTAGCGGCCGTGGGCGGTACGGACGACCCGCCCAGCGTCGACGAGGGCGATCAGGGCGTAGTCGACAGCCCGAGGGCTCTTGCCGGAGGCGGCGATGATCTCGTCGCGGGTCACCTCTTCCCCGCCGGTGAGGGCGTCGAGGACCGCGTCGGCGACGCTACGGCGCCGCGGACGTAGTGACTCCTCGGCAGGCTCGGAAGCCGTTGGGTCGTGGCGGGTCGCGCACTCCTCTCCCGCCGCCTCAACCGACGCAGGGTCGAGGGGGAGGGCAGGCGCGGTGGCTGCCCAGTGGTAGGGGTCCTCGACGAGGTACGCGCGCATCGGTGTAGGTCGCGCGGATGGGCCGAGGACGTACCCCAACCCACTGGTGGGCTTGCCGCCGGGGAACTCTCGCGGCAGGGCGGATGGGTCGACGGGCAGCGCCCCGGAGAATGCCATCCCGGAGGTGACCCGATCGGCGGTGCGGAACACAACGACGTTGCCGGACGACACCATCGACCGGATGGTCATTGACCCGCCGAGCTCGGTGATCGACGGCAGCTGGGTGACCAGGACGACGCCGACGCCGGTCTTGCGACCCATCTTGCCGATGTCCTCGATGATGGCGACGGCCTTGTCGTCTTTGAGGATCTCGTGGGCCTCGTCGATGACGAGCAGCAGCAGCGGCAGCTCAGGGCTGGGGTCGAAGGACTCCTTGCCGCGAAGGGTCCGTCCGGCCTCGTCGGTCCACTCGACCCGGGCGAGGTGGCGGGACCGGGCGTGCATGATTCGCTGGGCGGTTCGCAGCATTCGCAGGGCGGCGTGGTGGTCGAGGGCGGCCCAGTCGACGTGGTCGACCCATCGGGGCAGGGACTGCCCGTGCTGCGGGTCGATCAGCCAGGGTACGACGAGCCCGGAGTGGCTGGCCTCGGCGAGTAGCAGGTCGAGGAATCGCGACTTGCCGCTGCCGGGCGCGCCGGCGACCAGGGTGTGCGCGACGCCGGAGCCGGGCGTGTAGAAGCGAAAGAGGGTGGTGCCGCCGTCGGCGTAGGCCCCGACCGGCGCCAGCCCGGTCGCGGGATCGAGGGACGGGCCGGTCCAGGCCTGAATGTCCGCCAGGGGGTTGCGGCGAAGCACCAGCAGCCGGGCGTGGGAGGCCACCCCGTCCGCGGTCGGCTCGATGACCACGGACGGGGCCGGTTTCTCGAAGGCGCTGGCGATCTTCGGGGTGGCGGCGATCGCGTCGTTGGTGGACCGCTCGCCCGGGGCGAGCCGGATGGTGGCGGTCCAGCCGTTCCGCGTGGTCTCGATGCCCGACAACCGGGAGCCGGGCAGCACCTTGCCCGGGGCGGCGACCCGTTCGGCCCACACGTCCTCGAGCGAGGTGTCGACGTCGAGGCGCGGGGAGAGCCGCAGCCGGTGGTGCCGCCACCACGGCAGTGCCAGCAACGATCCGCCGCCCCACAGCAGTGCAGGCATCGGCTTGCCGACACCGACCGTGGCGGCTGCCGCGAGCCACGCGGCCGCAGCGGCCAGGCATCCGGCGGCGTAGGCCTGTTCGATGGCGCGGTCCAGCCACCGGCGGGAGAACAGCCACGCCCCGGCGACCGCCAACACCCCGAGCACGAGCACGAGCCATGCCCCGTGGGCAGCGTGGTGGACGATCGCGCCCGCGGCCCACAGCAGGCAGATCACGACCAGCGGGGCGAGCTGCCGGCGGAACTTCCACCCCGCCCGCCTCCCGGTCCGCAGCGCCGCCGCTCCACGCCGCGACCGGCGACCGGTGTCGAGAAGGACAACCGTCCCGTCGTCCGTACGACCGTCCGCATATGGGCGGACGACTGTCCGTACGGACGTATGTCGACTCGGCCCATGCGTACGCAGCGACCGACCCTTGCTCTTCCTCACGGCGCACCTCCGGACGCCCGTTTGGGGGCCGGGCCGTACGCAGCGGCCCGGCCCCGTACGGGTTCAGTGGCGGTAGAAGTCGGTCTTGGCCGCGTGCGGGGTGGCGTTGACCGCCTCCTCCATGGCCGCGTGCCGCGTGTCGAGGCCCTGCAGCGCCTGGGTGGCGGCGGCCTTCAGCGCGGCGGCGGCGTCGAGGATCTCCGACACCTCGCCGAGGGTCTGGGGGTCGATATCGGCGCCGGACAGCGACGCGGACAGATTGTCGATCACGGAGCTGGCCTGCTCCGCGGTCTGCACGATCGCCTGCAGCGTCTCGCGGACTGTCGCGATGTTCACAGCCTCACCGTTTGGGCTGGTCATGGACGGACCTCCTCCTTCTTGTTCTTGTGTGGGTTCCTCGGCCGGTCGGCCGGGGAGCGGGTCTGCGGGTCGGTAGCCGCCGTCGCCGATGACCGGGCACAGGGGTTGTCCGTCGGTGTGGGAATGCTCCGGCGGCGGCCCCCAGGCCGCCAGCCACGACGTCGGCGGACGATCGACGGTCGGCTCGCCGCATTCTGGGCAGACGGGCGCTCGCGCGCCGCCGCCCGTACGGTCGGGGGTGGCCTGCCGGGCGGCCGGCGCCGAGGGCTCGTCGGCACCCGTACGGGCGGCGCGGCGGGCCACGTACGCGGCGTGCCTTGTCTTGCCCTCAGCCCATCCGGCGGTCCAGCCCGTCCGGGCGGCCCGGCTCACGCGACGTACGCCACGTACCGACGTACGGGTCACGGCGACCCCTGCGACGCCGGCCTCCAGCGCCCACCGGGCGGGCGAGCTCCACCCGTACGTCCGTCGCGTCCGGGCGACCCGAGCCGCGGTGGCCGTACGGGCCTGGTCGCGTACCGAAGCCAGGCCGACGCGGGTGTCGGCAGTGACCTGGCGTGCGGCGCCGACCAGCGCCCACGCCAGGCACATCGAGAACAGCAGCAACATCATCCGCTCCCCAACAGCGCGTGGAAGGCCTGGCCGGCGGCGGCGCCGACCATGTCGATGGCCTGCGCGGCGAGCGAGCCGGCCGCGCCGCCGAGGGCGGTGACCAGCAGCGGCAGCACCAGGCCGACGACGGCGGTGCTGTGGTTGGCTTTGTGTTTCGGCCACATGTCGTGGACGTAGACAACAAGGGCGACCACGGCCAGCACCGACGGCACGGCAGTGCCGAACGCCGCCGACGTAAGGCTGCCGACCATGTCGGACGACCACGCCAGGCCTTGATGCAGCAGCCTGCCCGCCGTCCCACCGGTGATCCCGGCGCCAGCGATGAGTGTCAGCAGGGCGGTGGCCTTGGGCATCTTGCGTTTCCACGCCAGCACGCCAGCGATCGCGAGCGCGATGACGGCGGTGGCGATACTCACGGCACCCATCTGCGTCTCCTTCGCATCAGGCGGTCAGCCAGACGACCAGACCGACCACAGCGGCGAGCAGGAACCGGCCCGGGCGCTGCAGCAGCCACGCCGCCGCGTACAGCGCCAGCGACGCCGGCAGCGCCACGACGTAGCCGTAGACGCGGCCGGCCAGCTCCAAGATCGGAGCGTCGCCGGGCACCCAGGCCGAGGAGTGGATGTAGGCCCGCAGCTCCACCGGGGAGGCGGGCGACGCCGCCCAGATCGAGCTGTCGCGCGGCCACTGCCCCGCGGTGGCTCGGGCCTGCGCGACCCAGTGCGCCACCACAGCTCGTACACGCTGCGTGATGCGGCGAGCGATGCCTCGTGCGCGCGTACGCGATGCCCCCGCGTCTTCGGGCCGGGTAGGCGCAACGGCGATTGCGGTGCGGTTTGCGCTGTCACTGTGTGTTGTCATTGGCGTTCCTTCGTGCGGACGGTCCGGATGATCCGCAGCAGGTAGGCGACGACGTCCTCGGCCACCCGCTGGGCCTCCTCGGCCGGCGCGTGGGCCACGACGGTGCGCAGGTAGTCCAGGGCGGCGGCCATGCGATGCAATGGGGTCGCGGCGGCGTCGATGCGGGCCAGGAAGTACGCCCGGCGCCGCTCGTCCTTGGTCGGCTTGCGGGGCACGGTCAGTCCTCCTCTGCCGCGACGAAGGTGGTGAGCAGGCCGCGTTCGCCCGCGTACCGGACCTGCAGCTCGTACTCGGCGACCTGCGAGGCGTCGCGGCCGTCGCGGCGTACCGCAGCCAGCAGCAGGCGACGCAGCTCGTCGGGATCCTTCGGATCGGCCTCGCCGGTCAGCTCCGCGACGACGGCTCCCCTGCGGGTCACGGTCAGGTCCAGCAGCTCGCGCCCCACCGGTCTTGCTCCCTTCGCGTGTCTCGTGCCCCTGTCGATCCGCAGCTCGGCGCGCTCCTGTTCGGTCAGGCCGCCCCAGACGCCGTGCGGTTCGCCGGTCTCCAGCGCCCACACAAGGCACTCGCGGCGTACCGGGCAGCGGCTGCAGATCGCCTTCGCGGCGCTCACTGCGGCCGAGTCCTCGGCGAACCACGCCTCCGGGTCGACCCCGATACACAGGGCACCCGGCAGGTCCGGCAGGTCGACCGCCTGCGGCAGGGCGGGCAGTGCCACGACCTCGCCGTCCGCGCGTTTCACCAGCTGCTCGCGCCGGTCCGTACGCCTGGGCTTGCGTCTCGTCATCGGGCAGCACCGCCTGTCGGCACCCAATCCGCCGCGTCGACCGGCCGGCCGTCGCTCACAGCGGCCTCGGTCATCGCGTCGATCGCGGCGGCCGGCACGATCAACCGGCCGCGGATCCGTACCGCCGGGAACTCCTCGGCCGCGATCGCCCGGTACACCGTCATCTGGGACATGCCGAACATCCGGGCGACCTCGGCCACGCTGAAGAACCGCCGCGCCTCCGTCCCCTGCTCGCCCTTGCCACCCGGCGAGGCCTCGATGTTGTCTCGCTTACGCACGGTTGACTCCTCCACAGGTAATGGCGCTAATATCAGCGCTGGAAACAAGCACTGATAGCCGGTCATCTGGCTGGGCTTCGATCAGAGGCAGCGGTTGCTATGGAGGGTGCCGAGCGTGAACGGCTGGGACGCGGTGGCCCGGGTCATCGCCGACCGCATGGCCGAGCGTGACCTCACCCAACGCGAGCTCGCCGAACGTTCCGGTGTCTCGGTCGCCACGCTCCGCGAGATCCAACGCGGCATCGACCGGCGCCGCTCCCCGGTCACCTTGGCCGCCATCTCCCGCGCACTCGGGTTCCCCGACGACCACCTGCGACGCGTGCTCCGGGAGGGACATCTCCCGGCCTCGACGGTCGCGGCCGGGGTCCCCCAGGCCGTGGCCCAGCGCCTCGACCAGCTCCGGTCCGAACTCGACGACCTGCATCGCCGCGTTCGCGACATCGAGACGCGCCTGCGGGAGTAGACCGCGCTCAAGCTGCGCAAACGGTCCGCGCGACAGGTGGTTCCGTATCACGCCGCCCAGTCAAGCCGCGCTCCCCACGAACCACCATGAACCGGCAATGCACCCGCCATGCAGTGATCATGCAATCGATACGACCACCGGTATCTGCGCCGAGCGACTGGGGCCACTCGTGAAGCGGGACCGCGGTGGCGCGGGCAGAGTTTGCGGGGATGCCCGCGCCACCGGGCCCGGACCGCGCGGCCGGAAGAGGAGCCTTCCCCGAGGCAGGACCCCTCGCGTCGGCCGGACGGCCGGTCTCCTACCGCGGGGGTTGGCTCGGGAGGTGCCGTGCGAGGGCGCGGGCCTCGTCCACGGTCAGCGCGAGCCTGACGCACTCCCCCGCCGCCTCGCCCGACGAGCCGCCGTAGTACCAGCGCACCGCTCCACGCACGTGCCGGCCCCGCCATCGGTCCACGGCAGCCTGCAACTCGCGCACGGTCTCCTCCGCCTGCCCCCAAGGGTTATCCGGCGTCAGGGCCATCTGCTGTCCTTCCACGAACGAGCTGACCGATAATGCGCGATGTCCACGGCCAGGCCACCGGGGCGGCACACGAGCGGCTCGACGCGGCTCATGTTTCGTCCTCACCGTCGTCCTCGGCGTCGAGAGCTGCCGCGCGGGTGCGCGCTATCAGGCCGAGGATGACCTGGGCCGCCTCAGGGCCGACGCCTGCCAACAACCCCAGAATCTCCAGATCGTATGCGCCGAGCTTCACGCCAGCACGATTCGCCTCGGCGACGATTCGGTCGCGCCCTGCCTGTCCCAGCGTGGTGTCGCCGCGCTCGGTGAGAACGCGGACGATGCGACAGTCCGCCGCCGCGCTGTCCCGGTACTCGTACGGGCCGATGCGATCAAGATCGTCGTCGACATGACCTAGGGACACGGTCGGGACCTCCCTCTAGGCCTTGACCGAGACCTCGTACCGGCGCATTGGGAACCGGCCGAGCCTCGTTCTCTCCCAGTACCCAGACAGCATAACGCGGTATAGAGCACTATGCCGCGTCCTACGTGTTTATGCTGCTCAACGCAGACCTATGTTGGTCTACGTGCCAGAGAAGATCCCGGACTTCGACCCGGACGCGGCTGGACCCGGCTACGTGTACGTGCTGGTGGCCGACCACATCGCCGCACGTATCGGAGCCGGCGAGCTAACGCCTGGGGCTCGGCTGCCAGGCGAGCGAGAGTTGGCCGAGGAGTACGGCGTGGCGCTCGGCACCGTGCGGCGAGCCGTACAGGAACTCCGGGACCGCGGTCAGGTCGTCACTCTTCCCGCTAAGGGCACCTACGTCAGGCCGCAGAACTGACCTCGTGATCTCGCGCTCGGGGCAGCCCGTTTCCACGTCGGTGGTGAGAAGCCATCGGCGACGGTGACCGAGCCGCGCCTCACAAGCGCTGCGGACATGGCAGACCCGCTGGTTACTCAGGCGAGGCTATGCCGGAATGCCAGAGACTTGATGGTCCAGGATCCGCTCCAAGTCTCTTCTGATTTCCATCGCGGTCCTGCGAGCCACCTTGGCCGGCGCGGGCGGGTTTACAGGTCAAGCGCCTCTTCCAGCACCTCGGCTTCGGGGCGGGTCAGCTGCAGTTGGTACGCCTCCATCGTCTCGTGCACCTCGCCTCGACAAATGTCTCTGTTCGGCAGAGTCGCACGCAACCGGCGAGACGCAGGTAACGATCTGTTCACGGTCAGGCCCCGGACCTGCATCGATGCACTCGTTGCCCGCCCGGGACCTCGGTGAGATTGCCCGTTGTGGGTATGAAGACCGCCCTTCTCGGCGGGCGCCGCGTGATTACATCTGGCGTAGCTGACGGCCCCTGATACGACCCGTCGATCTACCCGGCGGGAGGCAGGTGGGCGGCCGCAGCCCGCTATGGCTGTCGACGTCACGGACGTCGCGCTCGACTTGGCCGAGCTAGCTCTCGGACCGGCCGCAAGGCCAGCCAACACCTTCTGCGACAGGCCGCGACGGCGACGCTGCCGAGCGATCCGCACGCCGCCGTCGTCACCCGCTGGGCGCGCCTGCGAGGACATGCAGCTCGTCGAGGACCCGGTCCCACGAGGGCGTCCCCAATGGCTCCGACGCGTCGGGGTCGAACAGCAGCCGCACCCCCATGCTCCGCAGCACCTCGAGATTGCGCCCGAACGCTGGATGCGTGGCCAGCGCGTCCTTCACCAGCGGCACCGCGAGAATCGGTACGCGGAGCCCGGCCAGCTCACACAGCAGACCGACCACGAACGTGTCCGCGACACCGCTCGCCCACTTGTTGATCGTGTTGAACGTCGCCGGGACGACCACTGCCGCATCTGCCGGCGGCAGGTCATCCGGTTCGTGCGGCATCCGGAAGTCGACCCGTACCCGGTCGTCCGTAAAGCCCTCGAGCTTCGCCGTGTCGACGAACCGCGCGCCCATCGGCGTGGCGATCACCCGGACCTCCCAGTGAGAACGCTGCGCCAACTCGACGAAAGCGTGGACATCCGACGCCGCAGGTGCCCCGCACACCAGCAGGTACAGGACGCGGGAGTGCCCGTCCGGATTGACAGTCACGCCGGACCTTCCGTTCGTCGCGACCGGTGGCTCCCACGGTACGCAACGGCACCTGCCCCTCCCGACTCGCGGAGAATCGCCAGGCCGGCTCATGTAGAGCGGCGTCGGTACACTGTCGGTAACTCTCTCGTCGCGACCAGGAGCGGGGATGGACGTCGTCGGAGAGTGGACGGGCCATCATGCCAAGACCCTCCGCAAGGCCCTGCGCCTCACCGCCGAGGACTTCGCGCACCACCTCGGCGTGAGCGTCCGCGCGGTCGCCGGCTGGGACCAGCAACCCGCCAAGGTGCCCGCTCCGCTGACACAGCAGCTGCTTGACACGGCGCTCGATCGGGCCAGCGACCCCGAGAAAGCGCGGTTCGCCCTTCTCATGGAGGACGCGGGCGGGCCGGACCCGCGTCCCACCCGTAAGAGGTCCGAGGCTCCGGTCGCCCTCGGAGAGCGGGAACCCGGCCTGGGTCAACACCTCGCCCTCGCACGGCAGGTCGACGCCAGCATCGTCGAGCTGCTCCGCGACGAGACGCACAACCTTCGGCTGGGCGATAGGCGCATTGGCGCCCAGCACCTCCTCGCGCGTACGTCAGCTCACGTGACCCACCTGGTGGAGCTGATGAAGCACGCGATCATGCGCGAGCCCCGGGATACCCTCGCCCAGGTCCTCACCGAGGCTGCGACGCTGGGCGGCTGGCAGGCCCTCGACCTCGGGCTCATCGACAAGGCGTGGAGCTTCTACGAGACCGCGAAGCTGGCCGCACGAGAGACAGGACAGCCACACCTCATCGCCCACGCAATGGCCGAGCAAGCGTACGTCCTCACCGACCTCGACCGCGCCGACGAGGCACGGGCGCTCGTGGACGCCGCGATCAACGAAGCTGGACGCCGATCGCCCGCCGTGGTGACCAGCTGGCTGCACGCTGCCCGTGGCGAGGCATCCGCCATCGTCGGGGACCTGGACGGCTGCCAGGCGGCACTCGATGAGGCCACCCGGCTCCTGCCCGCTGACGCCCCCGACCCGTCAATCCCGTTCGTGACTCTCAACGAGGCGCACCTTGCCCGCTGGCGCGGCAACTGCCTGGCGCGGTTCGGCGACCCCGGCGTCATCGACGACCTCCAGTACGCGCTATCGGGGATCGAGGGATTCACACGGGCCGAGGCAGGACTGCGGGCGGACCTTGCCATGGCACTGCGGGCCCGCAGCGAGGAGGGGGACCAGGAAGCGGCTGGGGTCCAGCTGGCGAAGGCGTCCGAGCTTGCACTGGCGACCGGGTCGGCACGGCAGCAACGACGCATCGCTCGCCTACGCGAAGCTCCGTGACGTCATCATCAAGCGGCCGCATTACCTATGACCGGAGATCATAGGTAATGAACAGCGAGGGCATATCTACTTACCTCGGTCATGGCTCATGACGCAAGGTCGTTCGTAGTAGTGCCGATCCGCTGGTCGGCCGGGCCGCTGACGCACCGCCGCGAACTTGCGGGGTTACGGCCAGCTGATCGATCGACCCGTTGTACTCGGCGAACGTCCGGGGCGACGTCGTACCCGCAGGCGGTCGTCTACTGAACGGGCAGATCATTGGTCGACACGACGGAACTTGCCGCCCACGACTGGTCGGGGCGTCCGATCGAATACCACCGCGAGCAGATCCGGGCCGCGTTCGCTTTCGGGGGTCCAGCCGTGGCCTCTGTCGCGGCTCGTTGAATGAGTGTAGCTTCGTGAGCACAACGGATGGGCCAACGAGCATCGACGGTCGCGTCGCGGGAACTGTTACCCCCGGGGCTGCCTGTACGGCGGGGTGGTCTGCGCCGGGCGGTGCGCGAAGCCGCACCTGGAGAAGGATTCCGCCAGGCGAGTGGATGCCGCCAGTTGTTCGGCGAGGGAAGGCTGTGACCGAGGACAGGGGGAGGCCACCGTGAGTTCGTCTATTGACGGTTCCGCGATCGACACGGTGCTCGGCGACGCCGTAGGCGCGGGCGCGGTGCCGCACGTGGCGGCGATCGTCGCCGACAAGGAGGGCGTCATCTACGAGGGCGGCGCGGGTCCGCAGATTGTCGGGGAAAGCGACGAGCCGGTGACCACCTCGACGGTGTTCCATATCATGTCGATGACCAAGATCGTCGCCACGTGCGCGGCGTTGCAGCAGGTGGAGCGCGGCGTACTGGATCTGGACGCGCCGGTAGAGGACTACCTGCCGGAGTTCGCCGAGGCCCCAGGTGTCCTGACATAGAGGGATTGATCATGAATGGTTGGGCTGGTTCTTGACGCTGTAGACGATGGTGAGATCGGTGCCGGGGTAGGTGGTCTCGGTGGCGGTGAGCT
>JBOHCT010000117.1:0-13796 GCA_050699055.1 Streptosporangiaceae bacterium | reverse complement strand
ATCGACCCTCCGGTCTTGTCCAGGTTCCGGTCTTGCCGCCGTCCTTGCGTTCCACTCGCACCGCGTCCAGCACTGCACCCGGGTCGACGGCCTTGACCATGTCGTGCAGCGTCAGGCCGGCGACGGTGACCGCCGTGAGCGCCTCCATCTCTACGCCTGTCCGGTCCGTGGTGCGCACCGTCGCCGTGATCTCCCGCGCCTGCCCGCTCGCCAGCCACACCACCAGCGGCGCGATATTGTCCGGATCCGCCGCGTCGAACCCCTCCGCCGGCGCCGCCGCCCCCGACGCCGTCGCCAAGTTCTCCGTCATCCGCGTCCGCGCCCCCGGCGCCACCGCGTTCACCGTCACCCCATACCGGCCCAACTCCTTCGCCGCGATCACCGTCAACGCCGCGATCCCCGCCTTCGCCGCCCCATAGTTCGACTGCCCCACATTCCCGTACAACCCCGACGCCGACGACGTGTTGACCAACCTGGCGTCCACCGGCTCGCCCGCCTTCGACCGCCCCCGCCAGTACGCCGCCGCGTGATGCGCCACCGCGAACGTCCCCCGCAGATGCACCCCGATCACCGCGTCCCACTCCGCAGCGGTCATGTTCACCAACATCCGGTCCCGCAGGATCCCCGCGTTGTTCACCACCACATGCAGCCCACCGAACGCCTCCACCGCCGCGTCCACCAGACGCCCCGCCCCGTCGAAGTCGGACACGTCCTCCCCGTTGGCCACCGCCTCCCCACCAGCGGCACGGATCGCGTCCACCACCTCACCAGCCGGACCAGCCGACGACCCCGTGCCGTCCACCTCAGCCCCCACATCGTTGACCACAACCCGCGCCCCCTGCCGCCCGAACTCCACCGCATGCCCCCGGCCGATCCCCCGACCAGCACCCGTCACCACCACCACACGACCGTCACAGATTCCACTCATGCCAGACCACGCTCCTTGTCCGCTCGCTGGTGTCACACCGCGCTGCGCCGGCTCGGCCCGATGTCTCATACCGCGATTCGCTGCGCCAGCCGCTCGCGGTGGTGGACCGCGTCACCGAAGAGCAGCTCGGACGACTTCGCGCGCTTGAAATACAGGTGCGCGTCGTGCTCCCAGGCAAAACCGATGCCGCCGTGGATCTGGATGTTCTCCGCGGCCGCGTGGAAGTAGGCCTCGGAGCAGTACGCCTTGGCGAGGCTCGCCACGGCGGGCAACTCCTCCGACCCCTCGGCGGCGGCCCACCCCGCGTAGTAGGCGGCCGACCGCGCCGACTCCAGTTCGAGCAGCATGTCGGCACACTTGTGCTTGATGGCCTGGAAGCTGCCGATGGGCCGGCCGAACTGGTGACGGACCTTCGCGTACTCCACGCTCATGTCGAGGCATCGGCCGGCGCCGCCGACCTGCTCGGCCGCCAGTGCGACGACCGCCAGGTCGAGCGTTTGGGACAGGATCCGGTCGCCCGCGCCTTCGCGGCCGACCAGCCTCGCCGGCGTGTCGTGGAACTCAAGCCGCGCCAGCTTGCGGGTCTGGTCCAGCGTCGGGAGCGTGGCCCGCGACATCCCAGGGGCCGCACCGTCGACGGCGAAGAGCGCCAGCCCCGCCGGGGTGCGTGCCGCGACAAGCAGCAGGCCCGCGATATGGCCGTCGAGGACGAAGGACTTGTGGCCCTCCAGGCTCCACCTGTCGCCCGTGCGCCTCGCGGCGAGCATGACGCCGCCGTCGTCCCATCGTCCGTTGTCCTCGGTGAACGCGAGCGTGGCGACGGTCTCGCCGGTCGCGATCCCCGGGAGGAACGCCTTCTTCGCGTCGTCGTCTCCGGCGGACAGCAAAGCGTTCGCCGCCAACGCCACGGTGGAGAAGTAGGGGGCGCACAATAGGGCTCGCCCCATCTCCTCGAACAGAAGGGTCAGCTCTTCGTAGGAAAAACCCGCTCCGCCGTACTCCTCGGGAATCGCCAGGGCCTGCAGCCCAAGCTGGCCGGCCATCTGCGACCACACGACGGGGTCGTAACCGTCCTCGGTCTCCATCAGCCGCCGCACCTCGGCGCTCGGCGACTTGTCCTCGAGGAAGCGGCGGACCGTCGCCCGCAGCTCCTCCTGTTCCTCGGTGAACACGAGACTCATCTGGGACCTTTCCTCTCAGCTAGCCCACCCGCGCCAGCGGTGCCGGGCCAGGGGGCGTGGCGGGAGACGCGCTGTTCGTTTCGACGTGACGACGAGCGCGTCGAGCGCCTCGACCGCGTGGGCATCCGCGAGCAACGGGTTGACCTCGACGGCGACGAGGGCGGGGCCGAGTGTCAACGCCGTCTCCGTGAGGCGGACGACGGCGTCGGCCACCCTGCCCAGGTCAACAGCCGGAGTCGCTCGAGAGCCGCGTAGCAACGGCGCGCCGCGCAGCTCGTCGAGCATGCGCAGGACCTCCGACCGCCCCACGGGCAGGACGCGCAGCGCCACGTCCCGCATAACCTCGACCCAGATGCCTCCGAGGCCGACCGTCACCACCGGGCCGAAGGTGGGGTCGACGCTGACCCCTGCCAGCAGCTCGACGCCGCCGCCGCGCATCGGCGCGACGAGCACGCCGTCGACCTCGGTGCCCCACTGGACACGGAATCCCCGCCGGATCCGCCCGAATGCCTTGCGTACCTGGGTGGCCGACGTCAGGTTCAGCGCTACACCGCCCGAGTCGGACTTGTGCGTGACGTGTCGCGAGCAGACCTTCAGCGCGACGGGGAAGCCGAGCCGTCTGGCCGCCTCCGCGGCCTCATCGGCGGTCCGTGCCAGCTCCGCCGGAACCAGCGGCACGTCGCCCTCAGCGAGCAGCTCCCGAGCCTCGGCCTCCGACCACGGCCCCGCGGGCATCCCGACCGTCCGTGCCGGCGACAACACTTCCCTTGGCGGCCGCTGTACGCCCCGTCTCTCCGCGCGTCGCCGCTGACAGCGCAGCGCGTGCCCAATCGCGCTGAGCCCGAACTCCATGCCGCCGAGCACGTGGACGTGGTTGTCGTAGAGCACCTCGCGGGCGTACGGGCCCACGTCGACGCAGGTGTGGCCGACCGGCACCACCGGGACCGGGGCGGACCTGATCGCCCGCGCGACCTCGCGCATGCGCCCCTCCACGAAAGGGCGCAGGTCGTCCGGCGGCGGGACGGCGGGCAGCCTGACGCCCATATAGCAGACGAAGTCGATGTTCGGGTCGTGTGCCACCACGCGGAGCGCGTCGTCGATCGCGGTCGTCGTGCCCGACCGCTGATGCGCGAGCCCGAAGCCGGTAACGTCGAGCGGGTTCTGCGCGTTCGCGAAGTCGGGCACGATCCCCTCGAGCGCCCGGACCGTCTCGGCACCGAACGGAGGGACCTCGATGCCCTCGTCGAGTGCTCGGTCGGCGATGATGTCGCAGGCGCCGCCGGATGCCGTCACCACACCCATGCGGTTGCCGGTGAGCGGTGGGTTATACGCGAGCATGCCCGCGGTGACCAGCAACTCCTCCAGGCTGTCGACCCTGATCACCCCGAGCTGCCGCAAGGCGGCGTCGACGACCGCGTCGTCTCCGGCGATGGCACCGGTGTGGGCGAGCGCGTTGCGCCGGCCGCTCAGGCTACGGCCGACCTTCACCGCGACGATGGGCTTGCCCCCCTCGAGGGCCTTCTCCGCGAGTGCCGCGAAACGCTCCGGCTGGCGGATGCCTTCGAGGAACAGCGCGATCACCTTCGTCGCGTCGTCCTCGAGCAGGTGGTCGACGACGTCCGCCGTGCTCACCATGGCCTCGTTGCCCATGGAGACGAGGAGACTGAGCCCGATCGCCCTCGCCTGCGCGAACGCGAGTACGGCCGATGCCAGCGCCCCGCTTTGCAGCACGACGCCCACCGGACCGGACAGCAGCGGCGGTGTGATCACCAACCCATACGGCGCGGCACCGGTCGTAGCGTTGACGAAGCCGAGCCCGTTGGGCCCGAGCAGCGTGATGTCATGCCTCATCGCCCGGTCGACCAGGCGGTCCTCGAGCTCACCGCCGTCCGTACCCTGCTCGCTGTAGCCCGCGGCGAGCACGACGACGTGGTGGATGCCGACGGCGGCGGCGTCGTCGAGTACTCCCTCGACCGCGTAAGTGGGGGTCAGGATGAAGGCGAGGTCGACCGGCTCGTCGAGGTCGCGCAGGCTCCGCTTGGCCGGGATGTCGAGCACCGAGCGGTGACGGGGGTGGATAGGCACGATCTCCCCGCGGTACCCCGCCGTCTCCAGGCTGGCATAGATGTTGCGCGACCAGCCCGAGGTGTCGGACGCCCCCACGAGCGCGATGCTGCGCGGGGCGAAGAGGCCGACGAGCCGATCGGGCGCGGCGAGTCGCCTCATGTCGGACTCGCGAGTCTGTGGGAGCGAGCCGGCGATCGTGGCGAAGCCGGGGGTCATCGCGTCCTCACCCTCAGAGCCTGCTCGCCTCCGCCGTGGGGTCTGCCCCCGGCAACCCGAAGGAGATCCCGTCGAGCCGCACTCGTATCAGCGAGGCGTCTGACGTGTCTCAAGACCCGCTCGCCCGGCTGACAGCGCTCCTGGGCTCCTTGCTCCTGGGCTCCTTGCTCCTGGGCTCCTTGCTCCTGGGCTCCTTGCTCCTGGGCTCCTTCGGCAGGCCGAGCACCCGCTCCGCGATGATGTTCCGCTGGATCTCGCTGGTCCCCGAATAGATCGTGCCCGCACGACTGGAAAGGAAGACGTCCTGCCACCGGTCGCTGGGGTATCCCGCGCCGTCGGGCCGGACGAGCCCGTCCGCGCCGACGATGGCCATGGCGATCTCACCCAGCCTGCGGTGGTACTCGCTCCAGAACAGCTTGGTTACGGACGCCTCCGGGCCCGGCGGCCGGCCCCGCGCGAGGCGCGCCATGACCCGCATCCCTTGGAAGCGCATGATCTGGACGTGGGTGTAGGCCCAGGCGAGCTGCTGGCGGACCCTCGGGTCGCTGTCCCTGCCGTACTTCCGCGCCGCGTCGACGAGCTCCCAGAACTCCCGCTCGTAAGGGAGATGCTGTGTCGTGGCACGACCGCCGCGCTCGAAGCCGAGGGTGGTCATCGCCACCCGCCAGCCATTGTCGAGCCCGCCGATGACGTTGAACAGCGGCGCACGGGCGCCGTCGATGAAGTCCTCGTAGAACTCCGCCGCGCCGGACATCTGCGGCAACGGGCGGATCTCGATGTTGTTGTTCTCCAGTGGGACGAGCACGTACGAGAGCCCCTTGTGCTTCGGGGCATCCGGGTTGGTCCGGCAAAGAACAAAAATCATGTTGGTGCGGTGGGCACCTGATGTCCACACCTTCTGCCCGGTGAGCACGAGCTCGTCTCCCTGGACGACTCCACGGGTGTCGACGGCCGCGAGGTCGGAGCCGTGCTCGGGCTCGGAGAAACCCTGGCAGTAACGATCCTCATTGGCGATGATCCGCGGCAGGAAAAAGGCGCGTTGCTCATCCGTGCCGTGGACGATGACGGCGGGGCCGACGAGCGACTCCCCCATCCCCCGATGAACCCGCGGGACGCCCGCGCGATAGCACTCCTCGCCCCAGACGGCGAGACGGGCGAGGTCCCATCCGCTGCCCCCTACCGACTCCGGCCACTGGGGGCAGATCAAGCGCGCCTCGAGAAGCCGCCGCTCCCACTCGCGGTACTCCTCGCTGGCCATCGCCTCCGCACGGGCGTCTTGGTTGGACCCCCCCATGGGGGGCGCGTACCAGTCGGCGAGGCTGCTGAGGCCCATGGGGGCGTTGCCCTCGATCCAGGATCGGATCTCCGCGCGGAAGTCCCGGATCTCGGGGCCGAGATCGAGTTCCACCTCTTCTCCCTCCTGATTTCATGACGCGGGCCGCTCCGGGGACGTCACTCATTGGGTCCCGGTGGTGAGGTCGCGGAACGGCGTGTCCCGGTCGACGCGGGGTTCTTTGGGCAGGCCGAGCACGCGCTCGCCGATGACGTTTCGCTGGATCTCGTCGGTGCCGCCCGCGATGGAGGCCCCCGGGCTCGACAGCGCGCGCTGACGGATGGCCGCCGCACCGTGCGGGTCGTCGGTGATGACGAGGCCGCGGGCGCCGAGCATGCGCATGCCGACGTCGCGGCCGGTACGGGCGAGGCGAGAGCGGCCCAGCTTCCGCGCCGATCCCTCGGCGCCCGGCCGCCGCCCTGCCCGTACGGCGTCGGCCTGACGGAGGCCGCTCAGCCTGTCGATCTCCTCCAACCCCCAGACCTTTGCGATCTGCTGGCGCCCCACGGGATCGTGCTGCTGTCCCAGCTCCCGGGCGACGTCGATGATCGTCCGCGAGGGCGCGGCGCGTTCCCGCTGCCCGCGGATCTTGCCGCTCGCCACGTCCCCGGCACGGCTGCCGCGCATCCCGGGCTTGCGACCCGGGTCGGCGGAAGGAACCGCGGCCATGAACCGCTCAAACATCAACGTGGTGACAGCCACCGACCAGCCGCCGTTCTCCTCCCCCACGATCCGGTCGTGAGGAACGCGGGCGTCCGCGAAGAACACCTCGTTGAAGCCGTGGGCACCGTTCATCTGATGTAGCGGCCGCACCTCGACCCCCGGCTGGTCGAGGTCGATGACGAAGTAGGTGATGCCGTGGTGCTTGGGGACATCGGGATCGGTACGGGCCACCACCATCCCCCGGTCCGCGTACTGCGCGCCTGACGTCCAGACCTTCTGCCCGTTGATCACCCACTCGTCACCGTCGCGGACCGCCCGCGTCTGGAGCCCGGCCAGGTCCGACCCCGCGCCCGGCTCGGAGAAGAACTGGCACCAGAACTCCTCGCCGTAGGCCAGGGCGGGAAGGAACCGTTCCTTCAGCTCCTGACTGCCGTGGGTGAGCAACGTCGGGGCGCCGAGCAGCTGGCCGAGGCTCGCCGGCGGACCGAGCGCGCCGACGTCGAGGAAGGCCTCGCGCACGGCGCCGGCCAGCTCCGGCGGCAGGCCGAACCCGAACCATTCACGGGGCCACGTAGGAAACCCCCAGCCGGAGTCGGTCAACACCTCCCACCACGCTGCCACCGTGCGGTCGGGGTCCCAGTTCGCGAGCAGCCACTCCCTGGCCTCGGCCCGCGCAGCCGCGTAATCCAAGCCATCCTCCGCCGATCGCGCCACTGAGGCCTCCCTCGCCGTACCCCGTCCGGACGACACGCGCGAGACTCGCAGCCAAGACCAGAACGACGTTCTACTTAAATAGAAAACCGCATCAGACATCGCTGTCAAGACGCCACGTGCCCGAACCTGTGGCAGAAATACCTTGACAGCAGCTCGGCCGGCGGCGCGTGGACCGCCGGCACGCCCCGTCTTGAAGGGGAACTACGCCCGTCCTCTCATGTGCACCCGATCTTGGACGCCACCCCGCCCTAGGGCCGACGCCGACGCCTCGGCGGCGGCGACCTAACCTGGAGATACCTGCCGTGACGTTGCGTTCCCGCCGCGACGGGACAGCGGTCACCGTGGTCAGCGGGACGCGGATCTACGGCACCGCACCCGTACCGAGCAACGACACCGCAGGTCACAGGTCTGCTTCGCTTCGGCCCAGAGGGCAGGGAGTCACCGTGGCTAGGACGGGTGTCGTCAAGGCGGCGTTGGCCGCGGCGATCCCGGCGGTGTTGATCGCCGGGGGGCTGGCGTACGCGGGGGGCCGGGGTCCAGCCGGTGACTCCCACCCGGCCGCACACGTTCAGGCCGGGGCCGCCGGTCGGCGGCTGGGCAATATCGCCACGCCGATGCATGGAGCCGTGGCGGCCAACATCATGCACCTGCCACTCGTCACGTCGACGGGGAAGGCCACCAGTCTGGCCGCCTTTCACGGCAAGATTCTGATGATCTCTGATGTGATGACGCTGTGCCAAGAGACCTGCCCGCTGGACACCGCTAACCTGGTGCAAACCGCCCGCGAGCTCGACAAGGCCGGGCAGCGCAAGAATGTCGAGTTCCTGTCGATCACCTTCGACCCGGCCCGTGACACCCCGGCGCAGCTCGCCGCCTACCGCAAGCTGTACGCGCCGCCGCCCGCTAACTGGACGCTGTTGACCGGCACACCGACGGACATCGCGACGCTGTGGAAGTACCTGGGCCTGTGGTACCAGAAGGTGCCGCAAGGCAAGCCGCCCGCCACGAACTGGCGCACTGGCAAGCCCCTCACCTACGACCTCAACCATGCCGACGTGCTGTACTTCGTCGACGGCACGGGTCACAAACGATTCGATATCACAGGCCCCGCTGATATCCCGCCCGGCACCCGCCTACCGAAGACGATGCGCGGCTACCTGGACGCCGAAGGCGTCGGGGCCCTGAAACACCCGAACGGGGACACCTGGACGCCCAAGCAAGCCCTCGACGTGCTCCGCTGGCTGCTGAACCACACCACCACCACCGCAGCCGACACGGGCGGCGCGCCAGACTGATGGCCGTCGCCGCGGGCGTCGAGAACGCGCCGTCTTTCGCTTGTTGCTCACCCCCGCCTACCGGGGGTGCCGGGCGCTTACTCAACGGGGACACGGATGCGCCTGCGGTCATCGGTCAAGTCTTGGCCCCCGTGCCGGCAGCTCGGTGGGGGTGACGTCCTGGGCCGCGGGCGGGCGGCGCGCTCGTGGCGCACCGACGCGCTGACCCCGCGGACGGTGATCGCGGACGAGGTGGTGCGTTCGGTGTTCGGCGGCTTCTACTTCTGGTGGCCGAAGTTCACCGGCAAGTTCCTCGACGAACACCTCGGCAAGATCCACTTCTGGACCCCGTTCTTCGGCTTCCAGATGACCTTCCTCGTCCAACACTGGCTCGGTGTCCAGGGCATGCCGCGGCGGATCGCCGACTACACCTTCGCCAACGGATGGACGACGCTGAACACCGTCTCCACGATCGGCGCGCTGCTGCTCGGCCTCTCGATGCTCCCGTTCTTCCTCAACGTCTGGCAGACCCACCGGCGCCCGCAGGCAGAACCGCTACCCGACGACTGGCCATCCACGGCCCGGACGCCACCCCCATGAGCCCGCCCAATACCGCCCCGGCCGCCATCAGCAACCCCATGGCGACGTCGGCGTGGTGCAGGCTCAGCCACGAGACCAACTCGACACCGTGACGGCCCGTGTAGGGGGAGAACTGGACGTCATAGGTTCCGCTCGCTGCGTCGTAATCAGCTGTGCAGTCGGCGTGGTGTCCTTGAACGGCGAGCTTCCCCATTCGTGTGAGAAGCCGAAGTTCTGCGAGCATCAAGCGTCTCCGGGGTCAAGGCACGGCGGTCGGGCTCGGCATCGATGATCCGCAATGCCGCGTGAGCCGCGGCGACGCAGGCCGGCGCCATACTCGCACTGAAGACCATTGCGTTGGCCCTGTGCCTGATGTAGTCGATGGATGCGCGCGGCCCGGCGACGAAGCCACCGACCGAGGCGAGCGACTTGCTGAAGGTACCAACGATCAAGTCGATCTTCGCGAGCACCTCAAGCTGTTCACAGGTACCCGGCCGGTCTCACCCAGGACGCCCACGCCATGGGCATCGTCAACGAGGAGCCGCGCGCCGTATCGATGCGTGAGCTCGCGGATCTCCTGCGGCGGCGATACTGCCCAGATTCGTCTGGCAACCCGTGGTGAACACCAGCGCGGCTTCTTTCCCGAAGAAAGTAGCCAGGTCGGTCTCCAGATCCCTGTGGAGGTTAAGGGAGCCGTTGACGAACCGAGACCCCGTGCAGGAGGTGCCGTACTGCTCTAGTGCGTCGTGCGCCGCACTGACCACCTGCGGGTGATCCGTCAGGCCGAGATAGTTGTTCGAGCCGAACATCAACACGTGCCGGTCCTCGACCTCGGCCACGGGCCCCATCCTCGAGGCAAACGGGATGAAGTACGGGTAGAGCCCTTGGCGCGTTACCTGAGCCGGCTCAGTATACCGATATGCCTTGTCGAACAGATCCACGGGGGTTCGGTCCTCCTTTCATGGCCGCAGCGCGTTCCCTCAGTTGTGATCGGGCGCTGGCGGGCCAGTAGAGGCCGTGTTCTCCTGGCGCCAGGCGGCGAGCATGGCCTGGTTCGCCTTGGCCTGGCTGGCCATCGCTCGCAATCCGGCTACCCGGTCACGCGGGCTAGCCCGGGCCGGAAGAAGAGAGCCCGTGCGTCTCCCCACGATGAACCGGCCGTCTGCGATGTCGCCCGACAATCTCAGCTGACGCAGGTCACTGCCGCCGTTGTGCTCTTCATGAATGACGATGCAGCCCCGCCCTTCCGGGACGGAGCCCGCCAGTCCGGCCGCACCGAGGTCGATGGTCGCCTCGTCTGCGTCGGCGAGTCTCGGCAAGGGGTCCACGCGAGGCAGGCCGTCGAGGTCGAACCGCGTGAGTGTCGCGCGGTCATCTCCCGGTGTTGGTCCGACCGGCGCTGACAGGCGGATGAGCACCCGGCCGGCGTACCACCAGAAGAGGCGTCGGTGTCCGGGCATGCGCAGCAGCACCCGCGACGGGGGGTACTTACGTAGCTCCTGATCGCGGAAGATCTTGTGAAAGAACTCGCCGTCCTCATCGAGCTCTACCTGTGCGAGCCCGCGGACCTGTGATCCTCCCGCAAGCACAGCCACGCGCGGGTCCCGCCGTATCGAGGCGACCTTGCGTATCAGTGCCAGCACGCTGCTCACCACGACGTCGTCGCCGTCGACGAGCGGAGTCACTGGACACGCGACCGGGCGCCCCGTCGACCCGACGAAAGCCAGGATGGCCACCGTGGCGCGGTCGACTGGAGCAAGGTGGTCCACGACTCGGTTTACAGAACACATGTTATGCATCGTAGCCACGGGCGGGTCGTTGCACAACATTCGTTACGTGACCGGTTACGGTCTCAGACATGCCGAAGCATGTCGATCACGCGCAACGCCGCCGCGAGCTGATGGACGCGGCTGCGGCTGTCATCGCGGCGGAAGGCATCGATGCGGCGACCGTTCGTCGTATCGCTGCCGCCAGTGGGTGTACCACGGGCATGGTTACCCACTACTTCACCAGCAAGCACGAGCTGATCATCGGAGCGATCCGACAGGTACACCGTCGCGCGGGGGATCGCATGATAGCTCGACGTCGGTGCATGAGCGGCGTAGACGCACTCCGTGCCGTCCTCCTCGAGGCGCTTCCCCTTGACGCTGCACGCGAGGCGGAGTGGCGGGTGTGGCTAGCTTTCTGGGGCGTAGCTTGGACGAGCCAGTTGCTCATCGAAGAACACAACGCGCGCTATGCGTTGTGGCGTCGGTTCATCCGAGAACTCCTCGCAGAGGCCGCGCGTCACGGCCATATCAAGCGGGGCCTGGACTTGGATGCCGCAGCCGCCCACCTCATCGCCCTGGCTGACGGGATCGGCCTGCAGATTATCTATGAGCCCACTCGGCTGACGCGTCAACGCGCGGTATCGATGATCGAGGCTCAGCTCTCACAGCTCACCACAGCCGTCCACCCCCGATGAAGCAGACCGCTTAGACAGGTCCCGGCCCGGCCATACTGTAAGAGTCATAAGTAGCTTTACAAGGGTCTCCGAACTGGCCAATTGTGGAGAACGGGGCTGGCCGTGGGACGCTCCGACCATGGACGTACGCGGCGACAAGGGCGCGCCTGGCTGGGAAGGACGTCAGCGAAGCACATCGCCAGTATCGGGCCCAGGCGGGACCGCGACTCCGTCCATCGGCTCGGGCCTCGCGACCTCCCGACCTGCCTCCCCTTGTGACGCGGTACGTCCAGGTCAGGTATAAGCTGACCGCACTTCTTGGCCACGGCACGGACGCATTGCTCCCGCATGCATTTGGGGTCGGTCGATGGCAACACAGCGAGACGAGCGATCCCCCCTCGGGGATCACCAGCGACGGCGCTCGAACCGCGCGGCGGAAACGCGCCGCACTCTCCTGAGCGCCGCGCGCGACGTCTTTACCGAGCGGGGCTTCGCGGAGGCGAGCGTGGTCGAGGTCGTCGAACGGGCGCGCTCGAGTATCGCCAGTGTCTACCATCATTTCGGCGGAAAGAACGAGCTGTACCTCGCGCTCTGGGAGGAGTATCAAAGCTCGCAGGAGGGAAGAGCGGCGACAGCGGTTACCGCGACGCGCCTCGCGGGTGAGGATGATCCCGCCTCGCTCTTCATCGCGGGTACCCGTGCTTTTCTTGCAGGCAGCTGGGAGTCGCGCGACCTCGTGCGGTTGTTTTTCGACGGGGACGGACCGGCGGGCTTCGAGCTCGTGCGACGCCGGCGCAGCCGTGAGTGGGTACGACAGAATGCCGTGCTGCTGCACGCCGAGGACAAGCCCGTCGACCGCGTCATGGTCGTCATCCTCACCACCATGGTCGGCGAGCTGGGCCGGGAGGTGGCGTCCTGCGAGAGCCCCGATGAGGTACGCACGCTCATCGACGCCGCCGCGGGCTTCGTCCACCGCCTGTGGTCTGTCAGCCCGCACGCGGGATAGCTCCCCGGACGTCGGCGTCACGAGCATGGCCGGTCGGTCGGGGCGCCTCGGGACCTGGCAGTGTTGGTGTGGAGCAGTGTTGCTGGGGCCGTTGTTGCCTGGTGGGGCGTTGCACGTCTCTGGTTAGAAGGAGCGTGAGTCGCGTTGGAGATGACCGGCGGTGAGGCGTTGGCGCGGCAGCTGGCGTTGGAGGGTGTCACGGGGGTGTTTGGTGTGCCGGGGGTGCAGCTGGACTACGCGGTGGATGGGTTGGCTCGGGTCGCGGATCGGGTGGGGTTTTTCAATACTCGGCATGAGCAGGCCGCGTCGTACATGGCGGATGGGTATGCGCGGTCGGCGGGGGATGTTGGGGTGTTCATGGTGGTGCCGGGGCCCGGGTTGTTGAACGCGGCGGCGGGGTTGGCGACGGCGTACGCGTGTTCGTCGCCGGTGTTGTGCGTGTGCGGGCAGGTTCCGTCGGGGGCTGTGGGTCGTGGGTTCGGGGTGTTGCATGAGGTCCCTGACCAGTCGGGGGTGCTGCGGGGGTTGACGAAGTGGTCGGGGTTCGCGGCGGCGCCTGGCGAGGTGCCGGGGCTGGTGCGGGAGGCGTTCTGGCGGCTGCGTTCGGGTCGGCCGCGGCCGGTGGGGTTGGAGGTGCCGCCGGATGTGTTGGAGGCGCGTGGGACCGTCGACCTGGTCCAGCCGGTGGGTGGGGAGCGTGTGGAGCCGGATCCGGAGCTGGTCCGTAAGGCGGCGTCGCTGTTGCGGTCGGCGCGGCGGCCGGTGATCTACGCCGGCGGTGGTGTGGTGGCGGCCGACGCCAGCGAGGCGTTGCGGGCGTTGGCGGAGGCGTTGGAGGCGCCGGTGGTGGTGAGCGTGCACGCGCGCGGCGCCCTGTCGGACCGGCACCGTCTCGCGTTGTCCAGTCTGGGTGGGCCGAAGGTCCTCGCCGACGCTGACGTCGTCCTCGCCGTCGGGACGCGGTTTCGTACCCCCGGTGGGCGGCCGGTGGCGACGCCGCCGGCCGCGGCGGTCATTCACCTGAACGCCGACCCCGCCGACCTGGAGAGGGCGGGCGGGGCCGCGGTGTCGATTCACGGCGACGCGTCGCTCGGGCTCGCCGGGCTGGCCGAGCACCTCGACGGGATGCCGCCGCGGCCGGCCCGCGACGCGGAGCTGGACGGGGTCCGCCGCTGGTGCGCCGACCAGCTGGCGCCCTTCGAGCCGCAGATGTCGTGGATCCGGGCGCTGCGGGCGGCGATCCCCGACGACGGGATGTTGGTCAGCGAGTTCACCCAGGTCGGCTACGTCGCCCGGGTCGGGTACCCGGTGTACGGGCCGCGGACCTACCTCGGCCCCGGCTACCAGGGGGCACTCGGCTACGGTTTCCCGACCGCGCTCGGCGCCAAGCTC
>JBOHCT010000116.1:0-13876 GCA_050699055.1 Streptosporangiaceae bacterium | reverse complement strand
CGCCAACCAGCGGTGGAGCGTCGACGAGGCGATCGCGCATATGGAGCCGCTGAAGCCGTACGCACCGTGGTGGATCGAGGAGCCCACGAGCCCCGACGACGTGCTCGGTCACGCGACGATCGCGCGTGCCGTGACGCCGGTCGGCGTGGCGACCGGCGAGCACGTGCAGAATCGGGTGATCTTCAAGCAGTTGTTCCAGGCCGAGGCGATCTCCTTCTGCCAGGTGGACGCCTGCCGTGTCGGCGGGGTCAACGAGGTGCTCGCCGTGCTGCTGATGGCCGCGAAGTACGGCGTCCCCGGATGTCCCCACGCTGGCGGTGTCGGGCTGTGCGAGCTGGTCCAGCACCTGTCGATGTTCGACTACGTCGCGGTGAGCGGGTCGATGGACGACCGGGTCATCGAATACGTCGATCACCTGCATGAGCACTTCGTGGATCCCGTGGACGTACGGGACGGCCGGTACTTTCCACCCACCGACGCCGGTTACAGCGCCCAGGTCAAGGAGGACACGTTGCGTGATCACCGTTTCCCTGACGGTCCCGTCTGGACCGGTATCGGCTCTTCGCGGACGCCTGCGGTGACCCGATGAGCCCCCCGTTCGAGGGCCCGCCTTTTGAGGGCTTGTCCGCGGTCGTGACCGGCGGCGGATCGGGGATCGGTCTCGCGACCGCCCGCCTGCTCGCGGAGCGTGGAGCGGAGGTCGCCGGGCTCGACGTCCACCCGCCGAAGGAGGTCGACGGGGTGCTCGGTCTCGAGGCCGACGTGACAGACCAGGACACGGTGAACACCGCGGTCGGCCAGGCCGCCGTGCGGTTCGGCGGTGTCGACATCGTGGTCGCGAACGCCGGCATCGGCGCCCAGGGGACGGTCGAGGACAACCCCGAGGACGAGTGGCACCGTGTCCTCGACGTCAACGTCGTCGGCGTCGCGCGGACACTCCGGGCGGCCCTGCCGTATCTCCGCCGGTCGGAGCATGCGGTGGTGGTCACCACGTGCTCTGTCGCCTCGGTCGTCGGGATCCCGCAGCGGGCTGTCTACAGCGCGAGCAAGGGCGCGCTGTACGCCCTCACCCTCGCGACGGCCGCTGACTTGCTGCCCGACCGCATCCGGGTGTGCGGCGTGTGTCCTGGCACGATCGACAGCCCGTGGGTCGGGCGGCTGCTCGACGGCGCCGACGACCCGGTCGCGGCGCGGCGGGCGCTCGAGGCGCGTCAGCCCGTCGGGCGCCTCGGCACACCCGAGGAGATCGCCTCGGCGATCTGCTACCTCGCCGACCCCTCGTCGGCTTACTCCACCGGCACCGTGCTGCCCGTGGACGGCGGGATGACGCACCTGCGGGTCCCGACGGGCTGAGCCGGAGCCGGGACATGAGCGTCACCGATGAGGCGATCGTCCGCGTCAAGCAGCTCATCGCCTCAGGTGAGCTGCGGCCAGGCGACAGGCTCCCCAAGGAGAAGGAGCTCGCTGCCCAGCTGGGGTTGTCGCGCAACTCCCTCCGCGAGGCCGTCCGTGCGCTGTCCCTGATCCGGGTCCTCGACGTTCGGCAGGGGGACGGCACGTACGTCACGAGCCTCCGGCCCGAGGTATTGCTCGACGCGCTGTCGTTCGCCGTCGACCTCGCGCAGGACCAGACGATCGCCGAGCTGTTCGAGGTACGTAGGCTGCTGGAGCCCGCGGCGACCGCGCTCGCGGCCGCCCGCGTCGGGGGCGACGACCTCGCCTGGCTCGCCGACAGGATCGAGCGGATGCGAAAGAGCACGTCGGCGGAGGGCCTGGTCCAGCACGATCTGGAGTTCCACCAACGCATCGTTGACGTGACGGGCAATGAAACGCTCGCCTCGCTGTGCCGGGGTCTGTCGAGCAAGACCGCGCGCGTACGGATCTGGCGCGGCATCGTCGAGGACGGCATCGTCGAATGGACCTGCGACCAGCACGAGGCGATCCTGCGCGCGCTGCGCAAGCACGACGGGCAGCTCGCGCTCGCCGCAGCCACCATTCACGTCGCGGAGGTCGAACGCTGGCTGCACCGCTGGTTCCAGGACGAGAGCGCCGCGGGGCCCTAGCTCGTCAGGAGGTTTCAGACTCCGGTGTCTGAGGGATCGCGTCGCGGGTGGCGCGGCTCTTCGGACGGCGGGGTGTGGTGGGCGAGGGTGTCTGAACCATCGCGCCGCCGGTGGCGCGGTTCTTCAGAAACCACGGAGTGGCGGGCTGCACCTCGGCGCTCAGTGGGACTGGCGGCCGACGAAGTCGCCGCGGGAGCCGACCAGGAAGTCGAAGTCGGCGCCATGGTCGGCCTGCAAGACATGGTCGATGTACAGCCGTCCGTACCCGCTCGAGTGCCGGGGCTCCGGGGGCCGCCAGGCAGCCCTGCGGCGTGCCAGCTCCTCGTCGTCGACCTCGAGGTGGAGGGTACGGCCCGCGACGTCGAGCTCGATCATGTCGCCGGTACGGACGAGTGCGAGCGGCCCGCCGACCGCAGCCTCCGGGGCGACGTGCAGGACGACCGTGCCGTACGCCGTGCCGCTCATGCGGGCGTCGGAGACGCGGACCATGTCGCGTACTCCGCGCTCCAGCAGCTTGCGCGGCAGCTCCATGTTGCCGACCTCGGGCATGCCCGGGTACCCCTTGGGCCCCGCGTGCTTGAGGACGAGCACCGTGTCCTCGTCGACGTCGAGATCGGGGTCGTCGATCCCCGCGTCGTACTCCTCGATCGTCTCGAACACCAGTGCCCGGCCGCGGTGCTTCATGAGCTGGGGGGAGACGGCGGACTGCTTGATGACCGCGCCGTCGGGGCAGAGGTTGCCGCGCAGGATCGCGGTCCCGTACCCGAGGCCGAGCGGCGCGTCCGACGAGGCGACGACGTCGCTGTCCGGCAGTCTTGTCATCCCCTCGACCGCCTCGCCCAGCGGCTTGCCGGTGCAGGTCAC
Organism: Streptosporangiaceae bacterium; assembly: GCA_050699055.1. Lineage (GTDB taxonomy): Bacteria > Actinomycetota > Actinomycetes > Streptosporangiales > JBOHCT01 > JBOHCT01. The sequence continues at coordinate 10,949 of JBOHCT010000116.1, read as the reverse complement.
GGCGTCGAGATGGAGCAGTCCGCGCAGCTCGTTGATGACCGCGGGCAGCCCGCCGCTGTAGCAGAAGTCCTCCATCAGGAACTTCCCCGACGGCTGCAGATTGACCAGCCACGGGACGCCGCCGGCGAGCGTGTCGAAGTCGTCCAGCTCCAGGGGGACGCCGACGCGGCCGGCGATCGCGAGCAGATGCACGACGGCGTTCGTGGAGCCGCCGATGGCCGCGTTGACCTTGACGGCGTTCTCGAAGGCGTCACGGGTCAGGATGTGCGACATGCGCTGGCCCTCGCGGGCCATCTCGACGATCCGGCGACCGGAGCGGTGGGCGATCGCGTACCGCCGGGAGTCGACGGCCGGGATGGCGGCCGACCCGGGGAGCTGGAGGCCGAGCGCCTCGGCCACGCAGGCCATGGTGGAGGCCGTGCCCATGGTCATGCAGTGGCCGTTGCTGCGCGACTGGCAGCTCTCGGCGAAGGCGTACTCCTCCGGCGTCATCCGGCCGGCCTTGAGCTCCTCGGTGAAGCGCCATACTGCCGTGCCCGACCCGATGTCGCAGCCGCGGAACTTTCCGTTGAGCATGGGGCCGCCGGTGACCATGACCGTCGGCAGGTCGACGCTGGCCGCCCCCATGATCGTGCCCGGGTTGGTCTTGTCGCAGCCGGCGAGCAGCACGACGCCGTCGAGGGGGTTCATCCGGATGGACTCCTCGACGTCCATGCTGAGCAGGTTGCGGAAGAGCATCGCCGTTGGACGTACCATCGTCTCCCCGAGCGAGGTCACGGGGAACTCCAGCGGCCACCCGCCGCTCTCCCATACGCCGCGCTTCACGGCTTCTGCCACCCGGCGCAGGTGGGCGTTGCACGGGGTGAGCTCGGACCAGGTGTTGCAGATGCCGATGACCGGGCGCCCGTCGAACACGTCCTCGGCGAAGCCCTCGGAACGGATCCACGAGCGGTGGATGAACCCACCCCGTCCCTGCTCGCCGAACCACTGCGCGCTTCTCATGGCCATCGCCGTGCCGACCTCCCCGGAGATACATCGGACCTCTCGCGACTTGGACGCTACGGCGGCTCCGTACGCCGGTCAAGCGCGCCCCGCCCCCGCCCGCCCCGATACCACCCCTGGCGCCGATCTTGAAGGTATCGGGCAGTAACTCGCCAGTAACTCACCGATAACTTCAAGATCGGCGCGCGGAGAGGTGGGGCCGCGAGCGCCGGGGTAGGGACGCTCAGCTTGACGGACGCGCCGGTACCGAACAAAGATCCGAGGGCAGGACCGGCGATAAGGAGAAAGAGTGCAGACCACCACACGTCGCGCGCTCGGACCTTTCGAGACCGTCCGCGAGCTGACCTTCGACGCCCCTTTTCCGCATCTCCTCCGCGTGCGTCAGCACTTCGACGCGCCCGTCGAGCGTGATCCCGTGGCCGCCACCCGGCGGGAGCTGGAACCGCTGCGCGACCGCATCAGGCCAGGCATGTCGGTGGCGGTCACCGCGGGCAGCCGAGGGATCAGCGACATCGCCACGGCCGTACGCACCGTGGGCGACTGGCTGCGCGAGGCGGGGGCCGAGCCGTTCGTCGTGCCCGCCATGGGCTCGCACGGCGGCGCGACCCCGGAGGGCCAGATCGGCGTCCTCGCCTCGCTCGGTATCACCGAGGAGACGATGGGCATGCCGATCCGTTCGAGCATGGAGACCGTGGAGCTCGCCGGCGTGCCGGACGGCCCCAAGGTTCACCTCGACGGCAACGCCGCGGGCGCCGACGGCATCGTGCTCGTCAACCGGGTCAAGCCGCACACCGACTTCGACGCCGACGTCGAGAGCGGTCTCGCCAAGCTGACCGCGATCGGGCTCGGGAAGCAGCGGGGAGCCGAGACGATCCACGCGTACGGGGCGGTGGGTCTCGGGCGGTGGGTGCCGCGGGTCGCGCAGCGGATCGTGCGTGAGGCGAACGTGCTCGGCGGTGTCGCGATTCTCGAGAACGCGTTCGAGCAGACCGCGCGGATCGCGTTCGTCCCCCCTGAGGATGTCGGGGGAGACGGTGAGGCCGAGCTGCTCGCCGAGGCGCGCGGCCTCATGGGTCGGCTCCCGTTCGATGAGCTCGACGTCCTCGTGGTCGACGAGATGGGCAAGGACAAGTCGGGCGCGGGCCTCGACACCAACGTCATCAACCGGCTCATGATCCGCGACACACCGGAGCCGCAGGGGCCTCCGCACATCAGGAACATCGTGGCGCTCGACCTCACCGACGCCTCCCACGGCAACGCGGCGGGGATCGGGCTACCCGAGTTCATCACCTTCCGTCTGCTGGAGAAGATCGATCTACGGGCGACGTACATCAACTCCGCGACCGCCGGAATCTGTGGGGTCCAGCGGGCGCAGATCCCCATGGCCCTGCCGACCGACAGGGACGCGATCGCCGCGGCCTTGCTGATGTCAGGGCGCCCCGACCCGGAGAATGCCCGCCTCGTCCGTATCCAGAGCACGCTCGACACCGCGGACCTGCTTGTCTCCAGCTCCCTGCGGGAGGAGGTCGACCAGAGTCCGGTCCTCGATGTCACCGCTGAGGCCGGCCCGATGCGTTTCGACGACGCCGGGACGCTGGCCGGATGGGGCGTCCCCGCGTGAGTACCCGTGTACCGCGAAAGGTCGGGCTCTTCGCCTCCTGCATCGCCGATCTCGCCGCGCCGGGCCCCGCCCGGGCGAGCGTCGAGGTGCTCGAAGCGATGGGCTGTCGTGTCGAGGTACCGGACGCGCAGACCTGTTGCGGGCAGGCGGCGCTGAACTCCGGATATCCGCGGGAGGCCGGCAGGCTGATGCGGCGCTGGATCGAGATGTTCGAGCGGTATGACGCGGTCGTGAGCCCGTCCGGCTCGTGCGTATCGACGATCCACCACCAGTACCCGCGGGTGCTGCCCGGTGGATGGTCGCGACGTGCCGAGGATCTGGATCTGCGCGTCTTCGAGATGTCGCAGTTCGTCGCGGCCTACGGCGGCCGCCTGCCGCTCCGGCTGGACGCGACCGTGACGTACCACGACTCCTGCCACATGCTGCGCAGCCTCGGAGAGAGCCGCGCGCCGCGCGAGGTGATCGAGCGCATCAAGGGGGTGCGCCTCGTCGAGCTGGTGAACTCGGCGACCTGCTGCGGTTTCGGGGGGACGTTCGCGACGAAGTTCCCCGACGTCTCCTGCGCGATGGCCGACCAGAAGCTCGCTGAGGCACAGGCGACAGACGCCGACTACCTCGTCTCCGCCGACCCGGGGTGCCTCCTGCACCTGTCCGCGCGAGCCGGGGCCACGGGCCGGCCAGTCCGTACCCGGCACGTCGCCGAGCTGATCCGCGACGCGCTCGTCCAGTCACAACGTCCTGCGGCGGAGGGGGTGGCGTCGTGAGCGAGCCGGCACGGCAGAAGGTGTCGACCGCGCTGCGTGGACGGGAGCGGCTGCGCCCGACGCGGCCCGACTGGGCAGGTACCGATACCCCGGCGCACCGCCGGCCGCTGCCGCTCATCACCCGTGAGGCCCTCGGGCGCACGGAGACCGGCCCGACCGTGCACCGGCTGGCCAAGAAGAACAACGACTGGTACGGCGAGGGCTGGAGCCCGCGGATGGCGGAGCTGCGCGAGCGGGCCGCAGCGATCCGCCGCGAGACCCTCCGCGACCTGGAGGGCTACCTGCGTCAACTGACCGAGAACGTGGAGGCGGTCGGCGGCCGGGTGCATCGCGCCCGTACGCCCGAGGAGGCCGCGCGGACGGTCCAAGAGATCGCCCGCCGCGAGGGGACACGGCTCGCCGTCAAGTCGAAGTCGATGGTCGGCGAGGAGATGCACCTCACGTCGCACCTGGAGGAGCTGGGCGTCGAGGTCGTGGAGACCGACCTCGGCGAGTACATCGTCCAGCTCGCGGACGAGCGGCCAGCACACATCATCGCGCCCGCGGTCCACAAGAGCCGCGCCGACGTCCACGCGCTCTTCGAGGAGCTGGCCGACGAGCGTCTACCGGGGGCTCCGGAGGAGCTGACGGCGTTCGCCAGGCGGCGGCTGCGAGAGGACTTCCACACCGCCGACATGGGGATCTCGGGCGTCAACTTCGCCGCCGCCGACACCGGGACGCTGACTCTGGTGACCAACGAGGGCAACGCCCGCATGGTCACCTCGCAGCCGCGGATCCACGTCGCGCTGATGACCGTGGAGAAGGTCATCCCCCGCTTCGAGGACCTCGCCACGCTGATCCCGCTGCTCACCTACGCCGCGACCAACGAGAAGGTGTCGGTGTACCAGACGATGGTCACCGGGCCGCGCCGCGACGGTGAGGCGGACGGGCCGGAGCAGCTGCACCTGGTGATCCTCGACAACGGCCGTACCGACCTGCTCGGCGGCAAGTACGAGGAGGCGCTCGCCTGCATCCGCTGCGGCGCCTGCCAGATCGCCTGCCCGGTCTTCCGTACCGTGGGCGGCGGGCACGCGTACGCCTCGGTGTACGGTGGGCCGATCGGCGCTGTGCTCACCCCGCTCATCGGCGATCGTGAGGAGGGCGCGGACCTGCCGTTCCTCTCCTCGCTCTGCGGGGCGTGCGGCGACGTCTGCCCGGTCAAGATCCCGCTGCCCGACATGCTCGTCGACCTGCGCGCCGACTACGTCGACGGACATGCCGCCAGCACCTCGGGTCGCGTGGCACGCGCGGGGTGGTCGGCGTGGAGTCGGCTGTGGGACACGTCTGCCGGGTACCGGCTGTCTCTCGCGATGAGCCGGCTCGCCGGGCGCGTGCTGCCGTCGGCGGTGCTGTCCCGTGCCGGAGGGACGATGTCGCGGGGCTGGGCCTCGGGCCGCACGCTGCCGCCGCTCAGGGAGGCGGGGGCGTTTCGCCGGTGGCTGCGCGAACGCGGGAACGGGGGGCAGCGGTGACCCTGACCGAGCGTTTCGCGGCGGAGCTCGCCGAGGTCGACGGGGAGGCGCACCTGGTCGACTCCCGGGAGCAGGCCCTTGCCGAGGTGCGTACTCTCGTGGGCGACGCGCCGGTCGTCATCGACCATGACCCCGACCTCGAGGGCGCGGCCGAGGGTCTCAAGGTCGTCGACGACCCGTGGCAGGCGGAGCTCGGGCTGACCTCCGCGGTCGCGGCCGTTGCGGAGACCGGCACGCTGGCACTGGTGTGCGATCGCGACCGCGCGCGCAGCACCTCGCTCGTGCCGCCCGTCCACGTCGCGCTCGTGTCACAGGGCCGGCTCGTCGCGACCTTCGCGGACGCCGTCGACCGGCTCGCCGGTCTCAGGCCGACCCCGTCCGGCATGTACTTCATCACGGGGCCGAGCCATTCCGGCGACATCGAGCTCACGCTCGTCCGCGGCGTCCACGGGCCCCGCGAGGTCCACGTGATCCTGTACGCGATCTGAGTGTCGGGGTGGCTGAGCGAGTGCGCCCGCGGCGGCGCGTCTTGTCGTACGGCCCCCGGGGGCCGCGGACGATGTCCGAGGGTACGGGTCGCGGGTGGCGCGCTCCTTCAGATGTGGCGGCGAGGTAGGCGGTGGCGGAGGTCGTGGTCATCGCGGACGACCTCACCGGGGCCGCCGACACCGGCGCGACGTTCGCCAGGAGGGGCCTGGACACGGTCGTGAGCCTCGACGGGTCAGGGGACGGGCAGGTCCTCGCCGTCGACACCCAAGGTCGGAGCCGTTCGCGGGAAGACGCGGCGCGTCGGGCGGGCGGTGCCGCGGGGCGGCACGTCGAGGCCTCAGTGCTGTACAAGAAGCTCGACTCCACGCTTCGGGGCGCGGTCGGGCCCGAGCTCGCGGCGATCGCCGAGGCGACAGGCAGGCGGGTCGTCGCCGCCCCAGCGTTCCCCGCGACCGGCCGTACGGTCCGTGATGGGATCCTCTTCGTCCACGGCGTACGGCTGGCGGAGGCCGGCGTCTGGCGCGAGGCGGACGGCGTCCCGCCACGCGACATTCCGTCGTTGCTCTTCCGTGCGGGCGTACCCACCCACGTGATCGACGTGGCGACAGTACGCGGGTCACGGTTGCGCACCGCCCTCGCCGAGGTCCCGTCGGAACGCGTGGCGATCTGCGACGCCGAGACGGACGCGGATCTGGGACGTATCGCGCGCGCGGGCGCCACGCTCGCCGAGCCGGTCGTATGGGCGGGGTCTGCGGGACTCGCGGCGCACCTTCCCGCCACGCTGGGCCTCATCCCCCGCGGCGGGTCGCGCGCAGGCCGTGCCCCCACCTCTGGATCGATCCTGGTCGTCGTCGGCACGCCGAGCGCGGTCGCCGCCGGCCAGGTGAGACACCTGCTGCACGAGCGACAGGTACGGGAGGTCGCAGTCGACGCGGAGGCCCTGCTCGACCCGGGCGGACGGGCTTTCCGCGGGTCGGAGGAGGCGCTCAGGCATGCCCTTGACGGCGGCGACGCGGTCCTCACCATCGCGCGGGGCGCGGTGATCGGCACGGAGCGGGGGGCCGTCCGCGCCGCCTCCTCGGTCGGCACCCTCGTGAGGGACAGGCTGGCCGGCCTGGGCGGGTTCGTGGGGACGGGCGGCGAGACGGTGCGGGCGGTCCTCGACGCCGCCGGGATCCCGGCGTTTAAGCTCGATGGTGAGGTGGAGCCCGGTGTCGCCGTCGGTCGCCTGGGTGTCGACGGCGAGGTTCGTCTCGTGACGAAGGCGGGTGCCTTCGGCGACACCGTGACGCTCGTCCACGCCTACGACGCGCTCCGCGCGGGAGGATGAACGCATGACCCGACCTGTCGTCGCGGTCACCATGGGCGACGGCGCTGGCGTCGGCCCTGAGGTCGTCGTGCAGGCGCTCGCGCACGAGGAGGTCCACGACACCTGTCGCGCCCTCGTGATCGGGGACGCGCGTCGGCTGGAGCGCGCCCGTGACATCACCGGCGCGGGCGTGCACGTGCGTGCCTGCAAGACACCGGATGACGCGCGGTACGCGGCAGGAACCGTCAACTGTCTGGACCTCGACCTGCTCCCCGACGACCTGCCTTTCGGTGAGGTGGCGGCGGTCGCCGGCGACGCCGCGTACCAGTACGTCGCCAAGGCCGTGGAGCTGGCGCGGGGCGGCGAGGCCGACGCGATCTGTACGGCTCCGCTCAATAAGGAGGCCCTGCGGGCAGGCGGGCACTCCTACCCCGGCCACACGGAGATGCTCGCGGATCTGACGGGCACCCCGGAGGTGTCGATGATGTTGTCGACCCCCACACTCAAGGTGATCCACGTGACGACCCACATCGGGCTCGTCGACGCGGTGGCGAAGATCGACTCTGGCCTCGTCTACCGAACGATCGAGCGCGGCCATGCCGCCCTGCGGGCGGCGGGCCTCCGGGCCCCGCATATCGCGGTGTGCGGAATCAACCCGCACGCCGGCGAGCACGGGCTGTTCGGCAGGGGCGAGGAGGAGGAGAAGGTGACGCCGGGTATCGAGCGCGCAGGCGGTGCCGGGATCAATGCCGAGGGCCCGCTGCCGGCCGACACGGTTTTCTTCCGCGCGGGCCGCGGGGAATTCGACCTCGTGGTCGCGATGTACCACGATCAGGGCCATGGCCCGGTCAAGGTCCTCGGTCTCGAGGCCGGCGTGAATGTCACGGTCGGGCTGCCGGTGATCCGTACCTCAGTCGACCACGGGACCGCGTTCGACATCGCGGGAACCGGCAGAGCCGACGAGCGCAGCATGCTCGAGGCCCTCCGCCAGGCCGTCGAGCTCGCTCCGGGTGAGTAACCTCGATGGTTTCGCGTAGGACCTCGAGGGCATCCACAATCGTGACGTGGAGGGAGTGCGGATGAGCGAGCCCCGTACGAGCGGTGGGCACGGACACCCCCATGGCAGGCCAGCGTCGTGGGCGGTCGTCGCTCTCATCCTCGTGAGTGTCGTGGTCGGGGGCATCGCCCTGATCCTGCACATTATGTGGCTGCTCTTCGTGTGTGCCGGCACCTTCCTTGCCGGTATCCCGCTCGGTGCGGTCGTCAGGATCATGGACGATACGGTCAGCTTCGTGCTCCCTCCGGGGTACAGCAGCGGTCGGCGGATCGAGGCCCATTCCGGCAATCCGGGGGGTACCGCGGAGATGAGTGGAATCGGCGGCCCGGCCGCGACTGCAGGGAGCGACACCGCCGGGACAAACACCGCCGGGACAAACACCGCCGGGACAAACACCGCCGGGACAAACACCGCCGGGACAAACACCGCCGATCCGGGCGTGCCCGTCGATGCGGCCGACCCAGGGTCGGGGACGGCCGCCCCTGTACAGCGCGGCGACGGAGCGCGCGCCGAGGAAGGTTCGGGCGAAGCCGAGCCTCGACGCGGCTGAGCCTAACCGCGGTGCCTTCGCCTGCGCCGGTGGCGGTGTGCGTACTCCGACACGATCCGGCGGGCCACCTCGGTAACCCGCAGCTGCGAACGCTCGCCCACGCGCCGCAGCTCGGCGAACGCCTCGTCGGCGTCGCATCCGCGGGTGTGCATGATGATTCCCTTGGCCTGGTCGATCTCGGCGCGGGAGGTGAGCGCTGCTCGCATCCGCGTGGTTGATCGCGTGACGTCTTCGTACTCTCCGGTGTTGGAGAAGATCACCGCGATCTGGGCACCGAGCAGGGCGCCCAGCGGCGCGACGGCCCGCTCGTCGAACGTCTCCGGCCGCGCGCTGTGGAGACAACACGTCACCCGCGTCGCGTCGACGACGAGGGGGAGGGCGAGAGTCGAGCGGACGCCGTAGCGCACGGCGGCGCAGGCGTATCGTGGCCAGCGACGGTCCCGCATCGCGTCCGGGATTAGCACGTGCTCCCCGGTGGAGGTGGCGGCCATGGCCGGGCCTTCTCCTGTCCGCTGCTCCAGCGCGTGAAGCAGGCCCACATCGGGGTGGGAGGCGGCCGTCGCGGCAGGCTCGCCACCCTCCCATACGACGAGAGACGCGGCCGCGCACCCAGGGACGCCTCGGGTCGCCAGCGTCGCGGCCCGGTGTAGCGACCCGGAAGGGGAGGCCGCGGCCAACCGGCCGATCGAGGCGAGGTCGCGCGCTATGCGCTCCGTCAGCATCTGTATTCCGTGTACGAAGGGCGTTGCCCATCAACGGTTGTGCCCCCTTCGGTCGTGAAGGAAAACATCCGAGGCGTGGAAGCTCCCGAGACGTCCCGTTCGGGGTTGCCATTCGGTACGGGTCGGACAACAAACGCCGGTGGTTCCGCCCCCGGTCCACGCCATTTGGATCATGGAAATGAGCCCCGTGATCACAATCCGGTCACAGAAACTGCGCGGCGACGCTCCGCCACCGCGTCGACCGCTTTGCGGTCCGCCTCGGAGGTCTTCCGCACGTAGTGCCTCTGCGCGGTGAGGGTGTTGGAGTGTCCGAGGTGACGGCTCACGACTATCAAGGTCCATGCCGCCGTCACCGCGCTGGTGGCCCAGCTGTGCCTGAGGCCGTGTAGGGACAGTGGCGGCGGTCCAGGCGTTTCACCGCCCGGCGGAAGATGCCGGATACCGAGTCCGGCGACAGCACCTCGCCGCTGGGCTGGCAGAACACCAACCGGTCCTGGGTGTCGGTCCAGGTCCTGACCTCGTGGGCGTCTGGGGTCGGTGGGCTCACCCGCTCGGCGGGTGAGTGATTCAGCGGCCCCCAGTCGACGGCCTTGGCGAGCGCGTTGTGGCACACCGAGTGCACCACCTGCACGCTGGCCTCGGCGAGCGGCTGGCCGTGCCGGCCCTCAGCGAGGTCGCCGTAGAACTTCTCCAGCTGCTGGGGGGTGATCGCCTGCAGCGGCGTGCGCCCGAGACTGTGCGTCCTGATCTTGTCGTCGATCACGCGTTCGTACAGCGCCCTCGTCGCCGGCCGCAGCGGACCGCGCTTGTCTCCACGCTTGGCGACCGGCCACCACTCGTCGCGGAGCCGGTCGCCGAAGATCACGCGACTCGGCTCGACGTACCGGCCCTCGGCCAATTCGCCGGCTAGCTCGTGCAGCCGAGTGTTGGCGTCCTTCTGCCGGTGAACGTGCGCTCCCTGACCTGCTTGCGGGGCTTCACTCCAGGCGGATAGGCCGGTGACCAGGGCAGAAACCGAGACGGGACGAGAAGGCCCGAACTGGCCGGTGACACTGTCCTTACGGATCGGTTAACGTCGGAAGCAAGCGAGCTCGGGCTGAGTCCGGCATCGACGCGAGGAGGGCCGCTGTGTCTGAGCAGGTCGATGTGCGGTCCCTCGAGCGGGAACGGGCCGCCTTCAGCAGGAGGGTGTCGGCGCTCAGGACGGCACGGGATCGCTCCCCCGAGACGGCGCCGGCGATCCTGGACGCCGCTTTCGCGGAGCTCTCCGTCGCGGAGCGCGAGTTCGAGGCGTGCCGCGACGCGCTGGAGGCGGAGACGACGGGCTCGGGGCGGCGCCGGTCCCCGACGGGACGTGAGCAGCGTCTGCTTCGGGCGGCCTTCCAGCAGCTGCCCGTCCCCTGCCTCCTCGTCGACCACGAGGGCGCGGTGTGGCGAGCCAATCCCTCGGCACTCGACCTGCTCGGTGCCGGTGCCGATTTCGTCGTCGGCCGAACGTTCGCGGGCTTCGTCGACATGACCGCGCGGGCGGTGTTCCGATCCCACCTCGCGAACGTTGTCCACGGCGGCACGGCGTCGTTCATCGACTGCCGCCTCGTCCTCGGGGCGCGCTGCGAGGATGTCCACCTGTCGATTTCCCCCGTCGAGGTGCCCGGCGACCAGCACCCGCTCGTTTTGGTGGCTGTCGTGGCGCCGATCGTTGCCACCGCCGAGGCCGATGAGACAGAGTTCGACGAGGAGATGGTCGTCGTCGCCGCTCGACGGCTGGACGTGATGGCACGTATGACCCGCCTGCTCCTCGACGAGGACTCGCTCCAGGAGCCGGTCGCCCTGCACCGGGCGGCCCGGCTGCTCGCCGGCGAGTACGCGGAGTGGGTGGTGGTCGACCTCGTCCGCGACGAGGGCCTGCGTCGCGCCGTCGTCG
>JBOHCT010000115.1:0-13903 GCA_050699055.1 Streptosporangiaceae bacterium | reverse complement strand
GGCCACGGTTTTCGCGAGCTGGGCCGCGCGGGTGCCCTTCTGGTGGCGGTCAGCGTCGCGCTCGTCATCGCCGTCGGGGTCCTCGGCCCCTCCGCGACCCAACCGCCGCTCGGGGGAGGGTACGGTCAGCCGCCGTACTCTCTCTACGTCCTTCCCGGCGCGTGGCTGGTCACCGCGGCGCTGCTCGCCGCGCTGGTCGTGGGCGCCGTCGGCCTCGGCCTCGCGCTTTGGGCGACCGCGCGGGGGTGGGTCCCCAGCCCTCGCCGGGTGACACTCTGGGGAACGGCCGCGACGGCGGTGCTGGTGATGCTGCCGCCCATGGGGTCGCCCGACTTCCTGGGCTACGCCGCGTACGGGCGGGCGGTCACGCTCGGCCTCAACCCGTACGCCACCGCGCCGCAGGACCTCGCGGCCATGGGGGACCCGATCGGGCGCGCGGCAGAGGATCCGTGGACCGGGGTGGCGTCGGTGTACGGGCCGGTGGCCACGGCCGAGCAGGCCCTGGCGTCGTTCATCGGCGGAGCCTCGCCGCGGCTCACCGTGTTCGCGCTCTCGGTCATGAACGCCTTGGCCTTCGTCATCGCGGGCCTGCTGCTCCTCGCCATGTTCCGCGGCGACCGCCCACGTCAGGTGCGAGCCGCCCTGCTGTGGACCGCCAACCCGCTGCTGCTGTTCGAGTTGGTCTCCGGCGCCCACGTCGACGCGGTGATGCTTGTCTTCGGGGTCGCCGCGGTGGCCGCGCTGGGCCGTACGGGTATCGGCTCGGGTGCGCTGTTCGGGATGGCCGCCGCCGTCAAGATCCCGTTCGTGGTGGCGGGCCCCGGGCTGCTGTGGGGCGCCGTCAGGCGGTCGCGCCGCACCCTCATCGCGGTGATCGTCGGGGTGGGGCTCGTGACACTGATCGCGTACGCGGTCGCCGGCCCGCAGATCATCGGACAGATCAACCGGATCTCCGGGTACGTCTCGCTCGGCTCGCCCTGGCACTTCGTCGCGGTGCCGCTCGATGCCGCCGTGGGCGGGGACGTGTCGCGGGGGGTCATCCGCACGCTCTCCTATGCCTGCATGATCGGCGCCGCGGTCCTGTTCCTTCGTGGGCTGCCGCTCACCAGAGGCGTACGCCCGGCGGCCGGACGCGTGATGCTGGCCTTCGGGCTGGCCTGGCTGGTCACCGCGCCGTACACGCTGCCGTGGTATGACGCTTTCGCGTGGGCCTTCCTGCCTTTCGTCCCGCGGTCGCGGTTCGACGCCCTGCTGCTCGTGCGTACGACAGTCCTCGCGGTCGCCTACATCCCCGGACGGATCCACGTTCCCGCCGACGTGACCTGGTGGATGGTGGACATGCTGCGCGGTCAGGCTGTCCCCGCGGCGATGACGCTGCTGAGCGTCGCTTTCCTGCTGTCCGCCGCTCGTCCGCGGCTCCCCTTGAGCAGCGGCGCCGCGAGACTCTTCAAGCCAGGGGCCGCGGCGCGCTGATCTCCCTCGCCGGTTCGTCCAACCAGAGACACTGTCTCTCGGCGGTGACCGTGACGCCGAAGCGTTCGCGTTCCGGCCGCCCGCGGTCACACCACCAGTGGTACGCGTGCTCCACCTCATCCCACAGGCGACGCGGCCCGTACTGCGCGACCGGGTGGCTCGCGGCCCCTGGCCGGTAATCGACCCCAGCCCACGAGGCGGTCGCGGGGTCGAACAGCCAGCGGGTGAGACCCCCGTCCTCGCGTGCATGGTCCAGGCGTCCGCAGTCGGGGACCCGCAGGCCGACGGCGAACTCGGCGTGCTGCTCGGCGAAGACCTCACCCGGGTCGAGCGTGGCTACAGTATGATCGGCGTCCTTCTCCCTGTGGACGATGTCCCCCAGGGGCGGCGTCCGCTGGGCCCGTATCCACATGAAGGACGCCTCCGCGTCGAAGCTGCCGGTGGCGGTGCCGCCGGCGCCGGCGACGAGACGCAGCAGCGCGCCGTTGTGGTACGCGGTTCCCCATGGCGTCAGAATCACCCCGCCCGGCCTGGTCTGGTCGATCCACGCGTAGGGCACGCGCCGCACGGCGCAGGTCGCGATGACGCGGTCGTACGGCGCGTTCGGTGGATATCCTTCGGCGCCGTCGCCGACGATGACGGCCGGATGCCAGCCCGCGCCGGCCAGCGCCGCACGCGCCCGCTCGCCGACCGCCCCGTCGATCTCGATGGTGGTGAGGCCTCGGTCGCTCAGCCGTGCGGCGAGCAGCGCGGCGTTGTAGCCAGTACCGGTACCGATCTCGAGGACGCGCATGCCTGGCGTGACGCCCAACGCGCGGAGCATGCCGAAGACGAGGCTCGGCTGGCTCGCGGAACTGGTGAGGTACGCGCCGCCCGCGCCGGAGGGGGCAGATCGTCCGTCATCGACCTGGGTGACGACGAGGCTGTTGCTGTACACCGTGCCCCACCACAGCTCGGGGTCGTCGTCGCGGTGGACGGGCGCGTACGCGCCGCTCCGGTCGCGGTCGACCCACATCACCTCGGGGATGAACCGGTGACGCGGGACGCGCCAGTAGGCATCGCGCCAGCCGGGGTCGCGCAGGACGTCGACACGTTCCAAGTCCGCGGCGAGGTGGCCCATGCGGTCTGAAACCTCTGCGGGCAGATGAGCCGTCACGTCCTACCTGTGTCCTCGCCAGGGACGGGGGCTGAGCGTCGCCGTCGTGTTCACCACGGTAACTCCCGTCTTGTCCGGCGCGTCCGCCGATCGTCTCGTGGTGGCCGCGCGGCGGGGGGGAGCCCGCGTGGGGATGCGGGGGAGGCTCGACCCCCGGCCGCGCGGCGGCTTCTATCGCGGCGGCTCCCAGGTGACGGACCCGTCCGGGCCGCGGACCGCGAGGCGCGGAACGCCGCCACGCTGGTACAGGCAGCCCCGCGTCAGGTCCACCGTCACCGAACCGACGCGTCCCCACGCCGCCAGCTCCAGCGGCATGGACCCGAGCGCCTCCTCGACCCGCGCGACAGCGTCTGTCTCCGAGCCGCAGACCCCGCAGGCGCCGCGCGCCGGCCTCGCGTCGCGGCCGAGGTAGGTGTCCCACTCGTAGCCGACCATCGGCATCACGATCACCCGCTCTTCTCGCGGCCGCGTACGGCCGTTCTCCTCGTCGGGCCCGTCCCTGGGGTGGGCCCGTGGAAGCTCTCCGTCGCGCCCGCCCACTGGCGTCGAACGCGACAGTATGGCATCCTGCCGATACCCAACCTATTTGGCAAGTGCCAAAGACGCTTGCCGGAAGGGACAGACCGTGAGCGCTGACCGAAGCCCGACCGTGAAGCGCCGCCGGCTCGCCGCCGAGCTGCGACGCCTTCGTGAGCAGTCCGGCATGACCTGCGAGGAGGTCGGGTCCCGACTGCTCGTCTCCGGCTCGAAGATCAGCCGGCTGGAGACAGGTCGGCGCGGCATCCAGCCTCGCGACGTACGTGACCTCCTGGACCTCTACGGCGTCGACGACGAGGACAAGCGCGAGGCGCTGATGACGCTCACCCGCCAGGCTCGTCAGAAGGGCTGGTGGCATCGCTACGGCGAGGCGATCCCCGAGTGGTTCGAGGTCTACGTCGGCCTCGAGGCCGAGGCTTCGACGCTTCGAACGTATGAGGCTGAGCTTGTTCCCGGCTTGCTGCAAACGGTGGACTACGCACGGGCGGTCCACCGAGCCGCCGACACGGAGGGGTCGTCTCAGGAGATCGAGCGACGACTCGAGATCCGGATGGCTCGCCAAGAGCTCCTGACTCGTCCCGCTTCGCCGCGATTCTGGGCTGTGATGAACGAAGCCGTCATACGCCGGGTGGTTGGCGGTCAGGGTCTCATGCGCCTTCAGCTGGAGCGCCTGGCCGAGGCGGCGGAGTTGCCGAACGTGACGCTTCAGATCCTGCCGTTTGGTGCGGGAGCCCACGCCGCGATGCTGAGCTCGTTCCATGTCCTTGAGTTTCCGGAGCGTGTCGATCCCGACGTCGTCTACCTGGAGAACATGACGGGCGCCCTGTACTTGGAGAAGCCTGCGGAGGTTGACCGGTATATCCTGGCGTTCGACCATCTGAAGGCGAAGGCGCTGGACCCGGACGAGTCGGTCACGCTGATCGCGAGGGTGGCGAAGGAGCTGAGGTAGTCGACAGAGGGAGCGCGGGATGGCAGTCCCCGACTTGTCCCGCGTCGCGTGGCGGAAGAGCAGTCGCAGTGGCGGCAATGGCGGTGCGTGTGTCGAGGTCGGACCCACCGGCCGCGCGGTCGCGGTGCGCGACAGCAAGGACCCCCAAGGGCCGAGGCTGATTGTCGCCTCGGCCGGGTGGCGGGCCTTCGTACACGGCGTCAAGCGTGACGCCTTCAGCCAGCCCTGACGCTGGAGCGACACAGGATCGTACCTGAGGACACCCGAGTTCGGGTCCTCGGGCGGACCTGATGAGCGAGGTTACGCCCCTGACGAGAGATCGCGGGACGGAAGGTGTCCGCGCGAGTGGCCGCTGACCTCGACGAACGACTACATACCGCCTACACCTCGCAGCAACCGAGATGAGAATCGCGATCACCGGCCACCGCGGCCTTCCGCCCGAAACCGAGCGTCTGATCACGGAGGCGGTCCGTAAAGAGCTAAGGCCGTACGCGGGCGATGGCCTTGCCGGCTTGACATGCCTCGCCGACGGAGCGGATCAGATCTTCGCGCGAGCCGTTCTCGACATGGGAGGCAGTCTCGAAGTACTGATACCGGCTCCGAAGTACCGCGAGGGCCTCCCCGAGGCTTCCCACGCGACCTACGACGCGTTACTCACCAGCGCCGCGAAGTGACCCGGCTACCGCACATCGAATCGACCTCGGACGCGCACGTGGACGCTAGCGCAACCATGCTGCGCGAGGCCGACTTGCTGTTCGCGGTCTGGGACGGCCAACCAGCCCGTGGCTACGGCGGCACCGCCGACATCGTCGCCGAAGCGGGGCGGCAGGACGTGGCCGTCACCCGTATCTGGCCGACCGGCGGTCCCGTGCCGTTCAGGCCAGTGCCTGGGCGGCCGCCGATGCTTGGGCAAGCACGCTCTTGACCGGCCGGCCGAGCTTCTGTGCCGCTTCCGCGACATCCTCGAACTCCGGCTGCGCCCCGACGACTGCCCCGCCCGTCAGCGCCAGCTTGACCCGTACGGCACAGCCGCCGACGTCGACCGTACGCGTCGTGCGATCGAGCACGCTGCGCTCGACCGACCGCTCGCGCACCCCGAGCGTGGACGTGCTCGTGAAGATCACCCGTCGGACGTCCTCGGCGCGGCCCGCGTCCACCAGGACTGACAGCGTGTGCGCGGGCCGGCCCTTCTTCATGACGATCGGCGTGAGCCAGGTGTCGACCGCGCCCTCGTCCAAGACCTTCGCGAGCACGCCCGGCCACAGGCGGGGGTCCATGTCGTCGATGTTGGTCTCGATGAGCAGCATCGCCTCGGGCCGCCGGCCAGCTCGCTCGCCGAGGACGACCCGGAGGACGTTCGGCAGCTCGTCGGGGTCGCGGGATCCCGCGCCGGTTCCGGCGGCGGCGATCCGTAGCGGCGGCATCCCACCCCAGCGGGAGACCGACGCGGCGAGCAGGGCGGCCCCGGTGGGGGTGCACAGCTCGTACGGCACGTCGCCCGAGTAGACGGGGGCGCCTGCCTCCCGCAGCAGCTCCAGCACGGCCGGTCCCGGGACCGGCAGCAGCCCGTGGGCGCCGCGGGTGGTGCCCGAGCCGAGGGCGACCGGCGACGCCACGACCTCGGTGACCCCGAGCGCGTGCAGGGCGGCGCAGGTGCCGACGATGTCGGCGATCGCGTCGAGTGCCCCCACCTCGTGGAAGTGCACCCGCTCAGGCGCTACCCGGTGGGCGGCCCCCTCCGCCCGGGCGAGCCGCTCGAACGCGTCGAGCGCCCGCTCCCGTACCGGCTCGGCAAGGAACGCGTTTTCGAGCATCGCGCGGATCGCGCCCCACGTACGTACGACATCCTCCCCGTGCGCCGCGACCCGGACGCGCGTGGCGGCGAGACCATGCCGGCTCACCGGTTCGGCGGACACGACGACCGCCCCCGGGACGACCGCGTCGACCGCTTCCTGGATCGTCTCGACGGAGGCGCCAGCGTCGACGAGGGCGCCGAGCATCATGTCGCCGCTCGCCCCCGCCGCGGACTGGAACCACGCGAGCATTAGGGCGTGTCCCGTGGATCTACTGTCCTACTACGCGTCGCCCGGGCGGCGCGTCGGTTCGTTATCGTCGGTCGACGCAGGCCCACTGCGGCTCCTTCCTCCGCCTCGCGACCCGCCGCCTGACCGCCGCTCGCGACGGACGAGGCCCACGGGAGACGCCCTACCCCTTCGTCCGCCGCGCGACCCGGGCGGCGAAGACCCCCGCCCCGAAGCCGTTGTCGATGTTGCAGACGACTACCCCGGGCGCGCAGGAGTTCAGCATCGCGAGCAGCGCGGCGAGCCCACCGTACGACGCGCCGTACCCCACGCTGGTCGGGACCGCGACCAGCGGCACGCCGACCAGCCCCGCGACCACGCTCGGCAGCGCCCCCTCCATACCGGCCACCACGACGAGGCAGTCGGCCTCGTCGAGCCTGTCGCGTACGTCCAGCAGCCGATGGATTCCGGCCACCCCGACGTCCTCGATGCGCTCGACCTCCGCGCCGCAGGCGCGCGCGACGAAGGCCGCCTCCGCGCCCACAGGGAGGTCGCTCGTTCCCGCTGTCACCACACACACCTGGCCCTGCGGCGTCGGGGTCGGCCCTACGAGTGCTGTGCGGGCGGTCTCGTCCACCAACACGTCGGGGAAGGCGGACCGCACCGCGGCGACGGTGTCGTCCGGCAGGCGGGTCGCGAGCGCCGGATGCTCGGGCGCGTGGGCGCGCAGCTCGCGGAGCAGCGTCACGACTTGTTCGGGAGTCTTTCCCGCGCCGTAGACGACCTCGGGATCGCCGGTGCGCAGCGTCCGGTGGGTGTCGAGGCGGGCGAATCCGAGATCCGCGTACCCCTGCCCACCAGCCAGCGGACCCTCGACGAGCCGCTCGAGCGCACGCTCGACGGGCAGCCCTCCCGATGCGACCTCCTGCAACAAGAGGCGCATTTGCGAGCGATCCATGCCCCGCAGCGTACGTCTGTCTAGTTACGCTAGCGGGCGTGTACCCGCTCATGACGATCGCGATCGCCGGTCTCGCCGTCGGTGTGGCGGGCCTCGTGACCGGAGGCGTGGCCTACTCACGCGCCACGCGCCTGCGTGAGGAGTTCGACGCTGTCCGCCGAGAGGCCCGCGCGGCGCGCGCGGCCCCCACCGATCCGCGGGCCATCCGCAGCATCGCGATGGTCCGCTACGACGCATTCCAGGATATGGGCGGCACCATGTCCTTCTCCGCCGCGCTGCTCGACAGCTTCGGCGACGGAATCGTGCTGACGACCATCAACGGTCGTACGGAGGCGCGTACCTACGCCAAGATCGTCCGGGGCGACACGGCCACCCAACCGCTGTCGCCCGAGGAGGAGCAGGCGGTGCGCAACGCCAGGGACGGTCGGGGGGCGCTCGCCGCGTCGTCCCCCGACGGCTCGGGCGTCTCCGTGCGCCACGCGTAAGCCGGCGCGGGGACACTCTAGGCTTACGGATATGCCGGGAGTGCCACCGTCGCGTTTCGCCTACCTCGGTCCGGAGGGGACGTTCACCGAGGCCGCCCTGCGTACGGTGCCCACACCTCGGCGGGGGTCCGCGCGGCCGTACCCGACGGTGCCGGCCGCCCTCGACGCCGTGCGCCGCGGAGAGGCCACGTCCGCGATGGTGCCGCTGGAGAACTCCGTCGAGGGTGGGGTGACCGCGACCCTCGACGAGCTCGCGGCGGGCGATCCGCTGGTCATCACCCGCGAGGTGCTGCTGCCGATCGAGTTCGCGTTGCTGGCCCGGAGAGGCACGAGTCTCGCCGACGTGAAGCGCATCGTTACCCACCCGCACGCGGAGGCACAGTGCCGGCGTTGGCTGGCCGCGCGCCTTCCCGACGCCGAGGTCGTCGGGTCGGCGTCCACCGCGGCCGCCGCGATGACGATCGCCGCCGAGGGGTCGGCGTACGACGCCGCGCTGGCCGCGCCCATCGCCGCCGAACGGTACCGTCTCGCCGTGTTGGCTGGCGGGGTCGCCGATCGGCAGGGGGCGGTCACCCGCTTCGTCCTGGTCTCACGGCCGGCGCCGCCGCCCGCGCCGACCGGAGCCGACCGCACGTCGGTCGTCGCCTCCATCACCGACGATCACCCCGGCGCACTCCTGGAGATCCTGAGCGAGTTCGCCGTGCGCGGCGTCAACCTCACCCGGATCGAGTCCCGGCCGACGGGCGAGGGCCTCGGCCGATACTGTTTCTCGATCGACTGCGAGGGGCACGTCATGGACGCGCGGGTTGAAGAGGCGCTGTGTGGGCTGCGGCGGGTGTGCCGAGACGTGCGCTTCCTTGGTAGCTACCCTCGGGCCGACGGCGAGCCAGCGACAGTACGCCGGGGGACCTCCGACGAGGAGTTCCGCGACGCGGCCGCGTGGCTCGCCCACATCCGTACGGGCCGCGCCTGATGCCCCCGCCCATCCCGATGAGTGCGGCCCGGGTGACCATCGGGTGCGGTGTGCCCCGCTGGTCACCGCGCTCTGTTCCCCATCGGTCACGACTGGAGGGCGGCGCCCGGACGCCCGCCAGGAGAAGAAGCTGAACCCCCGAGAGCGGGCGCGGGTACCCTCGTACGCGTGATTGACCTGCGTACGCTCCGGGAGGATCCTGACCGGTTGCGCGCCTCACAGCGCGCCCGCGGCGAGGACGAGAAGATCGTCGACGCGCTGCTCGACCTCGACGAGCGGCGCCGTGCCGTGGTCGCGCGCTTCGACAGCCTGCGCGCCGAGCAGAAGCAGGTCGGAAGGTCGGTGTCGAGGGCCGCGGGCGCGGAACGCGGCGAGCTGATCGCGTCGGCGAAGGACCTCGCCGTGAAGGTGAGGGAGGCGGAGGCCGAGCAGTCCCGCGTCGACTCCGAGCTGCGGGAGACCCAGCTCCGTGTGCCCAACCTGGTCGAGGAGGGCGTGCCGGCCGGCGGTGAGGACGACTTCGCCATCCTGGAGCACATCGGTGAGCCGCCGCGCTTCGGTTTCACCCCGCGCGACCACGTCGAGCTCGGCCAGCTCCTCGGCGCGATCGACACCGACCGCGGGGCCAAGGTCTCGGGCGCCCGCTTCTACTACCTCACCGGTCCCGGCGCGCTCCTCGAGCTCGGGCTGCTGCAGCTCGCGCTCCGCCAGGCCGTCGATGCGGGGTTCACCCCTGTCGTGCCGCCCGTCCTCGTGAAACCCGAGGCAATGGAGGCTACGGGCTTCCTCGGTGCCCACGCCAGCGAGGTCTACCACCTGACCGAGGACGACCTGTACCTCGTCGGCACCTCCGAGGTCCCGCTCGCCGCGTACCACTCCGGCGAGATCCTCGACGCCGCCTCGCTCCCCCGGCACTACGTCGGCTGGTCGTCGTGCTTCCGCCGCGAGGCCGGCTCGTACGGCAAGGACGTACGCGGCGTCATCCGCGTGCACCAGTTCAACAAGGTCGAGATGTTCTCGTTCTGCCGGCCGGAAGAGGCCCGCGACGAGCACCTGCGCTTCCTCGCCTGGGAGAAGGAGATGCTGGCCAAGGTCGAGCTGCCGTACCGCGTCGTCGACATCGCGGCCGGCGACCTGGGTACGAGCGCGGCCCGCAAGTACGACTGCGAGGCCTGGGTGCCGTCGCAGGGCCGGTACCGCGAGGTGACGTCGACCTCGAACTGCACGCAGTTCCAGGCGCGCCGGCTCGGTGTTCGTTACCGCGACGATGGCGGGCCGCGGCACGTCGCCACGCTCAACGGCACGCTCGCGACGACCCGGTGGCTCGTCGCTATCCTCGAGAACCACCAGCGCCCCGACGGGTCGGTCCGTGTGCCAGCGGCCCTCGTCCCGTACGTCGGCCGAGAACTTCTGGAGCCGCAATGACCGAGCCGCCGAGCGAGCGTGAGCTGCGCGCCTCCGACACCGAGCGCGAGCAGATCGTCGAGAGCCTCCGGGAGGCGAACGTCGAGGGCCGGCTCACCCTGGAGGAGTTCACCCAGCGGGTCGACGAGGCGTACGCCGCCCGCACGCGGGGCGAGCTGGAGCTGCTGACCCGCGACCTGCCGACGGCGAAGGCCGCGCCAGCTCGTCAGCCCGTCTCGCGTCCGGAGCCTGCCCGCCGCACCAGCCGCTGGATCGTCGCGGTCATGGGCGGGACCAACCGACGGGGCCGGTGGCGCCCGGCCGAGCAGCTCAACGTGGTCGCGGTGATGGGCGGCGGCACGCTGGACCTACGACAAGCAGAGATCACCAGCCCGGAGATCACCATCACCGGCGTCTTCGTGATGGGCGGCCTTGAAGTCGTCGTGCCGGAGGGTGTGGAGGTCGAGACGAGCGGGTTCGCGTTCATGGGGGGTCGCGACGAGAAGCTCGCTGACGTGCCGCGCCGGCCCGGCACGCCGCTGATTCGCGTCCGATGCTTCGCCTTGATGGGGGGCCTCACCGTGCGCTCGGCCCCTCAGAGTCCTGGAGACGACGAGGGTGGCATCAATCGGGGCCCCGACTACTGGGCCATGTCTCCCCACGAGCGGCACGCCTACCGGCACGCGCAGCGGTACGAGAGGCAAAGGCGCCGGTTCGAGTCACGCTGGTGAACCGGGCGCGACCGTCCATCTCACGGTACGCAGGGTCACGACACCGACGCGCATGAGGAGACTAGATCGTGGCATGTCTCCTCCACGCCTCGTCGCCACCGATCTCGACGGCACGCTCGTCCGCTCCGACAGTACGATTTCGGCGCGGACGGTCGCCGCGCTCGCGCGGGTCGAGCGGGCAGGCGCCGATCTCGTCTTCGTCACCGGACGCCCGCCGCGGTGGATGCACGGGATCGCCGACGCGACCGGACACCGGGGGGTCGCGGTCTGCGGCAACGGCGCGGTCGTCTATGACCTGCATGCCGAACGCGTGATCGCCTCGCGTTTGCTGGACGCCGAGACCATGCGCGAGGTGGTGAGCCGCCTGCGGGCCTCGGTGCCCGACCTCGTCTTCGCGGTCGAGCGGGAGAGCGGGTTCGCCAGGGAACGCACGTACGTCGCTCCGCACCAGCCTGACGCCGTGATCGTAGGTGCCGACGAACTGTTCGTACGCCCCGCGGCCAAGCTGCTCGCCCAGCACCCCGAGCTGGGCCCGGACACGCTCCTGCGGCAGGCGAGGGAGGTGGCCGGGGACACCGCTGAGCTCACCCACTCCAGCACGACGGGTCTGATCGAGATCAGCGCGTCCGGCGTGAGCAAGGCGTCGACGCTGGCCGTGATCTGCGAGAAGCGGGGCATCGCCCCGAGCGAGGTCGTGGCGTTCGGTGACATGCCCAATGACCTGCCGATGCTCGCGTGGGCTGGCACGGCGTACGCCGTCGCGAACGCTCACCCGACCGTGCTCACGGCGGTGACGAGGCACACGCCGAGCAACGACGACGACGGCGTGGCGCGGGTGCTCGAGCGTCTCTTCCCGGACCGTCGAGCCGACCCGGGCCCTGGGTGATCACTGTTCCTACAGGTACGGGCCGGCGGGCCGCTGCGGCTGGCCGGGCTGGAACCCCTGGCCTGGCTGACCCTCTTGGCCCTCCTGCTCCTGCCCCCCTGGCAGGGCGCGACGCATCTGCTCCAGCTGCGCACGCGCGGCCATCTGCTGGGCGAACAGCGTCGTCTGGATGCCGTGGAAGAGTCCCTCCAGCCAGCCCACGAGCTGTGCCTGCGCCACGCGAAGCTCCGACTCGCTGGGCGCCTCGGCCTCGGTGAACGGCAGCGACAGCCGCTCCAGCTCCTCCACCAGCTCAGGCGCCAGTCCGTCCTCGAGCTCCTTGATCGAGCCCTTGTGGATCTCGCGCAGCCGGAGCCTGCTGGCTTCGTCGAGCGGGGCGTTGCGTACCTCCTCGAGCAGTTGCTTGATCATGCTACCGATCCGCATGACCTTCGCCGGCCGCTCAACCTGCTCGATGACCGGCCGCTCCTCCCGGCCCTCTTGGTCCTCGCCTCCGGCGCCGGCCATACCGCCGGGCCCCACGACGACCACATGTGGGTTCTCTTGGTTCTGCTCGTTCGGGTGGCTCATATCCTCAGTCTCCCCGACATCACGGATGCTCGCACACGATCGAGTGGGTTCGCGGGCAGACCCGAGCCGTGTTCGTCACACGCGAAGGATGATCTTGCCGACGTGCGCGCTCGACTCCATCACACGGTGGGCCTCCGCGGCTTCGTTCATGGGCAGCACGCGGTCGACGACAGGCCGTACGGCGCCCATCGCGACAGCCGGCCAGACGTGCTCCCGTACGCTCGCGACGATCCGCGCCTTCTCCTCGACCGGACGCGCCCGAAGCGAGGTCGCGGAGATGCTCGCCCGTTTGCCGAGCATCTTGCCGAGGTCGAGCTCGCCCTTGCGACCGCCCAGCAGGCCGATCACGACGAGCCTGCCGCCGGGGGCGAGCGCGTCGATGTTCTGCGGAAGGTACTTGGCGCCCACCACGTCGAGGATGACGTCAACCCCGCGCCCGTCCGTCTCCTCCTTGACGCGCGCGACAAAGTCTTCTTCCCGGTAGTTGATGCCGACGTCGGCCCCGAGCTCGCGGCAGCGCCGGAGCTTGTCCTCCGTGCCCGCCGTGCACAGCACGCGGGCGTCGACGTGGCGGGCGAGCTGAATCGCGAACGTGCCGACACCGCTCGACCCGCCGTGTACGAGCAGCGTCTCCCCGGGTTGCAGGCGACCGACCGTGAAGACGTTGGACTGGACGGTACAGGCCACCTCGGGCAGGCCGGCCGCCTCGAGCAGCGAGACGCCGTCGGGTACGGGCAGCAACTGACCCGCCGGTACGCTCACTCGTTCCGCGTAGCCGCCACCCGCCAGCAGGGCGCAGACACGGTCCCCGACGGCCCATCCGCTGACACCTCGGCCGACCGCGGAGATTCGGCCGGAGCATTCCAGTCCCGGATACGGGGCGGTGCCCTGCGGGGGCGGGTAATGCCCGAGCCGCTGCATGACATCAGCGCGGTTGACGCCCGCCGCGGTGACGTCGACAACGACCTCTCCGCTTTGTGGCGTCGGGTGGTCGACTTTCGCCCAACGGAGTACCTCGGGTCCGCCCGGCTCTTCGACCACGATCGCCTGCATGGATGTCACCGTACCGCCCCATATCAGGTGACCGTGCCGTAGGCTTCGTCTATTGCGCTAATGCTGCTTCACAGCGGAGACTGCACGACTGGGCCGACCCGATCGCCGGCTCGACGAGATGGCTACAAAGGGGGAGCCAGGTGGACGGCAAGCGCGACCGCGAGCCATTCGCTTTCGACGGGCGTTCTCTCGAGGAGCAACTCGCGTCGCTCGACGCGTTGTCCGGGGAACGCTGGGAGCCCCCACACGACGAGGCCGGCCCCGATGAGGGTGACAGCCGGCCCGACGAGGCGGCGGGTGAGGGACAGTCCCGGCCAGAGCCACCGGAGCCGGCTGCGGCGGACCCCCCGGGCCCCGCACCCTCTATCCTGTCGACGATGGGGCCGTACGCGCAGGAAAGACCACCCGCGTTCGAGGCCCCCCGCGACCCGGAAGCCGGTTCCGAGCAGGAGAGCTGGCCTCAGGAGGGGCTCGACGACGTAAGCGCTGACGGCTCAGCCGAAGTCCCCTTCGGGATGCCGGGCGAGCGTCCATCCTTCTTCGGTCAGCCCTTCGCCGTCCAGACCAACGACGAACCCACTGCCCAGTTCACCGGGGTGAGCCCGGCGCCGGAGGGCGAGCCCGCGGGCGAGGCATCCCTGCGCCCAGCTGACGATGCCCAGGAAGGTCCCGCCCGCGATCCCGCGCCAGCCGTCGTCGCCGGAGAC
>JBOHCT010000114.1:0-13967 GCA_050699055.1 Streptosporangiaceae bacterium | reverse complement strand
CACCGCGCACCGTATTGGCACCGCGCACCGTATTGGCACCGCGCACCGTATTGGCACCGCGCACCGTATTGGCACCGCGCGGGGGATCATCGGCGGGTGTCCCACGCCGTCGCGGAGGCACGATGCCTCCTTCCTACAGGTGTTGCCGGTTCCTTTGGACGCTGCCCGTCCTATCCATCTTCGCCGATCGGGGGTCGGTCCGCTGAGGCTGCACCCCCTTCTGGGTCCCCTTTGCGGGTTTGACGTGCCCGTTTGCCGGCCACAAATGTGATCAACTGCCGCATTCCATGATCGTTGGTCCGGGGTTCGGCTCGACGGGGTGACCAAAGGGGGGACTTCATGGGAGGACGCGGGTTCGTCGCGGCCGGCATGGTGGTGCCGTTGGCGATGGGTGTGTCCGCCGCGGATGTGCGTGTGCCGTCGACGAAGCATGTGCCGTCGACGAAGCCCGTGACGTACGCCGGCTACCAGGTGCGGGTACCGCGTGACTGGCCGGTGTACCGGTTGGCAAACGACCCGGGGCGCTGTGTCCGGTTCGACCGTCACGCCGTCTACCTCGGTACTCCGGGCAGCGACCAGCGGTGTCCCGCGCACCTGGTCGGCAGGAGCGAGGCCCTGCTGATCCAGCCGCTCCCGACACCTTCCGCACGGTCCCTCGGGCCCCACGCCACCATCCTCCACGGCAACCGGGCGCGTCCGGCGACGGTCCCCGGGGACAAGCTCGGCAGGGTCCGGCTGGTGATCGAGGGCGCGAGCGTACTCGTGACCGCTGCGTACGCCGGGCATAAGGACATGATGGGCCAGGTGCTGCGCGGCGCGAGACTCACTCCGCGTGCCCAGTCCACGTCTGTCGCGTCCGCGCGGTCCCGCGCCGGATACGCGCGTCCCCAGGACGTCACCTCGGGCCCCGGGGCACCCGGCGACGAATGGAAGGGGCGCGGTTTCGACACCTGCGCCGCTCCGTCCCTCCGCGCGATGCGTGCCTGGCGACGCTCGCCGTACGGCGCCGTCGGCATCTACATCGGAGGGATCAACCGGGCCTGCCCCGACGGCAACCTCTCGAAGTCGTGGGTCCGCAAGGCCCGTCACATGGGCTGGCATCTGATGCCGCTCTACGTGGGCAGTCAGGCGCCATGCAACGATTTCCACTACGAGGTCCACCCGGGCACGGCCGCGGCCCAGGCGCGTAAGCAGGCCAAGGGGGCGGTCCACCGCGCCAAGCGGTTCGGCATCGGTCCCGGCAACCCGATCTACTTCGACATGGAGGCCTACGACAGCACGAATGGCAAGTGTCGGCGGGCTGTCCTGAGGTTCCTCAGCGCCTGGACCAAGCGGCTGCACCATTTCGGCTATCTCTCCGGTGTCTACAGCAGCGTCGCATCCGGAATCCGAGACCTCTACCGGGCTCGGGGGCACATCGCCGAACCCGACGACATCTGGTTCGCGCACTGGGACGGCAAGGCGACGGTCTGGAACGATCCCTACCTCTCGAACCGCCCGTGGCACCACCAACAGCGCGTCAAGCAATACCGTGGCGGTCACCACGAGAGACACGGGGGCGTCACGATCAACGTGGACTCCGACGTGGTCGACGCCGACATCGCGTAGCCTCTGGGGGACGGGGCCCCGCCTCCTGTCCGGGCTCCAGATTCGGGGCGTCTGTCTCCCACCTTTCGACTCCGTACGCCCATGGTCCCCGCCGACCGCCAGCCGGATGGAGATGTTGATGGCTCGCCGCACCGACCGCCTGGACACGATCGTCAACCTCGCGAAGCGTCGAGGGCTCGTCTTCCCGTCGAGCGAGATCTACGGTGGCCTGCGCTCGTCATGGGACTACGGGCCGTACGGAGCCGAGATCAAGAACAACGTCAAGGCCCAGTGGTGGCGGGCCATGATCCAGGCCCGCGGCGACATCGTCGGCCTCGACTCGTCCGTGATCCTCGCCCGCGAGGTCTGGGAGGCGAGCGGCCACGTCGAGGCCTTCGTCGACCCGCTGACCGAATGTCAGGCGTGTCACCACCGCTTTCGCCCCGATCACCTCGTCGAGGCCTACGAGGCCAGGCACGGGCACCCGCCCGAGCGCGACCTCGCCGACATCGCGTGCCCCGACTGCGGCGCGCGAGGGTCGTTCACCAGGCCGCGCATGTTCAACGCCCTGCTGCGGACCCATCTTGGCGTCGTGCAGGACGACTCGGGCCTCGCGTACCTGAGGCCGGAGACCGCCCAAGGCATCTTCATCAACTTCCTCTCGGTGCAGCAGGCCGCCCGCCGTAAGCTGCCATTCGGCATCGGCCAGATCGGCAAGTCCTTCCGCAACGAGATCACGCCAGGCAACTTCATCTTCCGCACGCGCGAGTTCGAGCAGATGGAGATGGAGTACTTCGTCAAGCCAGGTACCGACGAGGAGTGGCACCAGTACTGGATCGACGAGCGGACGGCTTGGTACCTCGACCTGGGCGTCAGCGAGGACGACCTCCGCCTCTACGAACACCCCAAGGACAAGCTCTCGCACTACTCCAAGCGCACCGTCGACATCGAGTACCGCTACGACTTCCCCGGCTCGCAGTGGGGGGAGCTCGAGGGCATCGCCAACCGCACCGACTACGATCTCACCGTCCACTCCAAGCACTCCGGCATCGACCTGTCGTACTTCGACCAGGAGGTCGGTGAGCGCTACGTGCCGTACGTCGTGGAGCCAGCGGCGGGGGTCGACCGCTCCGTCCTGGTCTTCCTTCTCGACGCCTACACCGAGGACGAGGCGCCCAATGCCAAGGGCACGATGGAACGCCGTACGCTGATGCGTCTCGACCCTCGGCTCGCACCGGTGAAGGCCGCCGTCCTGCCCCTGTCGCGCAACCCCGAGCTTTCACCCAAGGCCCGCGACCTCGCCGGCGCACTGCGTCAGCGGTGGAACATCGAGTTCGACGACTCCGGCGCGATCGGCAGACGCTACCGTCGCCAGGACGAGATCGGCACTCCGTACTGTGTCACCGTCGACTTCGACTCCCTGCGGGACAACGCGGTGACCGTACGCGACCGCGACTCGATGGAGCAGGTCCGTGTCGGCATCGACCAGGTCGAGGGCTATCTCACCGAGCGTCTCACCGGCTGCTGAGCGGCGGGCCGCCAGACACTCGGCCTGCGATCGGGTCGTCCGCCTCGGTAGGCTCGCAGTATCTGGTGCGACATGCGAGAGGGAGTTCCCCGTGCCGAAGTACGTCTACGCCTTCACCGAGGGCAACAAGGACCTCAAGGACCTGCTCGGGGGCAAAGGCGCGAACCTCGCCGAGATGACCAACCTCGGCCTGCCGGTTCCCCCGGGGTTCACGATCACCACCGAGGCCTGTCGGCACTACCTGAGACACGGGGCGTTGCCTGAGGGCCTCGAGGACGAGATCGCGGGCCACCTCGACGAGCTGGAGAAGGTCATGGGCAAGACCCTTGGCCAGCCCGACGACCCGCTGCTCGTCTCCGTACGTTCCGGCGCGAAGTTCTCGATGCCTGGCATGATGGAGACCGTCCTGAACATCGGCCTCACCGACGCCTCGGTCGAGGGGCTGGCCAAGCAGGCCGGCAGCGAACGTTTCGCCTGGGACTCCTACCGTCGCCTCGTACAGATGTTCGGCAAGACCGTCCTGGGCATCGACGGGGAGTTCTTCGAGGACGCGATCGAGGCGGCCAAGCGAGCCAAGGGCACCGACAACGATCTCGACCTCGACGAGGACGACCTGCGCGGCCTCGTCGACACGTTCAAGGGGATCGTGCGCGAGCACGCGGGGCGCGAGTTCCCGACCGACCCGCGCGAGCAGATGAACCTTGCGATCAAGGCCGTGTTCGAGTCGTGGAACGCCCCGCGGGCGATTCTCTACCGTCGTCAGGAACGGATACCCACCGAACTGGGCACCGCGGTCAACGTCGTCGCGATGGTGTTCGGCAACATCGGCCTCGACTCCGGCACGGGCGTCGCCTTCACCCGCGACCCCGGCTCGGGCCAGCAGGGCGTCTACGGCGACTACCTGCAGAACGCCCAGGGCGAGGACGTGGTCGCCGGCATCCGCAACACTGTCTCGCTCGAAGATCTGCAGGGGATCGACAAGACGTCCTACGACCAGCTGCTGCAGATCATGCAGACCCTGGAGCGCCACTACCGCGACCTGTGTGACATCGAGTTCACGATCGAGCGCGGCAAGCTGTGGATGCTGCAGACGCGGGTGGGCAAGCGTACGGCCGCCGCGGCGTTCCGCATCGCCACGCAGCTTGTCGACCAGGGCCTCATCGACGTGGACGAGGCCGTGCAGCGGGTGACCGGCGAGCAGCTTGGCAAACTCATGTTCCCGCGGTTCGATGAGTCTGCGGACAAGCAACTGATCGCCACGGGCATGAACGCCTCGCCGGGAGCCGCGTTCGGCAAGGCGGTGTTCGACTCCGACCGCGCCGCCGACCTCGCCGCCCAAGGGGAGCGGGTGGTCCTTGTCCGGCGCGAGACGAGCCCCGACGACCTCAACGGCATGGTCGCGGCCCGCGGCATCCTGACCAGCCGGGGCGGCAAGACCAGCCACGCCGCGGTGGTTGCCCGCGGGATGGGCAAGACCTGCGTGTGCGGGGCCGAAGACCTCGACGTCGACGTCAGGTCCCGCCGCTTCACCGCCCCCGGTGACGTCGTCGTGGAGGAAGGCGACGTCATCTCCGTCGACGGCACCAACGGGGAGGTGTATCTCGGTGAGGTCCCTGTCGTCCCGTCGCCGGTGATGCGGTACTTCGAGGGCGACCTCGACCCCGCGTCCGACGAGGCCGACGACCTGGTCAGGGCGGTTCACCGCCTCATGGTCCACGCCGACGAGGCACGACGGCTGGAGGTGCGCGCCAACGCCGACACGCCCGAGGACGCGGCACGCGCCCGTCGGTTCGGAGGTCAGGGCATCGGGCTGTGCCGTACCGAGCACATGTTTCTCGGCGAGCGGCGGCAACTGGTCGAGAAGCTCATCCTCGCCGACACCGAAGGGGAGCACGACGAGGCGCTCGACGCCCTCGAGCCGCTGCAGCGGGAGGACTTCGTCGGCATCCTCGAGGCGATGGACGGCCGGCCGGTCACGATTCGGCTCCTCGACCCGCCGCTGCACGAGTTCCTGCCCGACCTCGTCGACCTGACGGTGCGGGTACAGACCGCGGGGGATCAGGCGGAGGAGAAGGACAAGGCGCTGCTCGCGGCCGTACGGCGGCTGCACGAGCAGAACCCGATGCTCGGCCTGCGCGGCGTGCGTCTCGGCGTTGTCATCCCCGGCCTGTACACGATGCAGGTGCGCGCGATCGCGGAAGCCGCGGCTCAGTGCAAGAAGGCGGGCGGCGACCCGCGGCCCGAGATCATGATCCCCCTCGTCGCGGCGGTCCAGGAGCTCGAGATCATGCGCGAGGAGAGCGAGCGCGTCCTGCGTGAGGTCGCCGAGTCCAGCGGTGTCGAGGTACACACCCTCATCGGCACGATGATCGAGCTGCCGCGGTCCGCGCTGACCGCGGGCGAGATTGCCGGGTCGGCGGAATTCTTCTCCTTCGGCACCAACGACCTCACCCAGACCACCTGGGGCTTCTCGCGCGACGATGTCGAGGCCTCGTTCTTCGGGCGCTACATCGAGCTCGGCGTTTTCGGGGTATCGCCGTTCGAGACCCTCGACCGCGACGGCGTTGGCCGGCTTGTCCGCATCGGTGTCGAGGAGGGGCGCCGGGTACGTCCGGATCTGGAGATCGGCATCTGCGGAGAACACGGCGGCGACCCCGACTCGGTGCACTTCTGTCACGAGGTCGGGCTCGACTACGTGTCCTGCTCACCGTTCCGCATCCCGGTCGCGCGGCTCGAGGCGGCGCGGGTCGCGGCATCCGCGTCCCCGTGACGCGGTGAGCCCGGTCCTTGCCCTCCCGGCACCGGGTGTCGGGGCTACGCTCGTGCCTGATGCTGATGGTGGATGGCGTGCGGCCGCGAGCCGACTACGACGAGGAGGCGTGTGCCCGGTTCGTGCCCGAACCGGCCAAGCGGCCTGACCGCACGCCGTTCGAGCGCGACCGCGCCCGTGTCCTGCACAGCGCCGCTCTGCGCAGGCTGGCCGACAAGACCCAGGTGGTCGCGCCGGGGGAGAGCGACTTCCCTCGCACCCGCCTGACCCACTCGCTCGAGTGCGCGCAGATCGGTCGCGAGCTCGGCGCCTCCCTCGGCTGCGACCCTGATCTGGTCGACGCGGCGTGCCTCGCGCACGACCTCGGGCATCCACCGTTCGGCCACAATGGCGAGTCCGCACTCGACGCGGTGGCACGTCCGTGCGGAGGCTTCGAGGGCAACGCTCAGAGCCTGCGCATTCTCACCCGCCTGGAGGCGAAGCGCTTCTCGTCCGCCGGCCGCAGCGTCGGACTCAACCTCACCCGCGCCGCTCTGGATGCGGCCATGAAGTACCCCTGGCGGAGTTCCGGCGGGGCCCCGAAGTATGGCGTCTACACCGACGACACCGAGACGTTCTCCTGGGTGCGAGGTGACGCCCCCGAAAACCGAACCTGTCTTGAGGCGCAGGTTATGGACTGGGCGGACGATGTCGCGTACTCCGTTCATGATCTCGAGGACGGTCTCTACGCGGGGCACGTCGACCTCGCGCGGCTGCGTGACCGCGGCGAGCGTCGAGACGTCTGCCGCGTCGCCGCGGACCTGTACACCGACGCGTCCGTCGAGGAGCTGGAGGAAGCCTTCACACGGCTGCTGCGGCTGCCGTACTGGCCCTCCTCCTACGACGGCACCCTGCCAACGCTCGCCGGGCTGAAGGACATGACCAGCCAGCTGATCGGGCGCCTGTGCCGCGCCGCCGACGACGGGACCCGCGCGCTCCACGGTCGAGGTCCGCTACACCGCTACAACGCCGATCTCGTTGTGCCCCTCGCGCAGCGCCTGGAGTGCGCGATCCTCAAGGGTGTCGCCGCTCGGTACGTCATGACCCGTGACGGCGTCTCTGCGCTCCGGGCGCGCCAGCGTGAGCTCGTGGCGGAGCTGGCCGAGGCGCTTCTCGCGGGCGCGCCGGCTTCCCTCGACCCCGCCTTCCGCGTAGCTTTTGATCACGCTCCCGACGACGTCGCCCGCCTGCGGGTCGTCGTCGACAACGTCGCTTCGCTGACCGACACCTCCGCCGTGGCGTGGCATCGACGGTTGACCGAATGGTAAGGAGAAATCATGGCAACCGAGACGACATACGTGATCGTCGGCGCGAGCCTCGCCGGCGCGAAGGCCGCGGAGACACTGCGTGAGCAGGGGTTCGACGGCCGAGTGATGCTCATCGGCGCGGAGTCCGAGCGTCCGTACGAACGCCCGCCGCTGTCCAAGGACTATCTTCTCGGCAAGGCCGACCGATCCGACGCCTTCGTGCACGACGAAGGCTGGTACACGGACCACGATGTGAAACTGCGCCTCGGCGTCCGTGCGACACGGGTCGATCGCGCCTCTCACGAGCTCGAGCTGGCGGCTGGGGAACGTGTTCGGTACGACAAGCTGCTCCTCGCGACCGGCGCGTCCCCACGCCGGCTGCCGGTGCCCGGTGGGGACCTCGACGGCGTCTTCTACCTTCGTACGATCGCCGACTCCGAGCGCCTGCGCGAGGCGTTCCACGCCGGCGGGCGTGTCGTGGTGGTCGGCGCCGGATGGATCGGCCTGGAGACCGCCGCCGCCGCGCGGTCGTACGGATGTGAGGTGGCGGTCATCGAGCCCGAGCGGACTCCCCTGTACCGCTCGATCGGGGCCGAGCTCGGCGAGATGTTCGCGGGGTTGCACCGCGACCACGACGTCACGCTGCGGCTCGGGGAGAGCGTTACCCAGATCCGCGGCGAGGGCGGACGCGCGCACGAGGTCGTGACCAGTGTCGGCGAGTCCCTCCCGGCCCACACGGTGGTCGTCGGTGTCGGGGCCGGGCCCAACACCACGCTCGCGGAAGAGGCGGGCCTCGACGTCGAGAACGGCGTACTCGTCGACCAGACCCTCCGGAGCTCCGACCCCGACATCTATGCCGCGGGTGACGTGGCTCGCGCCTACAACCCGCTGCTCGGGCAGAGAATCCGCGTGGAGCATTGGGCCAACGCACTGGACGGAGGCCCGGCCGCCGCCCGGACGATGCTGGGTGGAGACGTCGTCTACGACAAGGTGCCGTACTTCTTCTCCGACCAGTACGACCTCGGCATGGAGTACGCGGGCCACGCCGAGCCCGGAGGGTACGACGAGGTCGTCTACCGGGGTGACAGGCGGGCGGGGGAGTTCGTCGCCTTCTGGCTGTCCGATGGCAGGGTCGTCGCGGGCATGAACGTCAACGTGTGGGACGTCACCGACCAGATCCAGGCACTGATCCGCGCGGGGCGGCCGGTCGACAAGGACCGGCTCACCGACACGTCCGTGCCCCTCGACTCGCTCTGATAGCGGCACGTACAAGATCCGGCTGGTGTTCGCGGGCGGGAAACTGGCCATCCGGACCATAGCCTCAGATCGGCAGGCGCCGATCCGGGGGAGTGCCGCCGAGCGTCGGCGCCCGCTCGTAGACTCCCGTGCGTGGCAGGCCGGATCCGTGACGAGGACATCGCGCTCGTACGTGAGCGCTCACCGATCGAGGAGGTCGTGGGCGACTACGTCCAGCTGCGTGGCGCTGGCGGCGGCTCGCTCATGGGCCTCTGCCCCTTTCACGAGGAGAAGACCCCGTCATTCCACGTCACGCCCGCGCGGGGGCTCTGGTACTGCTTCGGCGGGTGCTCCGAAGGCGGCGACGTCATCGCTTTCGTCCAGAAGGTCGAGCAGCTGTCGTTCGCCGAGGCCATCGAGCGGCTCGCCCGGCGTGCGGGTGTCGAGCTGCGGTACGAAGAGGGTGGCTACACCCCTGGGCGGCAGCAGAGCGAGCGCAGCCGGCTGGTGGAGGCCCACCGGGAGGCCGCCGCGTTCTACGCCGGACAGCTTGGCTCGGCCGATGCGCAGCCCGCCCGGCGCTTTCTCGCGGAGCGGGGGTTCGAGCGGCCGGATGCCGAGCGGTTCGGGGTGGGTTACGCGCCAAGAAGCTGGGACGCCTTGGTGCGCCACCTCCGCGCGTGCGGCTTCACCGACCACGAGTTGGTGAAGGGTGGGCTTGCCCGTCAGGGTCGGCGTGGCCTGCTCGATCGCTTCCGTGGCCGCCTGCTCTGGCCGGTCCGCGACGTCAGCGGGGAGGTCGTGGGGTTCGGTGCGCGACGGCTGTACGACGACGACCCGATCGAGGCGAAGTACCTCAACACCCCGGAGACGGTGATCTACAAGAAGAGCTCCACTCTCTACGCGGTCGACCTCGCGAAGAAGGAGATCGCACGCAGCCAGCGCGCGGTCGTCGTCGAGGGGTACACCGACGTGATGGCCTGCCATCTCGCCGGCGTTTCCACGGCGGTCGCGACCTGCGGAACGTCGTTCGGCGACGGGCACATCAAGATCCTGCGCCGGCTGCTGATGGACCAAAGCGAGTTCCGCGGCGAGGTCATCTTCACCTTCGACGGCGACGATGCCGGACGGAGGGCCGCTTTGCGGGTGTTCGAGGACGAGCGGCAGTTCGTGACGCAGACGTTCGTCGCGGTACAGGCCGAGGGCCTCGACCCGTGTGACCTGCGGATACGACGCGGGGACGGGGCGGTTCGCGACCTCGTCGCCCGTCGTGTCCCGCTCTTCGAGTTCGCCATCCGCAGCGTTCTTGATCGCTATGACCTCGAGATCCCCGAGGGCCGGGTCGGAGCGCTCAGAAAGGCCGCGCCCATGATCGCGTCGATCCGCGACCGGTCGTTGCGACCGGAGTACGTCCGGGTAGCCGCCGGCTGGCTCGGCATGGAGGTCGAGGCTGTCGCGTCGGCGGTACGTGAGGCGGGGCAGCCGGGGAGCGAACAGGTCACAGCACCCCGGGCTCCGCAGCGTGCCCGCGCCCGGCTACCTGACTCCACTGACCCGGCCATCCAGGTCGAGCGCGAAGCCCTCAAGATCGTCATCCAGCGTCCCGCGCTCGCAGGCCCGGACTTCGATGGCCTCGACCCTTCCGTCTTCACTCGCCCTGAGCACGCCGCCGCCCAGCAGGCGGTCACCGCCGCGGGAGGCGCTGCCGCGGGTGTGGCTGGCGGAGCGTGGGTTGCCAGCGTCCTTGACCACGCGGGAGACGAGGCCGTGCGGGCTCTCGTCACCGAGCTCGCCGTCGAGCCCCCACGGTCGGTCGGCGAGATCGACGACACGTACGTGCGGGCCGTGCTGTCGCGCGTCGAGGAGCTGGCCGCCACCCGCGCCATCGCGGAGACCAAGTCCAGGCTGCGGCGGCTGAGTCCGGTCGAACGGCCTCAGGAGTACAACCGGCTGTTCGGCGACCTTGTCGCACTGGAGCAGCAGCGGCGGGCCCTGCGGGAGCGTGCCATCGGCGCCCTCTGAGTTTGCTGGTGAACCTCGCGGGCGTCGGCCCTGCCGGGCCTCCTGGCCTCGGTTCACGTGCTCCCGAGACTGCGTCAAACATGTCTGAGCGTGAGGACCAGACAACAGCTAGTCAAAATGGGCCCCCCACTTCTGGCCCGATGTGACGCACACTGGTCTTCGTGGGTCTTTCGGTGCTGACACAGGAGCCATCTTCCGTAGACCAGGTACAGGATCTGGTCGCACGTCTGGTCACGCGCGGCCGTGAGCGCGGAAGCCTCACGGCAGATGACGTGGCCGCGGCGCTCGATCGCTTCGATCTCCCGGCCGACGCTCTTGACGGTGTGGTGCGGCTGCTCTCGGAGCAGGGGATCGAGATCGTCGACGGCGATCCGGACACGGTGGCCCAGCCGGAGCAGGAGCGTCTCGGCGTCCGGGCTCCGACAAGCGACCTCGTGCGGATCTACCTTCGGGAAATCGGCCGCGTCCCGCTGCTCACCGCACAGCAGGAGGTCGAGCTCGCGAAGGCGATCGAGGCTGGGCTCTTCGCGCAGGACAAGCTCGGCGAGGTCGGCGACCCCGCCCCAGAGGTACGCGCCGACCTCGAGATGGTCACTCGCGCGGGACTGCGGGCGAAGCAGCGACTGATCGAGGCCAATCTTCGGCTCGTCGTCTCGATCGCCAAGCGCTACGTCGGCAAGGGGATGGTCTTCCTCGATCTGATCCAGGAGGGCAACCTCGGGCTGATCAGGGCGGTGGAGAAGTTCGACTACGCCAAGGGGTACAAGTTCTCGACGTACGCCACCTGGTGGATCAGGCAGGCGATCACCCGCGCGATCGCGGACCAGGCGCGGACGATTCGTATCCCCGTCCATATGGTCGAGACGATCAACAAGCTCGTACGGATCCAACGACAGCTCCACCAAAATCTGGGTAGAGAGCCGTCTCCGGACGAGATCGCCGCCGAGATGGATCTGTCTCCAGGGCGGGTGGCCGAGGTCCAGCGAATCGCCCAAGAGCCCGTCTCACTGCAGGCGCCTGTCGGCGAGGAGGACTCCGATCTCGGAGACTTCATCGAGGATGCCGACGCCGTGGTTCCGATGGAAGCTGCGGCGTTCATCATGTTGCAGGACCAGCTCGAGCGCCTCCTCGAGACTTTGTCCGAACGTGAGCAGCGGGTCATCCAGCTGCGATTCGGTCTCACCGACGGCCACCCGCGCACGCTGGAAGAGGTGGGACGGGAGTTCGGTGTCACGCGGGAACGCATCCGTCAGATCGAGTCGAAGACCTTGGCGAAGCTGCGTCACCCGACGCGAGCGCAGATGCTCAGCAGTTACCTCGACGCGTAGGCCGGGCAGCGTCCTCGGATGAACATGAGCGACGGTCGGGACCGCGAACGCGGACGGACTTGACGAAGTCAGGTTAGGCGAGGCTAAGTTAGGGTCACCTTAATCGTTTGGTCCCTACAGTGCGGAGCCTGCATGCGTGTCTCGTCTCGTGGTCTCGCCGTCACGGCGGCGACCGCCGTGGTCTTCACCCCTCTCGCCGGGTGCGCGGCCTCGTCCGGGGCGGGCGGCCGCGCGATCACGGTCACCGCCACCGGCTCGAGCTGTGAGGTAGCCAAGACCCGCCTGTCCGCCGGGACGCACACGTTGGCGGTGACCAACGAAGGCAGCAAGGTCACCGAGGTCTACGTGTACGCGCCCGGCGACACTGTTGTGACCGAGAGCGAGAACATCGGCCCTGGAACGACCGCCCGCGTGACGGTCCAGCTCGATCAGGGCAAGTACCAGGTCGCGTGCAAGCCGGGCATGCGGGGCCACGGAATCCGTCAGCGGATCACCGTCGGCGGCGGGACTGGACGAACACCGGTCGACCCACGGCTCGACAAGGCGGTCGAGCGCTACCGCGCGTACGTCAACCGCCAGGTCGATCACACGATCGCGAAGACCTCGAGGTTCGTGGCCGCGGTGAAGGAAGGGGACGTCGCGCGGGCGAAGGACCTGTACGCGCCGTCCCGCGTCGGCTGGGAGCGCATCGAGCCCGTGGCCGAGAGCTTCGGGGACATCGACCCCAAGGTCGACGCCCGGGCCCGCGACGTCGGCTCGGGCTCGACGTGGACCGGCTGGCATCGCATCGAGAAGGCGCTCTGGCGCGAAGACTCGACGAAAGGAATGACGCGCTACTCCGACCGGCTCGCCGCAGACCTCAAGGATCTGCGGCATCGGATTCCGAAGGCCCGGATCACGCCGACGTCAATGGCGAACGGCGCGAAGGAACTGCTCGACGAGGTCGCGACCTCGAAGATCACCGGCGAGGAGGAGACCTACAGTCACACCGATCTCGTCGACATGGCGGCCAACGTCGCGGGCGCCAAGAAGGTGTACACCTTGTTGCGTCCTGTCGTCGCCGACAAGGATCCGGCACTCGCGAAGACCCTCGACGAGGAGTTCGAAGACATGCGGGCGCTGCTCGGCCGGTACGAGACCGCGGACGGCTTCGTGGCGTACGACACGGTGGGCCGGGATGAGCGGCAGAGGCTGTCCGACGCGGTCAACGCGCTCGCCCAGCCCCTGTCACGGCTGGCGGTGACGGTCGTCTCATGAGTACTTCTCTGAGCAGACGCCAGGTGTTCGGGCTGACCGGCGCGGGCGCTCTCGCCGGTGCCGCCGCCGGGGCCGGGTCGATCACAGGGGCTGAGCTGGTCAAGGGGCAGGGGGCCCTCGCCAGTGAGACCTCGGCGGGGGGTGCGGTCCCCTTCCAAGGGGCGCACCAAGCGGGCATCGCCACACCCGTGCAGGATCGGCTGCACTTCGCCGCCTTCGACGTGATCACCCACTCCCGCGAGCGACTCATGCGGCTGTTGCACGAGTGGACGCGTGCCGCGGCCGCCATGACGGCGGGCAGACCCGTGGGCGATGGAGCCGTCGGCGGACGACCGCTCGCGCCCCCTGACGACACGGGCGAGGCCCTCGGCCTGCCGCCGGCGAGGCTCACGCTCACGATCGGATTCGGCCCGACGCTGTTCGAAAAGGAGGGTGCCGACCGCTTCGGGCTGCGCGACAAGCGACCCGCCGCGCTCATCGACCTGCCGCATTTCCCCGGTGACAATATCGACCCCGCCCGTTCCCATGGCGATATGGCCATCCAGGCATGCGCGGACGATCCGCAGGTCGCGGTGCACGCGATCCGCGATCTCGCCAGGATCGGGTTCGGCGTGGTCAGCATGCGTTGGTCTGAGCTCGGCTTCGGGAAGACGTCCTCGACGACGCCCAGCCAGCAGACACCCCGTAACCTGTTCGGCTTCAAGGACGGCACCGACAACATCAACGGCGACAACCAGACGGCCCTGCGTCGTCACGTGTGGGTCGGCGACGATGACGGTCCCCCCTGGATGAGCGGCGGGTCCTATCTCGTGGTGCGGCGCATCCGCATGCACATCGAGACCTGGGACCGCAGCTCGCTGCGCGAGCAGCAGCAGGTCTTCGGCCGCACCAAGGGCGAGGGCGCCCCGCTGGGCAAGGACCGGGAGCGGGACACGATCGACCTGAAGGCGCTG
>JBOHCT010000113.1:0-13971 GCA_050699055.1 Streptosporangiaceae bacterium | reverse complement strand
AAGGTCACAATTTGATTATTACAATAATTTCGGCTGGCGGCGGAGATAACCACACGCGGACATCAGCGAGCGATGTGGTGGACCCTTTAGTCATGCGCTACTGAGAAGCGAGTTTCCGAACGGCTCCCAGGTACCCATCGCCGGGCCTGTGGGCCCGCGCGTCTTCCCGCTCGTCTCATAGGCGGGCGGGACCGATAGCGCCGCCCAGGGTCAGCGACGGGCGCGCTACGGCAGCCATGAGTGCAGGTGTCGTTAATCCCCTTGTCGGCCGCCTTGCGCATCGCCGATGATTGCGGCCATGGCCACGACCCGACGAGCCGACATGTTCACCGCGGACGGCAAGCCGTCTGACGACGACCCGCGTGAGAACGGGCCAACGTTGGGCGACGAGCGCACCACGCTGGTCGAATCCCTGCGCTGTCAACGCCTCACGTTGGAGATGAAATGCTCAGGTCTCGATGCGGAGGCTATGGCGCGGCGTTCCGTCGAGCCGTCGACGATGTCGCTCCTGGGGCTGGTGCGACACCTGGCCGAGGTGGAGCGTGCGACGTTCCGGGTGATGATGGCGGGACAGGACGTGTCCCGGCTGTTCTGCTCCGACACCGACCGTGACGGTGATTTCGATGGTGCTGTTGCTGACCCCCGGGTGGTTGCGGGGGCGTGGGACGCGTGGCGTGCGGAGGTGGACTTCGCCACGCGGTTTGTGGTCGAGGCGCCCAGTCTCGACATCACCGGCGACGATCCCTTGAATCAGCATGGCAGCGGTGGAGGGGCGATGTCGCTGTGCGAGGCGCTGGTCGAAATGATCACGGAGTACGCCCGCCACCTCGGTCACGTCGACCTGTTGCGCGAGCGGATCGACGGACGCATAGGCCAGTAACCCATCCAACCCATAGCCGACCGGACGTGCGGAAACCGCGGACTGGGAACCACCATGGATGTCACCAATCGCCGTGAGCTTGCCCACAGGGCGCTCGATGGCTACGTGAGTGGCCCTGCCGCCCCGATTCGGGCGACGGCCCGCGCCCTGGCGAAGGTCGACAACGCCGGGGCCGTGGCGCTCGTCGAGGGCATCAGCGACCAGATCGCACTGGAAACGGCCGCCGTGGGCCGCGGCCGGGATCTCGAGGCGGAGCGGGTCGTGATCGTGCCGATCGGCGGGGCGCACGCGATCGGCCGCTTCCTGACGAGGTGGGGCCCGCTGGGCGCCCGGGTGCGACTTGCCGGTCTGTGCGACCTGCGTGAGGAGGAGATATTCCGGCATGGACTGGTCGCGACCCATGTCGGCTCACCCCGCATGCGCACCGACATGGAGCGCCTCGGGTTCTACGTCTGCGTCAACGATCTGGAGGACGAGCTGATCCGCGCCGTGGGCACCGCAGGGGTCGAAGCACTCTTCGACTCGCAGGGCGACCTCGGGTCGTTCCACTCGCTGCAGAGCCAGCCCGCCTGGCGTGGCCGGGAGCCCGAAGCGCAGATGCGGCGGTTCCTGGGCAGCGGCTCGCGCCGCAAGCTGCGCTACGCACGGCTGCTCGTCGAGGCGGCGGTTGGCCAGGATACCTTGCCTGGACCGCTCGACGCGCTGCTCACCGCCGTCTGACCCACCGAAGGTCAAGCCCTCGACCGTCAGCACGAAGGCAGCCCATTGCGCAGTCCCGCAAAGGGCTGGTGATCGTGCGATCCGGCAAGGGCCGCAAGTACCGGGAGATCCCCGCCCACCCACGCTGCGGGAGAACCTCGCCATCTGGATCTGGCCCGCGCCCAAGCGTTGTCGCACATTGACTCTTCTCCCAGAGTGTGCCCAAGGACTCCGTCACAGTGGCCCGCCTCCGGGATGAAAGCCCTGTCCTGTAGCGCGCTGTGTTACTACGAGCTACATGAGCCAGCCGATGAGCCTGCGCCTGCCGGAAGCGACCGTGGAGCGTCTGAGGTCGCGCGCCCATCGCGTACACACGCCGTCGCGGACCCTGGCCCAGCGCTACGTCGAGGAAGGCCTACGCATGGACGATCACCCGCTGGTTCGGTTCGTCGCTGGGCCAGCCGGCCGCCGGGCCCGCATCGTCGGCACCGGCATGGACGTCTGGGAGATCATCGCCGCGGTCCGAGACAACGACGGCGACGCCCACAACACTGCTGACTACTTGGAGATGCCGCTCGGGCTTGTCCAGGCCGCGGTCACCTACTACGGCGCGTACCCCGACGAGATCAACGAGTGGATCGATCTCAACGCGCGCGAGAAACAGGAGGCCCACGCATCCTGGATCGCCGGCCACGCGGCGGTCAGGAGGTGAGGCTCCTGCTCGACGAGATGCTCTCACCGGTCATCGC
Organism: Streptosporangiaceae bacterium; assembly: GCA_050699055.1. GTDB lineage: Bacteria > Actinomycetota > Actinomycetes > Streptosporangiales > JBOHCT01 > JBOHCT01. The sequence continues at coordinate 11,643 of JBOHCT010000113.1, read as the reverse complement.
GCGTGAGCTGCGCGGACGCGGCCACGACGGATGGGCCATCAAGGAGGGAGGCGACTCGCACGCGCTGTCCGACCCGGACGTCGTGAACCTCGCCCGTCGCGAGCGTCGCGCCGTGGTCACCGACAACCTGCGCGACTACCGACCACTCCACCACGAGGCCATCACGCCCGGAGGCCCCGGGCACTGCGGCATGGTCTTCCTGCCGGACGGCTACCGGCGCACCGCGGCGGACGTCGGACGCATCATCAAGGCGCTCGAAGCCAAGTTGGCCGAGTATCCAGGCGAACGAGACCTCACCGACGGAGAAACGTGGCTGTAGACGAGCACGGAGAGACGGCCACCAAACGTCGATCGATGACGCCGCACCTACGGGCACTACGTTGCCCGTTTGGGCAGGCTATAGCCCAGGCGCCAGCGCCGGGCGCTGCCTGCCGCCGAAGAGCCACCACCCCTGGGACGAGGTCGTCCGGCGACCACCGATCGTGCAGCCGGGCCCCGGACGCGGTCACGCCCGGGGCCCCGTTTGGCTCTCAGCTGCAGCCGCTGGTCGAGCCGCAGCCCTCGCAGACGTAGCAGCTGCCGGCAGGGCGCATCTTCGTGCCGCAGGTGAGGCAGAGCGGCGCGTCGGCCTGGCGGCCGTGCTGGGCCTCCGCGACCTCCGTCGACGAGCCCGCGTCGGTGGGCCGGGCGTCACGCGGTCGCTCCTCCCGAGGCAACTCGACCGCCGCCGACTGGGCGAGCGACTCAGGGTCGAGGTCGTCCTCGCCACCCTCGACCTCGTACGACCCGGTCTCCAGCGCACGGGCACGCTCCTGGGCGGTGAAGATGCCCATCTCGGCCCTGGTCTCGTACGGCAGGTGGTCCAGCGCCAGCCGCCGGAAGATGTAGTCCATCGCCGAGCTGGCCATCCGGATATCCGGGTCGTCGGTGAGGCCGGACGGCTCGAAGCGCATGTTGGTGAACTTCGAGACGTACGTCTCCAGCGGGATCCCGTACTGCAGCGCCACCGAGATCGCGATCGAGAACGCGTCCATCACCCCGGCCAGGGTCGACCCCTGCTTGCCGAGCTTGAGGAACACCTCGCCGAGGCCGTTGTCCGGGTACGACGACGCAGTCATGTACCCCTCCGCGCCGCCGACCGAGAACGACGTCGTCTGCGACGGCCGCGTCTTCGGCAGGCGCCGGCGGACGGGACGGGCGACCTCCGCTTCCTTCTCGTCCTCCTCGTGCTTGGCGACCGACAGCGGCTGGCCGACCTTGCAGTTGTCGCGGTAGACAGCGAGCGCCTTCAGGCCGAGCTGCCAACCTTCGCGATAGACCTGCTCGATGTCCTCGACGGTGGCGGACTCGGGCAGGTTGATCGTCTTGGACGCCGAGCCGGACAGGAACGGCTGCACGGCCCCCACCATCCGCACGTGGCCCATCGGACTGATCGACCGCTCCCCCATGGCGCAGTCGAACACGTCGTAGTGCTCCTCTCGCAGTCCGGGTGCGTTGATGACGTGGCCGTGCTCGGCGATGTAGTCGACGACCGCCTCGATCTGCTCCTGCTGGTAGCCGAGCAGCTCGAGTGCCCGCGGCACGGTCTGGTTGACGATTCGCATCGAACCGCCCCCGACCAGCTTCTTCATCTTGACCAAAGCCAGATCTGGCTCGATGCCTGTCGTGTCGCAGTCCATCATGAGTCCGATTGTGTTGTGGCTCACGAAGCCCGACGCGACATAGGTGACGTTGTCCGGCACGGACAGGTCGTACGTCGGCTGGACGCCGCCGTCCTCGTTGGCCGCGACCTCCTCGTACAGGTAGCCGGACCGGACGCCGGAGCCGTCGCCGCCCTGAGTCGCCGGAGCCTCGACCACGGCGGCCGACTTGCGGGCCGACAGGAAGCCGACGCGGTCCTCGAACCGCTTGGCGTGCTTCACGTTTCGGAGCCGGACCTGGAACTGTGGCCCGCCCCAGCCGCTTGTGGTCTCGCGCGTGGTCGTGGGCAGACCCAGTGCCAGGAGCATCGTTCGGACCTCCGAGGCGAACGCCGCCGAGGCCGTCGAGACGCTCGGTACGCCGGCGAGGACCGTACCGTCTGCCTCGAAGAGTCCCCGGAGGAACGCCGCATACACGGCAGGGTCGTTGGCCTCGAGGATCGCCGAGGGGACACGCGGGTGCCATCCCTTGCCGACGCGCTCGTCCCCGGCCATTTCCTTGCCCAGGCCGGCAGCCCTCCACCAGCGTGCGAGCCGAATGGACTGGAGCGACACCTCGTGGTACCCGCTCTCGGCTCTTACCACCGGCTCGATGCCGAAGAGGCCCTTGCTCAGGATCTTGAGCCGCTCGACCTCATCGAGGTCGGTGTCGGCGACGCACAGCCGGATGCCCTTGGCGTGCAGCGAGCCGTCGCCCATGAAGTACCCGTTCAGCTCCGCAAGGTCGGAGTCTACGTGGTCGGGCACCCGGAGGTGCGGATCGCCCGTGTAGTACGCCTGGTCGAGGACCGGGAGTGGGACGCGGCGGGGCTCCCCGACGAAGGTGCCCATCTGCATGGGGAGGATGTCGCCCGGCTCGATATCGGCGAGGCGTTTCCAGACCCACTCCTTCGCGTTCATGTCGACGACCTTGACGCGGTGGGTGAGCGTCCCCTGGATCCGATAGCCGCCCCACGTCGTGATGCTGCGCGTCGGCTCCTCGCCGTTGACGAAGAACCTTGTCGCCTGGCGAGGCCCTTCGTCGGTGCTCACCTGGGCGTCGAGATCCTGCCAGCGGTCACCGTAGCTATCCCCCAGCTCGGAGAGCCGCGTCAGACCACGGTCGGTCGTCACCATCGTGTCGCCCGTCAGGCACCCTGTCGGCGCGAGAACACTGGCTTGTGCATTTCGCCAACCGTTCTTCTCGCCGATCTCGAGGCCGCGCTTCCAGGCGTCCGAGGCCGCCTCGAGGATCTCGTGGTCCATTTCTCCGACCGACCGGACGGCGTCGCTCGCGGCCGCGTGCTTGCGCATCACCCGCTTGTGGGATTCGGCGTTCTTGGCGTAGCCGTCGTACGGCCCGACGACGCCAGCGAGCTCGGCGGAGCGCTTGTACGCCGTACCGGTCATCAGCGACGTGATAGCCGCGGCCAACGCGCGCCCGCCGTCGCTGTCGTAGGCGTGCCCCGTCGCCATGAGCAGCGCGCCAAGGTTCGCGTAGCCGATGCCGAGCTGACGGAAGGCCCTGGTCGTCTCCGTGATCTTCTCGGTCGGGAAGTCCGCGAACGTCACCGAGATGTCCATCGCCGTGATGACGAGCTCGACGACCTTGACAAACGTCTCGGTGTCGAACGTCCCGTCCTCGCGCAGGAACTTCAGCAGGTTGAGCGACGCGAGATTGCACGATGAGTTGTCGAGGTGGAGGTACTCCGAGCAGTTCGCGACCACCGTACCGCCGACAATGTAGGAGTGGTTGCGCGGCTCGGTGAGGTTGTACGTCGTCTCGAAACCTTGCGAGGTGCGGCTCACCAGCCGCACCGTCTCGTCGACGTCGTACGCGTCGTGGAGGTCGATGACATCCCTGAGCCGCCGGTCCTTGCGGGGCAGCGAGAACCCGATCAGCGCGGCGAACTCGCGCAGCGAACGGCCGGAGATCCGAAGGTCGTACGACGGCCCGTCGGTGCCGTAGGTGACCTCGGAGCCGTCCTTGCGGACATAGGAGAACTGGTTCCTCTTCGGCGGCATCGTATGGACGCGGCTGGCGATGCCGAGCGAGGCGAGCAGCTCCTGCACCCCGAGCACGAGCGCCTCGGACCGGCTGCCCAGGCCGACGTACCTCGTGCCCTTACGCTCGTCGTTCACCACGCATCCGTCGGCGTCGTACAGCCCCTGGAGAAAATCGACAAGAGCCTCCTCAGGAGCCTCGAAGATGGCCTCGGGGACCCGCTTGTCCGCCGACCGGCCGGAGGACACCCCGAGCCCGCGAGCGAACGCGGCCAACGCGCGGCGGGTCACCCGGAGCTGGTACGTGCCGTTCGCCTGGACGCTCGGCTTGCTGGCGAAACCGGTGATCCTCTCCAGCAGCGCGTGGTGGCGCGGCATGACCGCGGTCTTGTCCTCAGGCGAGCCGTAGACGGTTACCGCGGTCTTCTCGGTGACGCAGCCGTCGCCGACAAGCCACCCCAGGTAGTGAGCGAGATCGTCGTCCCACTTCTCGGGCGGCGTGAGGGCTTTGCGGGTCTGGACCCGACCCGCGGCCTCCAGCGCGCGGCTCGGGATCGTGCCCGACGCCATCGAGCGGGGTGCGTAGTGGAAGGACCGGACGACCCGATCCTGCGGCGTCAGGTCCTCGGCGGTCACCCAACCACCGTCGGCTGTCCACACCCTGTGGTTGGGAGTGCACCGCAGCCGCGACCCGTCGTAGAACCGCAGCTCCACGATCTCGTTCGTTCCGGTGACCATGTAGCGCACCGGCCGCGTCGGGACCACCCGGGCCGCCGGGCCCGCCTGGGCGGTGACGTCGTTGGTGTAGACGGCGAACGCCTCACCCTGAGCGGCGCGCTCGACGAGATCCCCGATCCGGACCAAGCCCTTGTCAGTGACGACCCGCTGGTCCGCGGGGAAGCAAGGGTTACTTGCGGTGATTCGTCCGCTTTCCGGCGCCGTGTGCCAGTCGTTGATCGTGTCGTCGTACTGCAGGCCGGGGTCGGCGCACTCCCACGCCGCCTGCGCCATCTGCCGGAACAGGTCGCGGGCCTTGATCTCCTTCACCGGCTCGCCGGTCGTGCGAGCCCGCAGCGAGAACGGCAGGTCGCGCTCCACCGCCCGCATGAACTCGTCGGAGACGCGGACCGAGTTGTTGGCGTTCTGGTATTGGACGCTCGCCATGTCCTTGCCGTCGAGGTCCATGTCGTAGCCGGCGTCGCGCAGGGCGCGGATCTTGTGCTCCTCGCGCGCCTTGGTCTCGACGAACTCCTCGACGTCGGGATGGTCGACGTCGAGGACGACCATCTTGGCGGCGCGGCGCGTGGCCCCCCCGGACTTGATCGTGCCGGCGGACGCGTCCGCGCCGCGCATGAACGACACTGGGCCGCTGGCGGTGCCACCGGAGGAGAGGAGCTCCTCCTTGGAGCGAATGCGGGAGAGGTTGACCCCGGAGCCGGAGCCGCCCTTGAAGATCAGCCCCTCCTCCTTGTACCAGTCGAGGATCGACTCCATAGTGTCGTCGACCGACAGGATGAAGCACGCCGACACCTGACTCGGCGAAGAAGTGCCGACGTTGAACCAGACCGGCGAGTTGAAGCTGAAGATCTGGTGGACGAGGGCGTGCTTCAGCTCGTGGTCGAAGATCTCGGCGTCGTCGTCGCTCGCGAAGTACCCGTGGGCCTTGCCTGTCTGGACGTACGTGGCGACGACCCGGTCGATGAGCTGCTTGAGGCTCCACTCCCGCTCCGGGGTGCCGACGGCGCCACGGAAGTACTTGGACGTGACGATGTTGACCGCGTTGACCGACCAGAAGTCGGGGAACTCGACGCCGCGCTGCTCGAAGTTGACAGAGCCGTCGCGCCAGTTGGTCATCACGACGTCGCGGCGCTCCCAACGCACCTCGTCGTACGGATGGACCCCTAGCCTCGTGTAGACACGCCGCATCGTCAGGCCCTTGCCGGACCTGCCACCGGCGTCGGGCCTCGGGTCGTTCACCGTCTCCGTCATCGTTTCCCCCTCCTGAGTCCCAACAGCGTCGTTATGCCGGCGAATCCCCCGGCGGCCTCGTGCTCCGTTCACCTACACCTCACCGGCCCGCACCTCTCCGCTCCGCGCGCAGCCGCGCGATCTCCTTATCGAAGTCCTCCAACGAGTCGAAGCTCCCGTAGACGGAGGCGAACCGGATATAGCCCACCTCGTCGAGCTCGCGCAGCGGCCCGAGGATCGCCTTGCCGACCTCGTCGGACGGCACCTCCACCGAGGATCCGCCGGCCCGGACGCGCTCCTCCACGCGCTGGGCCAACAGCGCGAGCGCGTCCTCGTCGACGGGACGTCCCTGACACGCCTTGCGCACCCCCGTGATGATCTTGTCGCGGGAGAACGGCTCGATCACCCCGCTGCGTTTAACGACCATGAGGGCAGCGGTCTCCAGCGTCGTGAACCGCCGCCCGCAGCTCGGGCACTGGCGGCGACGCCGGATGGCCTTCCCGTCGTCGGTCGCGCGGCTGTCCACGACACGGCTGTCCGGATGACGGCAGAACGGACAGTGCACCCGAACTCTCCTTCCGCGTCGGACATTCGAACGTACTCATGACGGGCGCCTCACGGCACAACACAATGCATAGGGAAACTACATCTGCGTAACTACTACATCTTGTGTCTACAGGCTAGATCACACACCAGGCATGCGCAAGCGGAGGGATCGCTCGGACAGAGAACATCAAGGTCAACCCCGACGCCCCCGGCGTGTCGACCCCGTTATCCCCTCTGGGGCGGCACGCGAAGGCGCTGCCCCTCTCGCACCCACGCGCCGCGCAAGCCGTTGAAGTCGATGATGCGCTGAACGGTCACGCGCGGATCGCCGTCCGGATCGTGCCGCGCCGCGATCTCCCACAGCGTCTGGCCCGGTCTCACGACGACGACGTGACCAGAGTGCGGAGCGCCGCTGGCCGGGGGGTCGTCCCCGACAGAGGCGCGTGCCTGCCACGCCCCCAGCAAGAACGCGGCGAGCGCCGCGGCGACCAGACTGGCTACCACAACCGCCCGCCCCCGCCGAGTGAGGCGAAGCGGCGTCTGGGAGGGCGCGCGTCGAGGGCGGGTGTGGCCGTCGGTGACCATGGAAACCTCCTGAGCGTCGAACACGAGTTCGATCGAACGCATGTACGACTTTGTACCTCACCCCACCGACAAAACGCGAGCGACCCGCGCGACACGTTTCGAACACATGTTTGATCGGACGACCATGAGCGGCTAACGTTCCGTGTGACACGGACGAGGGCAGAGGAGGGACATCGTGGCCGGACAGGCGCACACACCCGAGGTGACCGACGGCCCGCACGACGCGAGTGGTCTCACCCCGCGCCAGCGTGGGGTGCTCGAGGTGATCCGCGACTCGGTCGAACGCCGCGGCTATCCCCCCTCGATGCGTGAGATCGGTGAGGCCGTCGGGCTCACCAGCACGTCGAGCGTGTCCCATCAGCTCGCGGCGCTCCAGCGCAAGGGATATCTGCGCCGTGACCCCAACCGTCCCCGGGCCGTCGAGGTCCGGATGCCAGGCGAGGCGGCCGTGTCCGCGGAGCCACCCGACGAGACCGGCAGCGGCGACGCGCGGCCGGCCGCGGCGTATGTCCCGCTGGTCGGCCGGATCGCCGCCGGCGGGCCGATCCTCGCCGAGGAGGCGATCGAGGATGTCTTTCCGCTGCCCAAGCAGCTGGTCGGCGAGGGCAGCCTGTTTCTGCTCAGCGTCGTCGGCGACTCGATGATCGACGCCGCGATCGCGGACGGCGACTGGGTCGTCGTGCGCCAGCAGCCGGTGGCCGAGTCCGGCGACATCGTCGCGGCGATGATCGAGGGCGAGGCCACGGTCAAGACGTTCAAGCCGCGCGACGGCAAGGTATGGCTCGTGCCGCACAACCCCGCCTACGATGCGATCCCAGGCGAGGAGGCCACCATCCTCGGCAAGGTCGTCGCGGTGCTCAGGCGCGTCTAGAGGAGTCCTCTGTCGGGGATGTGGGCTCGTACAGCGCGTTCAGCACCGCCACGAACAGCGCCGAGACTGTCTGAGAGGGGAGCGCGTCGAGCAGACGGTTGACGTCCGCCATCCGTGTCGGCGGCCCTGACGGAGCCGCACCCGCCCCGTCGGGCCCGTCGCCGTCTCTGGTGAGCCGCGCCAGCAGGTCCCGTACCATCCGCGGGGTCAGCGCCGTCGGATCCGTTTCCCGCAGCATCCTTGCCAGCTCGGACACGTCCTGCCCGGGCGTCGCCCGAGCTTCCTCCACGGCCAGCGCCAGCTCGCCGAGGAGGTCGTCGACGAGCGGGAGGGTGGCGGCGCCGACGGTCAGGTGCAGGGTTGGTGACAGCCCCAACCTGGCGGGTTGCGGCTGCAGATACCAGCCCCGCTCTCGCATCAGGTCCGCCAGCGCGTACACGTCCACGCCCCGCTCGCCGGCGAGGGCCAGCAGGGTCATGTCCGGATCCCCGAGCACGCGTAGCCCGGACAGATCCGCGATGCCCGCCCGCAGCCGCCGGCTCGCCTCCCACGCCCGGCGCGCGAGCTCCAAGTACCCATCATCGCCGTGCCCCCGCAACGTCGCCCAGGCGGCCGCGAGCGGGGCGCCCGACTTCGTGCCCTGCAGGGTGGCGTTCACCACCGTGTAGCCGGGCCAGGCCGCGTACCCCCACATCTGGTGTGCCCGCAGCGCGGGGTCGTGGTAGAGCAGCGCCGATGCGCCTTTCGGCGTGTACGCGTACTTGTGCAGATCGGCCGCGATCGAGGTCACGCCCGGCACGCTGAGGTCGAAATCGGGGACGCCGCGGCCCAACCTGCGCAGGTACGGCAGCACGAAGCCGCCGACACAGGCGTCGACGTGGCACAGGACGCCCCGCGCCGACGCCGCGGATGCGATCTCCCGCACCGGATCGACGACGCCGTGCGCGTACGACGGGGCGCTGGCGACGACCAGTACCGTGCGCTCCGTGATGGCGGAGGCCATGGCCTCCGCGTCAGCCCGCAGCGACTCGGGGTCGATGGGCGTCACGACCGGGCGTACGCCGAACAGGTGCGCGGCCTTGTGGAAAGCGGGATGCGCGGTCGCCGGCAGCACCATCTCCGGCCCGTCGAGCCGGGGACGCCGGTCGCGGGCGCTCTTGACGGCGAGCAGGCACGACTCCGTTCCCCCCGAGGTGACAGTGCCACACGCCTCCGGTGCGGCAGTACCCGGGCCGCCGCCGAGGTGGCCGGCCAGCATGCCGACGATCTCGTTCTCCAGCCGCAGCAGGCTGGGGAACGCGGTCGGGTCGAGCCCGTTGTGCCACAGGAACATCCCCGCCGCCTCCCGCGCCGTCTCGTCGACGTCGGGTGTGCCGGCGTCATAGACGTACGCGAACGTCCTGCCGCCATGGGTGGGCACGTCGTCTCGCGCGTACGCGCGCAGCGTGGCGAGGACGGTCTCGCGGTCCAGCGCACGAGAGGGAATCGTCACGGGTCGGCCACCTCCTCGGCGTCGATGATCGGTCGCTCCGGCAGCGCCACCCGGTAGAAGCGCAGGAACGGCAGGCTGGCCAGCAACAGCACACCCGGGATGACGGTGAACCCGATGAGGACCCCGGTGATCGCGCTCGCCGGCTGGGTGACCGGATGGCTCGGCGACGACGACACGAACGACGACGCGACGAGCACCGCACCGTACACCGCCGGGCCGAGCGCCATGGCCACGGTCTCCCCGCCCGTCCACACCCCGCTGAACGCGCCGGCCTGGCGGCGCCCGGACCGCCCTTCGTCGGCGGCGATCGCGTCCGGCAGCATTGACAGCGCGAACAGCTGCATGCCCGCGTAGCAGACGCCGAGGACGGCGAACTGTCCGCCGACCATCCACAGATGACCCGGCGTCAGGGTGAGCGAGAGGCTGAGTGCCGCCAGCCCGAACACCGCGGACGCCGTGACCAGTCCGGCCCTCTTGCCGACGCGCCGACCGAACGCCGACCAGCCGGGTATCACCACGACCGCCGGTGCGATCAGCGCGACGAACAGCACGGTCGTAAGGTCAGGGTCGCCCAGTCGGTACGCGGCGACGTACGGCTCACCGGCCAGCATGATCCCGACCACCAGAGCCTGGACGACGTACACGCCGAAGAGCACGAAGAACGGCCGGTTGCCCCGGGCCAGCCGCAGCTGGGCGGCGAACGACAGGCCGTGGGCGGCGTGCGGATGGGCGGGGACCCGCCGCACGGCGACCGCGCTACCGAGCATGCCGACCGCGATGAACGCCGCCATCGCGAGTCCCATCACGGCGTACCCGGAGCGCCCGTGGCCGGTCGCCGCCACGATGGCGGGAGCACCCCCGCCCGCGACCAGGATGCCCACGGACAGCAGGACCATCCGGTACGCCATGATCCTCGTCCGCTCGGCGGGTTCCTCGGTCATCTCCGCGGGCAGCGCGATGTACGGCACCTGGTACAGGGCGTACGCCGTCGCGGCCACGACGAAGACCCCGCCGACGTACGCCGCGGCGGCGGGGGACGAGAGACGGGGCACCGCGAACAACAGCGCGAACAGCGGCGGAAGCAGGACCCCGCCGGCGAAGAGGTACCGCGCCCGGGTGCCCCGCCGCTGCGCGCTCCGGTCGCTCAGCGTGCCGATCAGCGGGTTGGCGACGACGTCCCAGGCCTTCGCCACGAACAGCACCACGCTCGCGACCGCGGCGGGGACGGCGAGGACGTCTGTCAGGTAGTACAGCAGCAGCAGCCCGGGCACCGTCGCGAACGCGGCCGTGCCCAGCGATCCCACGGCATAGCCGGCGAGCAGGCGGCGCGGCAGGCCTCGGGCCCCGGCGGTAAGGAGCCCTTCCGCGCCGGCCCCGCCCATCACGTCTCCGGATCCGGCACGCCCGACATGTCAGGATCCGGGAAGCCAAGCATCCGTGCCACTAGTGTCCGCAGATGGGCCCGGAAAGCCCGGCGCGCCGCCGGGTCGGTCGGGGCGACGCGCTCGCCGCGCACGTCGAGGACGCCGCCGGTGCAGTAGCCGTAGATGGTCCAGACGACCGTGCGCAGTGCCAGATGCGGGTCGGCGTCGACGCACGCCTCCGCGAGCACCCGCTCGAGCATCCGGTACAGCGGGGCGGCGTATGCGCGTTCGACGCTCCGTACGTCGTCGGCGTCGGACAGCCAGCGGCGCATCCACAGCGCGGGAACCTGCGGGGTGGCGAGGCAGAAGTCGAGGTAGGCGTCGAGGACGGACAGGAGGGCGTCGCGCCGGGCGGCGGGACCGGCGGGCAGCGGGTCAGGCAACGCAGCGAGCGCGTGTTCGAACACCGCCCGCTCGCGATCGTGGAACTCTTCCAGGACAGCCAGATAGAGGTCCCGCTTGCCGCCGACGTGGTGGGCGACCGTCGCGATGTTGAGCCCCGCCCCCGCCGCGATCTGGCGGGTCGACACCCCTTCGTACCCGTAGGCGGCGAACAGCTCGCCGGCCACGTCGAGGATGCGGCGCCTGCTGCTGGTGACCCGCTGGTCGGGGGCGGGCGACACTGGGACTCGCGCTGACACCCGCCCATCGGACCACAGGGCCCCGCCTCAGTCAATCGATTGATTGAGATCGGCCCTTGCGCGGAGGCGCGGGACTCACCCGGGGAGCGGGACCCTCCCCCTCCCGAGGAGCGCCAGAGGGCCCGCGGTCACCTGTGCGTGGTGCATGACGGGATCGACGCCCGAGATCCGTGGTTCGGCCGTCACCGGCCAGGCAAACATGATCGTCAGATGACAGCGTGGACGGCCCTGCTGAGCGCGCCGGACACGTCCTCAACCCGCTGGTGCACCCCGTCGGCCACGACCAGCTCGCCCTCCACCACCACATGGGAGACGTCCGCCGCTGTCGCCGCGTACACCACGCCGGCGAGGAGATCGTCGTCGGTCGCCCCGGCGAGCCGGGGCGAGTCGAGGCGCACGGCGACGAGGTCGGCGAGCCCGCCGGGAGCGATAC
>JBOHCT010000112.1:0-13971 GCA_050699055.1 Streptosporangiaceae bacterium | reverse complement strand
GTCCAGGCGACGCGCACCGGGACAGTAGATCCACGAGACACGCCCTAAGTTCCCGGCACCCCGCCTCGCTACGCTCGTACTCAGACAGTGTGGCGTCGAGCGGACGAGGGGTCCCCATGGCCGAGGAGGAGTACCGGGTCGAGCACGACTCGATGGGCGAGGTCCGCGTCCCGACCTCGGCCAAGTGGCGCGCGCAGACACAGCGGGCCGTCGAGAACTTCCCCGTCTCGGGCCTGCGCATCGAGCGGGAGCTGATCGCCGGGCTCGCCTCGATCAAGGGCGCGTGCGCGGCACTCAAGGCAGAGCTCGGCATGCTGGACCCCGACACGGCCAAGGCGATCCAGGACGTCGCGGATGAGGTCGTCCGCGGCGACTGGGACGACCACTTCCCGATCGACGTCTACCAGACCGGCTCGGGCACCAGCTCGAACATGAACGCCAACGAGGTCATCGCGACGCTCGCCGCTAAGCGGCTCGGGGCGTCCGTCCACCCGAACGACGACGTCAACAACCCCCTGTCCAGCAACGACCAGTTCCCGTCCGCCATCCACATCGCGGCTACCAGGGCAGTCGTCCGCGACCTCATCCCTACCCTGCGCGTACTGTCGGCCTCGCTGTCCCGCAAGGCCGAGGAGTTCGCCGAGGTCGTGACCGCCGGCCGTACGCACCTCATGGACGCCACCCCGGTGACGCTCGGCCAGGAGTTCGGCGGGTACGCCGCGCAGGTGCGTCTCGGCGTCGAGCGACTGGAAGCGGTCCTGCCGAGGCTGGGCGAGCTGCCACTGGGCGGCACGGCCGTCGGCACCGGCCTCAACGCGCCGGCCGGCTTCGGCGGGCGGATGGTGGAGCGGCTCGCCGCCGACACCCGACTCCCGCTGCGCGAGGCGCGGGACCACTTCGAGGCCCAGGGGGCGCGTGACGGGCTCGTCGAGGCCAGCGGGGCTTTGCGGACGATCGCGGTCGGCATGTACAAGATCGCCAACGACCTGCGGCTGATGTCGTCGGGCCCGCGTGCCGGGCTCGCCGAGATCCACCTCCCCGACCTGCAGCCCGGGTCGTCGATCATGCCGGGCAAGGTCAACCCCGTCATTCCCGAGGCGACGTGCCAGGTCGCCGCCCAGGTGATCGGCAACGACGCGGCAGTGGCGTTCGGCGGGGCCGCGGGCAACCTGGAGCTGAACGTCATGCTGCCCGTACTCGGCCGGAACCTGCTGGAGTCGATCCGGCTGCTCGCGAACGTGAGCCGGCTGCTCGCCGAGCGCTGCGTCGACGGCATCACCGCCGACGTCGAGCGCTGCCGCAGGTACGCGGAGTCGTCGCCGTCGATCGTGACCCCGCTCAACGCCTACATCGGATACGACGAGGCCGCGAAGGTCGCCAAACAGGCGCTCGCGGAGGAGAAGACGATCCGCGAGGTCGTGATCGAGCGCGGGTACGTCGAACACGGCAAACTCACCGTGCAGCAGCTCGACGAGGCGCTCGACGTGTTGTCGATGGCCCGCCCGCGCGATACCTGACCCGCCCCCCTCCTCCGCCGATCTTGAGGAAATCGGTGGGTTACTCGCCAGTAAGCGCCCGATAACTTCAAGATCGGCGAGAGGGAGACCCCGGGGGTGCGGTCAGTAGGAGCCGTAGCTCTCGAAGTGGGACCAGGCGCCGCACGGGGTGCCGTACCGGTCGGAGATGTAGCCGAGGCCCCACTCGATCTGTGTACGAGGGTTGTCCTCCCAGTCCGAGCCCGCGCTCGCCATCTTCGACCCCGGGAGTGCCTGCGGAATGCCGTACGCGCCGGTCGACGGGTTACTGGCGTGCGGGTTCCATCCGCTCTCGTGCTCCCACAGCTGATCGAGGCACGTGAACTCGCTGTCGCTCCAGCCGCGGGCCGCCACCATCTGGCGGGCGATCGCCGGTGGATCGCCGGACGCGATCGGCTCCCGTGCGGTGGAGCGGCTGGCGGCAGCCTGCGCCTCCTGCTCGCGAGCCTCCCGGGCCCGCTCGCGGGCGGCGCGTTCGCGCGCACGCTCCCGGGCCTTCGCGCGGGCTTCGAGCTTGTCGGCGGCGGCCCTGAGGTGTTTCCTCTCCGCCCGCTGACTCGTCACCTCCTGGTGGACGAACTTGTGCTGTGCCTCCGTGTGAAGCCGCACGATGCGGTCCGCATCGGTCCTCATGGCGGCGGCATGACCGGCCTCCTCGGCGGTCGTACCGCCGCTCGCGGGTGCCGCTGCCATATCGCTGGCCGTCGAGGCCTGAAAGGGTAGTTCCTGCCATGTGTGTGCGGCGACGAAGCCCGCCGCCGCGAGAGCAGCCGTACCGAGGGCGGTCGCTCCCCGGATGACCATCCGGTTGCGGAGCAAGGCATCCCTTCCGACGGTCGCGCGTACGCTCCATCAGCCGTGCGTTTCGCAGGTCCTACTTTGCAGGTCCTGCTTTTCGCAAAGTCCGTACACGCGAACGACCTCCACCCCATGCACATACCTCCCCACGGGGGACAAGGCGGGGGGCTGGCGCCGGGCGTCCATGGCGTGGACGCTGGTGGGACGGCGCGACGTGCGGCCAGCCGCAGGGTCATGGCGACGGGATCACGCGCACGCAGGGGTGCTTACGGCCCTCCACAGTGCCGGATACTCACCGGGTCCCCGCAACCGGAATCGCCGGGAATGCGGGTGGCAAATATCACAGGGCGGTCACACGATCGGACATTCGGGACAAGACTCGTACGGAACACCACGTTGTCAGCGGTCGGGAAGATCGTCGGGTGCGGCGTACGTCGCCGGGCGCCCAGGTCCGCTCAGCCGCCGACCTCGTCGAGCATCTCGGTGACCAGCGCGGCGATCGGCGAACGCTCGGAACGGGTCAAGGTCACGTGGGCGAACAGCGGATGCCCCTTGAGCTTCTCGACCACGGTGACCACGCCGTCGTGCCGGCCGACCCGGAGGTTGTCGCGCTGCGCGATGTCATGGGTCAGCACGACCCGCGAGCCCGTACCGATCCGCGACAGCACGGTCAACAGGACGCCGCGTTCCAGCGACTGCGCCTCATCGACGATGACGAACGCGTCGTGCAGCGACCGGCCGCGGACGTGGGTCAGCGGGAGGACCTCGAGCATGCCGCGGTCGAGGACCTCCTCGATGACCGCCTCCGTCGTGAACGCCGACAGCGTGTCGTGGACGGCCTGCGCCCACGGCGTCATCTTCTCGTTCTCCGTGCCGGGCAGGTACCCGAGATCCTGCCCGCCGACCGCGTACAGCGGCCGGAAGACCATCACCTTGCGGTACTCACCGCGCTCCAGGACCGACTCGAGGCCCGCGCACAGGGCGAGCGCCGACTTCCCCGTCCCGGCTCGGCCGCCGAGCGACACGATGCCGACGTCCGGGTCCATGAGCAGGTCGAGCGCGATGCGCTGCTCGGCGCTGCGGCCGTGAATGCCGAAGACCTCGCGGTCGCCGCGTACGAGCCGTACGGACTTGTCGGGCATCGTCCGCCCCAGCGCCGTCCCACGCTCCGACATCAGCACGACGCCGGTGTGACAGGGCAGGTCACGGGCGGCTTCGAGATCCGCCGACCCGTGTTCGTACAGCGCCGCGACGTCGCCGCCGGACAGGTCGATCTCGGCCACGCCGGTCCAGCCGGACTCGGGCAGCAGCTCGGCGCGGTACTCCTCGGCGGCGAGCCCGACCGACGCGGCCTTGATGCGCAGCGGCAGGTCCTTACTGACGAGCACGACGTCGTCGCCCTCGGTGGCAAGGCTGCGCGCCACGGCGAGGATCCGGGTGTCGCCCCCACCCCACGAGGACGTGGACGCGCTGTCGCGGGGGCCACGGGGGTCGGTCCGGAAGCCAACAGGGAGCCCGGCAGGAAGCACTGACGCGTCGGTATGGTTCAGCTCGACCCGGAGGGTGCCGCCGTCGTCCCCGATCGGCAGCGCCTCGTCGAGCCGGCCGTGGGCGGTCCGCAGGTCGTCGAGCAGCCGCAGTGCCTGCCTGGCGAAGAAGCCCAGCTCGGGGTGGTGGCGCTTGGCCTCGAGCTCGCTGATCACCACGATCGGCAGGACCACCTCATGCTCGGCGAAACGCGTGACCGCGGCGGGGTCGGCGAGCAGGACGCTGGTGTCGAGGACGTACGTGCGCCGGCGGGACCCATCACGGGCCCCATCATTGGTCCCGTTACTGGCACTGTCACGGCGGCTGGTGCGGCTGGTGGTAGACCCACTAGTAGACCCACTACTAGGGCCAATATTAGACGCTGCCACTGGCACTCCCCCGGGCGCCGTCCGGCGCCCTACGTCGTGTCTTGTCGAAGGGACCGGGACCAGGCCCACCAAGGGCCGGGCACCGGCCCTTCACGACGTCGTCGCACGGGGCCTCCCGGAACGAGCGGCGGGTCGCTGCCCGTCGGATCTGACGCTACGTCGGCTGCCGGCGAGACAAAACGTGACACGCCCGACCGATCGCGGTCGAAGGCACCCGCCAGCCGTTGATCACCCCCCGAAGCGGCGCTGGCGTGCCGCGTACGCGCGGAGCGCCCGTAGGAAGTCGACCTTGCGGAAATCGGGCCAGAACGCCTCGCAGAAGTAGAACTCCGAGTTCGCGCTCTGCCACAGGAGGAACCCGGAGAGCCGCTGCTCACCCGAAGTGCGGATGACGAGGTCCGGGTCCGGTTGACCGCGCGTGTAGAGGTGCTGGGCGATCTGCTCGACGTCGAGGACCTCTGCCAGCTCCTCGATGCTGGTGCCCCTACTCGCGTGCTCGTGGAGCAGTGACCGCACGGCATCGGCGATCTCACGTCTTCCTCCATACCCGACTGCCACGTTCACAATCAAGCCGGGCGCGTGGGCGGTGGCCTCCCCCGCTTCCTTGAGAACCCGCCCGGTGTCGGCGGGCAGCAGGTCCAAAGCACCCATCGGGTTGATGTGCCAGCCCAGCTCGGCGAGGTTGCGGACGGTGTCCTCGATGATGTGGAGCAGGGAGTGCAGCTCGGCCTGTGGACGGTTCAGGTTGTCGGTAGAGAGCAGCCAGAGCGTCACGACCTCGACGCCGAGCTCGCGGCACCAGGACAGGAACTCCGAGATCTTGTCGGCGCCCCTGCGATGCCCTTTGCTCACGTCTTCCAGGCCCGACGCGCGGGCCCAGCGACGGTTGCCGTCGAGGACGACGCCGACATGGCGCGGACGCCCCTGCGGGATCAGCGACGTCTCGAGACGGTGCTCGTACAGCCCGTACACGAGATCGCGCAGCCCCATGGCCGCACCCTTCCTGCCGCGAACCGTGGCCCTCGCTTGTTGGACGTCCGAGGACGGTGACAGGTTGACGTGGTGCCGCTAGCCGATCGACTTCACGATCGCCTCATCCAGCCCGCCGAACGACTGGAGGTACTCGCGCCGCTCGCGCTTCAGCCGCTCCACCCTCTCTTCGTACTCCTCCACACGACCCTCCCGCTCGTACAGCCGCCGGGGCTGGAGCAGCTCGGGGTCGTCGACACCGGGAACCGAGGTGGCGATCTCGTACCCGAAGTCCGGGTCGGTCTCCCACTTGATCGTGTCCTCCACGATGCCCTGGACCATCGCGGAAGAGTGCGGGATGCGTACCTTCTTCGAGCCCTCGACGTCCTCGCCGCCGCCGATCCGACCGGTGTTCAACACGTACACCTCCAGCGGGTGGGTGCCGAGCAGCTCCAGGAAACGGTTACCCATGTCGGCCATGTCGCGGGGGAAGAACGGGTTCGTGCCCGGGACGCGGAGGAACTTGCCCTCCTCCTCCTTGCCGCCCGCGCTGGTGCCGGTCGTCTCGCCGAGCATGAAGTACGCCGCCGCCTGCGCACGGTCGAGGCGCGCGACCCCGGGGACGAGGTTCTCGTTGCGGTTGAGGATGAGGAGGTACTCGGCCGGGCCGACCTCGGCCGGGTCGGCCGGTTCGACGTACTTGAACGGCCAGGTGGTACGACCGTTCTTGGTGAACGACGTGTCATGGAAGTCGACGCGGCCGCGCACGTCGACGGAGACGTTCTCGAGGTAGGCGTCGGGTTTGGTGGTCGCGTCGTAGATCGCCGGCTCGTCGTCCGGGTCGAGGCCGAAGGTCTTGGCGAAGCAACCGTTCTCTGTCGTGTACACCTCGCCGCCGGGCATCAACGCGACGAAGTCGTCCTGCACCGGCCTGCTGCCGAGCTGGGTCGTGAACGTCGTCGTGGTCTTCCCGGTGCCCGAGAGGCCGACGATCAGGACCGTCTTGTTGTCGCCGTTCACCGGGATGACCTTGCAGCCGGCGTGCAGAGCCAGGCCGCCGCGCTGGTAGACGATGTTGTTCCACATCCGCAGGCCGCCCTTCTTGGACTCACCGAAGTAGTCCGAGTTGAGGACCCGCGTGGTGTTGCTGTTCAGGTCGACTGCGATCAGGCGGTCGTCCGGGTAGCCGGGCGCCGGGAGCCCCGGCGTGTAGACGACGGTCGTCACCGACTCGGAGTCGTCCCCCGCGGCCAGTGGGTAGTACAGCTGCTGCTGCATGCCCGCGATGTTGGCGTTGCTCGACTCGATGACGAGCCGGGCACGGGTGCGGAACTCGGGATCGCTGCCGATGTAGCCGTCGACGACGACCACGTCGCGGCCTTTGAGGTACTCGTCCTGCAGACGCGCGACCCGGTCGTATTCCTGGCGTGTGATGGTCTTGCCGTCCGCGTTGGAGGAATCGTCGACGATGAAGGTCGACCGCGTGCTGCGCGCGTGGACGGCGGTCTTGACGTTGACGTTGCCGAACTCCGTGACCTGGGAGTTGGGCATGCGCTCCGTCAGCTCGCGGAGCC
The DNA here is from genome assembly GCA_050699055.1 of Streptosporangiaceae bacterium. GTDB lineage: Bacteria > Actinomycetota > Actinomycetes > Streptosporangiales > JBOHCT01 > JBOHCT01. The sequence continues at coordinate 7,179 of JBOHCT010000112.1, read as the reverse complement.
GCTCGGAGGTCGGGTCTGACTCGACGGATCGCGCCTGGGCCTCGTACGCCACGATCGCTCCTTCGCCCGGGGCGACGCTGCCCCGAATCGTCCGGGGTGTGGGATGCCGTGAGTGTACCTTCCGCCGCTCCGACGGAAGTCGCCGGCCACACCGATGACGGCGAGCGGAAACACCCGCCACGTACAAAGCGTTGCCCGATGCTCCCGAAAAGCAAACGCGCGGCCGCGTTAAGGAGAGCAACAAGGTCGCGTCCCATCGGGCCGGCACCTGAGGTGCGGGAAGGCTGCCGTGGTCGGCGAGCGCGAGCGCGATGCCGGCCGCGCCGGTCAGCAACCCGGGTTGGTCGGGTACGGCGCCGGCGTCGGTCCCGCCATCGGTGCTCCAGTGCAGCAGCCAGCGGGCCACGCAGTCGATCGCGGCGACCTGGCCCGGAACGGACCAACCTGCGACGTGTGCTACCGCGAGGAACGCCAGCGGCCCGGCGATGCCGTGGGCGAGGCCGGTGGTTGCGACGCCTGAGGGGTGAACGTCGCCCGGCGGGTGCTCCGCGGCGGGGAGCCACCAGCCGGGTCGGGTCCCCTGACTCGTTCGGATCATGGTGATAAGGGTCTCCAGCGCGGCCAGTAGCCCCTGTTCGCACTCGTGATTTCCGGCGGTGACGGCCGCGAGGAGTACTCTCCCGATGCCAGCCAGGCCGCTGATCGCGTCGTAGAACCGCCATGGCGCAGTAAGAACACCCGACCGGCGACGTTCCCGATACGCCTCAGCGCGATCGGTCGCTTCGGCCGACAGCCAGCGGGCGGCGTGCGTGGCAGCCTTCCACTTCGCGGAAGGGTCAGGCAGATACGGCGTCCCGATGATGAGCGAGGCCGCGAGCCCGCCCGGGCTGCCGAACACTCCTGCACCTCTACGACGATGACCCGCGTTCGCCGAGGCAGCGGCCCAGTCGCTAGGGACAGCCACCGCCCGCCGGGCAGGTGCAGCCCGGTCCCCGCGCCGCGAACGCGAAGAGGGGCGCGGTGCACCGGCGATGGCGCGTTGTCCCGCCTCGCCAGTGGCACGACCAGTTCGAGGACGTGATGACCGGAGGGGCCTGGCAAGACGGCCTGGACGGCGTTCGGACCACCGGGAGGTTCGGTCACTGCGTGCGCGCCACGACCCGTGTAACGACGCAGCAGCTCTCGGTCATCCGCACGGCGCAGGTCCAGAGGCAGACGCTGGTCACCGTCGTCGACAATGATGAGGTCGGGTGGAGCTGGGACAATCTTGGCTCGCCACCTCTCCAGGGCATCGCGCCAAGCGGCGACATCGCGTGCCGCGCCGGTCAGGGCTGGTGGCAGGACCCAGCGGGCTGGGGCGAGGATGGTCCGCCGGTACCGGACGCGGGGAGTGAAGGGACCACGGTCGGCTGGTTCCCATGACCAGCCGTGCAGGGGACGGGAGCCCGTACGCCCGAGGAGCTGCAGAAATCGGGCGAGGGGCGGCAGTAGGCGAGGCGCCAGCCGCGAATACAGGACCGGGATGACTTGGCGGTCGTGGCTGGACGACCACACGATCAGATGGTGACCGTCGGAGACCAGCACCAGATCGCTGAGGACGAGGTCGCCGGGTTCGGGGGCCACGCACACCGGGATGCGGCACGGCGCGAGCCGGGTTGGCGGTGCTAGCGTTGCGCCTTCCGAGACGCGAGCGCCCGCGACGACTTCGGCGACCAGTGCAGTCGCTGCGGTGTCCACTCCGACAGTCGTCGTAGGAAGGAGTCCGGTGAACCGCCCCAAGCTCGCCCCGGCGTCCTGGAAGCCGCCTGGACAAACGGCTAGCTGCAGCCGCCCTGCCGCCTTGTCTTCCACACTAGCGGCAATAACTCGCACGGAGATCTCGGCCGTGCGACGTGGGGCAGGTCAGGCTGGCTGTGCCTCAGCGCGGCGATATCGGCGTCATCGAGCACTACCTCCGCGCCACGGTTCGCGGCGGCGCGACCAAGAAGCGACGCCATTACTGCCGTCCGCCGCTCCGGCTGGTCGGCCGGATCCAGGTCAGGTGATCTCACGTCGATGCCGAAGCCGACGGCTGGGTCGGTGACGTCCAGCAGCGGGACGTACCGGTGGGCCCCGTATCGTTCCAGGAACCGTTCGTGGTATCGCGTCAGCGGCGCCTGCCCCAAGCCGGCCCGCCATAGTGCCCCCCGCAGCGGCGGCAGCCTCGCCCGCCAGCGCAGCCGGCAGCACGATGCGCGCGTCGATGGCGACGTCGACCGTCAAGGGCCGCTCACAAGAACCGATCTGGTCGGCCAGGGATCTGGCAGCCCGCAGCCTGTCCAGTCGAGCTGGATCGCCGGGGCGGTACCGGTCAGCGCCAGCCAGCGCAGCCTGACCAGCGGCGCTCGCAGTCGATGGCCTGGGATGAGCTTGCGGAGTAGCTGCCCGATCGGGTCATCGGCGAAGTCGCCGGGCAGCAGGTCGGTCAGCAAGAACCCGTCGCGGACGAGCTCAGTGAGGGCGGCGTCGACGACGTGTTCTGGAACTGGCCGCCGCTCGGCGATCTTCGCGCGAATATCTCTGCCTGTCGCCCCCGCCGCGCAAAGGCTCATGATGAGCGTCGTTGCGCCCGTGACGCGGATCGACACGTACTGCGGCCTGGCTCCGCCGCTGGCCTGCCGCTCGTGTTCCAGACGCTCACCGCGGCGAGTGACCAGGTTATTAGTGGTGAGCGTCAGCGCCGACCAGGCAGCGGGTTCGTTCAGGATCCGATCGCGCACGTCAGCCAGCCACGCGGCACTTGGGTTGGTGCGAGCACGGTGGCGGCCGTCCAGCCGCAGACTCGGGGGTTCACCCTTGCCGGCGAACCGGGCGATTGCCACGCCAGCGAACACACCGTACGGTGTTGGTCGCCGACGCGCGCGGACCTCATAGCCCCGGCGGGTAACGGCCAGGCGGTCCTCAACCCCCGGTCGCTTGGTCAACTTTCTCGTAGCGCCGGCCTGGCGTGAGGCCAGGAACATTCCCTCGGCCAGTAGCGCGTCCGCCCCCGCGGCATTCTCCGGGGAGTTGACGACAGGCAGCAGCGGAATACGCGCCAGGATCGGGATAACCGAACTGGCGGAGAAAGGGGAGCGGACCATAAGCCCCTGCCCGTATCTGAACGGCGACGGTCCCGCAGCGCACGAGGTGCGACCGACCAGGGCTGTCGTCTGGCAGTGGTGGACGTCAGCAGGTGGATGGTCGCGAGCAGCCGTCGTCGGTGCAATTGCTGGAGCAGGGGGAGTCGGTCAGGTCCTCGGCGGGCTCCGCGCGACGGTCAAGGGTGAACAGGTCGGCGATCGCGGCGCCGAAGGTGACGTCCGTCTCGGAGGGCATAATGTTCTCCATCCAGTACAGCGTTCTCACTGGCTTCCCGTCCGCTCATCAGGGGCCACCGTGCGGACGACCACTCGGACGTGACGCTTATCGGCCACCAGGAGAGTTCCGGCGCGGGGGGAGGGGACCGGCGCACCAGACGGGTAGACCTCGATTCGCGTGGGCAGTCCGCCTCCGGTGTCCCACGCACGGATCCGCTCGGCGGTCCGGCCGGCCAGCTTCTCACCGGCAGGCCGTACGCGCAGACCCCCAGCTCGTACCAGCCGGCCTCGCCGCCTGGACGCTTCGTCAGGTATGCGAAGGTGTCGCCCTGCAGCAACGCCATACTCCCGTAGGCGAGCGCCGGAGTGACAAGCCGATGATCGGAGGAGCGGACAAGGAGCCGACAGAGACCATATGGGGCGGCCAACCAGTAGTCTAGGTCTCCGAAACCTCTCCCCTTTTCCTCGTCGGTGACCGTCACGCCCGTCCACAACTGCGCTGGTACCTCGCCGAGGCCGCGGCGAAGCGCTTCGGCGGCGGCGGATTGTCCGTCGTCCGTACGCAGGATAAGTTTCCCGTCCTCATTCAGCCGGATGTTGCGCTCCGGTTGACAACCGGAGCCGCGCAAGGGAACGAACCCGCAGTTCTCCACCGACAAGCTCCGCCAGCACGCCCCGTGCCGTTCCAGCGCGACCGAACGGGTCAGGCCCCGAATCCGCAGCGGGACGACGACCCGCCCCCCTGGGGCGAGCTGCTCCAGCCACGCCGGCGGGATGTCCCACGCGCCCCCGGCCACGATGATCCGGTCATAGGGTGCCGCGGCGGAGCAGCCACCCTCGCCATCACCGCAGATCACCCGCACCTGTCCGTACCCGGCGGCATCCAGGTTTCGCCTCGCACTCTCGGCCACATCCTCGTCGATGTCGACCGTGGTCACCTCCCCCTGCGGGCTGGCGAGTCGCGCCAACAGCGCCGCGTTGTAGCCGGTGCCCGCCCCGATCTCCAGCACCCGGTGCCCCGACCGCACGTCGAGCTGCTCCAGCATTGCTCCTACGATGCCCGGCTGCGAGGCCGAGCTGGTCGCCACACCCTCAGAGTCTCGATGAGTAACGACGTTGCCGTGGGAGTGTGCCTCCTCCAAAGGGACGCCGGGCAGGAACAAATGCCGCGGCACGGCACGCATGGCGTTTTCGACGGCCGCGTTACGGAACGGCTCCCAGTCAGCCAACTCGTCGATCAACTTGCTCCGCAGCGCGACGGCAAGATTGGCAGGAAGTGGTTTCCCCAGTCACCTCAAGCCCCGTTCTCGTTTAGTCACACACGGTTGCAGGATCGGGCCAAAGCGTGCTCGGGATTTGATAGAGACCTCTGCGCTCGGGGTTTGCGGGGACGCGGGCTACGATCCGGGTCCGGCCTCGCGCACGCGCTCCACATGGCTCAGCGCGTCGCGCAGGTCCGCCAGCCAGGTCTCGGTGTTGTCACCGACGAGGCGTACGCACCATGCGAGCGCCTCGCTGCGGCTGCGGGCGACTCTGCCGCCCACCAAGGTGTCGAGGACCTGCCGCTCCGGCTGGCGCAGTCGGGTCATCACGGGGACCGACAGCGTGGTGAACATCTGCCGCTCGCCGGCGCACTCGACGCCCCAGGAGACCTTGCGGCGGAACCGGTGCTCGGCTTCGCGCGCGATCGCGATGCGGCGCTCGCGAGTGTCCTCGCGGAACCCTTGGACTCGGCCGGCGACCGCGGCGAAGCGCTCGGCGTCGGCGGCCCCCTCGGACACCTCGGGCGCGGCCAGCCGCCCGACGATCGTGATCTCCTCACGGTCGAGGGTGATCTCGGGTGGCGCCTCGAACCAATCCTCCGGGAGCCTGCCGGCGAACCAGCCGCGCAGCTCCTCCGTCGCTTCACCAAATGACATAAATACATCATTACAGAGTTACGCACCTATCTCAACTGCTCGGCCGACCTCATCACCGCTTACCGGTCGCGAGGGGGCGGGAAGGCCAGGAGGTGCCGGGCCAGGGTCTCGGCCTCGCCCACCGTCAGCGCGAGACTGACGACCTCCTCGGAGGGCTCGTCCGACACGCCGCGGTGGTACCACCGCACCGAGCGCCCGGCGTCGTGGCCGCGCCATTTCGCGAGGGCGAGGCACAGCCCGCTGACGGCTTCGTCGGCCCGTGCCCAGGGCTGGTCACGCATGAGCGCCTCCCTCGCTATGGCGGTGCCACATCGATTACTTGTTGTAACGAGGGAAACCTAGCTGCCCAGTCTTACGTAGAGTTCACGGTCGTGAACGCTGTGCAGCTGGGCTAGCGACCCAGGGTCGCTAGCCCAGCCCCATACGGTAGGCCAGCCCGCGCAGATCCCTGCCGCCCGCTTCTCGTCGGGCACAGTGCAGGAGGTGGGCGACGGTGTCGCGCACGAAGGGGTTGTTGCGGACCTGCTCACCAGCGAGACTCTCGGCGCGCCGGAACTCCTCGATGGCCTCGCGATCGTGGCCACTCATCCGAGCCAGCCCTCGCCCGACGTCGGCGTGGAAGGCAGCCTGACGTCCCTTGGACTCAAGGCGTCCTGGTGACAGCCTACGTGCGATCTCGACGGCCCTGCCGCCGTCACCCATCTCCACGGTCAGGTTCACGCGCCAGAAGCCGACGTTGGTCGAACCGAAGCGCAGCCCGAACGCGTTGCTCTCCCCGGCAGAGGTTGCCAGGCTCACGGCCTCGGCGAGGTGCTCTCTCGCCTCGTCGACACGTCGCATGTTGACGCTGATCAATGCCGCTGTCAGGTGCAGCATCCCGCAGACGTCCCGGGTCGCGACGTCCGGTACGGACTGCACCCGCCCCACCGCGTCCCTCGCGGTCGCCAGCGCTGGGGCCTGACAGCGATAACCGGCCGGCATCAGCGCATGGGCACGGAGAAACGCGGCCAGCCCGCTCAAAGCCGGGTCGCCCAGGCGATTGGCCGCGTCCGATGCCTGCCACGCCGCGATGTTTGCGAGGTCCAGGTAGCCGAGGTCCTTCACCAGGTAGAAGGCGGCGTGGCAGGCGCGGACGAGCAGTCGCAACGCCTCCCGGCGTGCCCGCTCCTCCTTGCTCACCGCGGCCACGTGCAGCTCGGACAACAGATCCGGCAGCAGCCCGCCGAACGCCGGGTAGTCTGACTCCTCGCACAGCCGTTCGACCCGCGCCGTGGCCCGCGTGAGCTCGGTCAGCCCACGAGAGGGGATGTCCAGGGGCGCGTCGATGGACGACGCGAGCAGCGCTTGCCGGACACCCGGAACCACAGCGTGCCCGCTGGAGCGCCTGGACCTCGGCAACGCGTAGGGCTGGCCCGTCAGCTCCGAAGGGGACAGCTCCAGGACGTCGGCGATTACCGCGATATCGGAGCGACGCTCCAGCTGCCGCTTTCCGTTCTCAGCCATCGACAGGAACGACTTCGACAAGCCGGTGCGATCGGCGAGAACCTGCAGGCTCATCCCTCGGTAGCGACGACAGACTCGCAACCGCTCGCCGATCGTCTCATCGGCCATCGCGCTCGGCTCCTCAGGCTGGCGGTTCGTTACCGTCAGCCTACGCAAAGGCAGGACAAGACAGACGCGGGAAAACCCACCGGGGACTCCTGGCACCACATGGATCAGCGGCGGGGACCGAGCGCCTCCGCCAGCGTGTCCGGGCTCGTCGTCGGAGCCTGACAGACGAAACCACGACAGACATACGCGGCCGGTGACCCCCCGACGAGGCCGCGCTGTTCCAGCAGCGGGACGTCCGCGTGGCCGTTCGGCTCCCCGAGCGAGACGACCGCGCCAGGCGACGGCGACATGAGCGCCGTGCGGTGCAGTAC